>CAYYWP010000343.1:0-2531 GCA_964475125.1 uncultured Binatia bacterium (SeqCode) | reverse complement strand
GGACAGGTCCTGAGCCCGTCGAAGGATGAGCGCGGCGTTTTCCAACCGACGGCAAGTTGTGCGATGCGAGCACCGATGACACTCCGCCCATCCGTGTTGATCTGGGTTGATCCGTGGCCATGAATTCTCCTCGTGCTCTGCAGCTCGTGACTTTGCGCCGCACGGTGCGGATCGCCCTTGTCGCGGCGGCGACTCTCGGCGCCGGTGCGCCGACGCCGTCCGACCGCGCCACCACCTCGCACCGCTTCGATGACGTCGAGCGCTGGCAGAAAATCTTCGACGATCCGCAGCGCGATGCCTGGCAGAAGCCGGATGCCCTGATCGCCGCGCTCGCCATTCCCCCCGGTGCGGCGGTCGCCGACCTCGGGGCGGGGACGGGCTATTTCACTCGCCACTTGGCGGCGGCTGTCGGCAACCAGGGCAGCGTGCTGGCCATCGAGGTCGAACCGGGGCTGGTCGACCATCTGCGCGCTCGCGCCGAACGCGAAGGCACCGCCAACGTCACGCCCATCCTCGCCTCGGCCGAGACACCGCGCCTGCCGCGCGCCAGCGTCGACCTCATCGTCATCCTCGACACCTACCATCACCTCGACCAGCGCCGGACCTATCTCCCCAACCTGCGCCGCGCCCTGCGGCCGGGCGGACGCATCGCCATTATCGACTGGAAACCCGGCGACCTGCCCGAAGGTCCGCCGGCCGACCACAAGCTGGCGCCGGAACAGGTGCGTGCCGAGATGGAGGCGGCCGGCTACCGCCTGCGCGCCCAGCCGGAGCTGCTGCCGTATCAGTACGTCTTGATCTTCGAGCCTGCGGCCGAGGCGCCCTGAGGCCAGGGGTGATCGCGCTGGTGATCTTCGACTGCGACGGCGTGCTGTTCGATTCCGCCGCCGCCAACGTCGCCTACTACAACGCCGTGCTCGAGCGCCTCGGCCAGCCGCCGATGAGCGAGGAGTGGGGGCGGCGGGCGCACTTTCTGTCCTCGCAACAGCTCTACGAGGCCATGTTCGGTGCCGACAGCGAGCTCGGCCGCGCCGCGTTGCAGACCGGCCGCACGGTGGACTACGGGCCCTTCTACCAGCTCATGCGGCCGATGCCCGGCCTCGAGCGCGTGCTGCAAGCGCTGGCCGGCCGCTACGCCCTGGCCATGGCCACCAACCGCGGCGGCACGCTGCGCGGCGTGGTGCGCGAGTTCAAGCTCGATCGCTACCTGACCCACGTCGTCGGCGCCCACGACGTGGCGCGGGCCAAGCCGCACCCGGACATGCTCGAGCACTGTCTGGCGCATTTCCGCCTGCCGCCGACGGCGGCGGTCTACGTCGGCGATTCGGACACCGATCGCCAAGCCGCCCTGGCCGCCGGTGTGACCTTCATCGGCTTCGGCCCCGCCGCCCCCGCCGTGCACCGCATCCACCGCCTGCGCGAGCTGCCCGCGCTGCTGGCAGGACTGGGAGTCCGATAGGAAGATCAGGAAAAGGCTGTTGTCACGGCCTGAGGCGAGCTGCTACTGAGCAGGCGCTCCGGATAACACACTCCTCTTCGAGAAAGGGCTGGGCAGCTGAAACCTCCCCGGTTCAAGTACTGCGCGGTGGAGACGGTCGAGGAAGCGCTTGCCGTCTTGGCCGAGCACGGTGAGGAGGCGAAGGTGCTCGCCGGCGGGCAGAGCCTGATCCCGCTGCTCAACATGCGCCTGGCGCGTCCGGCGGTGCTGGTCGACGTCAACCGCGTCGCAGCGCTGGCGGCGCTGCGAACCGATGGTGCCGTGCACCTCGGGGCCATGACCCGACAGCGGGCGGCGGAGCGTTCGGAGCTGATCCGCGCCGAGCTGCCGCTGCTGGCGCTGGCGCTGCGCTATGTCGGCCATCCGGCCATCCGCAGCCGCGGCACGATCGGCGGCAGCGCGGCGCATGCCGATCCGGCGGCGGAGATCCCGGCCGTGCTGGCGGCGCTCGACGCCACGTTCACCGCACGAGGGCCCGCCGGCGAACGGCGGCTGAGCGCCGAGCAATTCTTCGTTTCGACGCTCACGACCGGGCTCGCCGCCGGCGAGCTGTTGACCGAGATCACCGTGGCGCCACAGGCGCCGACGTCGCGGTCGGCATTCCTCGAAGTGGAGCGTCGCCACGGCGACTTCGCTTTGGCCGGTGTAGCGGCGACGCTCGACCTGTCGGCCGACGGACGCATCGAGCGGGCGCGTATCTGCTTCAGCAGCCTCGCCGCTGTGCCGTATCGAGCCCGGGCGGCGGAGCGCGCCTTGGCCGGACAGCGGTTGGACGACGCGGCCGCCCACCGGGCCGCGGCGGCGATGGCTGCCGCCGAGGCGAGCCCGGCGTCGGATCTCCATGCCACGGCCGAGGATCGCCGCGATCTCGCCGCCGAGCTGCTGCGCCGGGCTCTCGAGCAGATGGCGGCGGCGGGAGGCCACTGATGGCCGCGACGGCGGGGCGCGCGACCGATCAGAAGCGGCTACTGACGCTGACGGTCAACGGCCAGCAGCGCAGTGGGGCCGCCGAGCCGCGCACCTTGTTGGTCGA
>CAYYWP010000342.1:0-2532 GCA_964475125.1 uncultured Binatia bacterium (SeqCode) | reverse complement strand
CCGTTGCATCGCAGCAGCGTCACTGACCGCCACCGGTCGCACCGCGATCAACGTCTCCGCGACCTTGGTCAGCACTTTGAGGATGCGGTTCGATTTTTCGATCTCGTCGACCGAGGCCGGCTTCGCCACCGCGGCGCCGGTGCCGGCGGTGTCGCCGCTGCCGAACAGCTTCTGCAGGTCGCCGATCGAGCGGATGATGGTGCCGCCGCTGTCTTCTTGCAGCGGCCGCGCCTCGTCGAGCACCACCTGCCCTTCGATCGCCTTGGAGAAGGCGATCTGGAACTTGCCGAGCAGGATCTTGTCGCCGTCCTTGAGCCGCGCCTCGACCACCGGCACGCCGTTGACCTGGGTGCCGTTCTTCGACTTGAGGTCGATCACCCGCGGTCCGTCGTGATCGATGACGATCTTGGCGTGCTGGCGCGAGATGCCGAAGTCCTTCAGCACCACTTGGCACTCGGGGGAGCGACCGATCACGACCTCGCCGCTCTTGACGTCGTAGGTATGCGGGAGGTCCTGGTCGACGTAATCCAGTCGCCACATCGTTCGCTAAAGGTCCTCTCGTGGTGTGAGGGGCGGGCGCGGAGACACCGGGAGAAAGTCTACTCCCTTTTGAGGCTGCGCAGCATGAGCGCGTCCAGCGCCTCGCGCGGCGGCTGGGCCTCGTAGAGCACGGCGCGCATGCGCTCGCAGATCGGCATCTCGACCGCTGCCACGGCGGCCAGCGCACACGCCGCCTGGGTCGTGCGCACGCCTTCGGCGACCTGATACGGGACCTGGGCTTCGGCCAGCGTGCGACCCGAGCCGAGCGCTCGGCCGAGCTGGCGGTTGCGCGAGAGCGCACCCGTACAAGTGAGCACCAGGTCGCCGAGGCCCGCCAGGCCGGCGACGGTGTCCGCACGGCCGCCGCACGCCGACACCAGGCGCGCGATCTCGGCCAGCCCGCGGGTGATCAGCGCGGCGGTGGTGTTGTGGCCGTAGCCGAGCCCGTCGAGGATGCCGGCGGCGATCGCCATCACGTTCTTGAGCGCGCCGCCCAGCTCGACGCCGACGACGTCGTCGCTGGTGTACGCACGGAACGAGCGCGAAGAGATGCGGCGCTGGATCGCCTCGGCTGCGCTCTTGTCGACACTCGACACGACTACCGCGGTCGGCTGTCCGCGGGCCACCTCGAGCGCGAAGCTCGGGCCGGACAGCGCGGCCACGGGGTGGCCGGGGACCTCGGCCGCGGCGACCTCGCTCATCGTGAGGAGGGTGTCGAGCTCGAGCCCTTTGGTCGCCGTCACCAGGGCCGCGCCCGGCGCGATGCGCGGCGCCACCAGCGCGTAGACGCTGCGCGCGTATTGGGAAGGGATCGCGACGACCACCGCCTCGGCGCCGGCGACCGCGTGCTCCAAGTCCTCGGTCGCATCGATGCCCTCCGGAAGCACCGTGTCGCCGAGGTAGAGGTGATTGGTGCGGGATTCGCGCAGTTCCGCGGCGATCGCGCTCTCGCGCGCCCACAACGTCACCCCGGGACCACACCGGGCAAACTGGGCCGCCAGCGCCGTGCCCCAGGCTCCGCTGCCGAGCACGGCCACCCTCACGCGCGCGGCGCTCCCAGCTTGTTCTCGCGACCCGCGGCGAGGCGAGCGAGGTTGCCGCGGTGCTTCCAGATGACGGCCGCGCCGGTTGCGGCTGCCGCCAGCCAGGTGGGTTGCGAGGCGCCCGTGGCCCACGCCGCCGCAGCCAGCGCCGTGGCGGCGACCACCGAACCGACCGAGACGTAGCGGGTGGTGGCGGCGACGACGACGAACGTGACGAGCGCGACCAGCGTCGCGAGCGGCGCGAGGGGGAGGAAAGCGCCGGCTCCGGTGGCCACTCCTTTGCCGCCGCGGAAGCCGAGGAACACCGGGTACATGTGACCCGCAACCGCGGCGGCCGCACACGCCGGTGGCAACCACTGCGGTCCTCCGGCGCCGAGCGCCAGCCAAGCCGCGAACGCGCCCTTGCCCGCGTCGAGCACGAAGGCCAGTGCGCCGGCGGCGCGGCCCGCACTGCGCATCACGTTGGTGGCGCCGACGTTGCCGCTGCCGACGCGCCGGACGTCGGCGACGCCGAAGAGCCGCGCCACGACGAACGAGAACGGGATCGACCCGAGGAGGTAGGCGCAGCAGAGCACGGCGGCGAAGTGGCCAAGCTGTAGCGGCCAGCCGGGGTAAGTCTCGGCCTGTGCCGCCACAGTGCGCTGCACCGCCAGCGCCGCGAGTGCATAGAGCAGCAGGTGCGACGGCCAGAGCTGGCGCAGGCCGCGCAGCAGGGCGGGCAGCAGCAGCTCAGCCGCGCTCAGCGTGGTCAGGCGCAGCAGGCTGTCGCTGGCCAAATCCTGCCGTCCCATCGGGTCAATTCGAAGCAGCCCCAGCGCGTCGCGCAGGGCGACATATAGCGCCACGGTCGCCCAGCAGATCGCAAAGGCGCAGGCGGCGAAGAAGAGCAGGTGCAGGGTGCCGTACTGATAGAGCGTCGCCTCCCAGAGGCTGATCGAGCCCGTGCGCC
>CAYYWP010000341.1:0-2876 GCA_964475125.1 uncultured Binatia bacterium (SeqCode) | reverse complement strand
GCCAGGCCGAACGGACTTCTGCCCCAGCGCAGTTGGTAGCCGATCCACAGCGCATCGAGCCGCGCGAGTTCGGCGCGCAGCGCGGCGCCACCCGGCAGCTCGACGGCGTAGAACGGCTTCACGCCGTGGCAGAGGCTCAGGTTGTGGAAGCCGATCCCGGCGGGCCGGCCCTCGCCGCGCGTCGGCGGCACCTCCGGCGGCAGCATCGGGTCGGGTTCGTTGTCGAATAGTCCCGGCGCCACCTCGCGGCAGTAGGCGGCGAAGGTGATCAGGTTGACCCGCGTCAGCTGCAGCATCACCACCGTGTACTGCGCCGCCGCCGCGTAGCGCGGCGTGGTCCGGTCGGCGGGGATGCGCGCCAGCTCCGCCGCCAGTTCCTCGCCGAGTTGCCGCGCCAGCTCGGCGGCCTGGTCGGCGTTCTTGGCGTTGCGGGGGAAGCTGGCGTTGTCGGTCAGCCCGAGGTGGCGGCCGGCGCGCGCCCGCTCGGGCGAGGCCGACGTGGCGTTGATCTTGATCGGCGGCTCGCTGCGCAGGAGCCCGGCCTTGGCCGCGGCGCGCCAGGTGTCGACCATGGCGCGGCAACTCGGGTCCCGCGCCATCGCCGCGAGGCTGTCGGCGCGCGAACCGACCAGCGGCGCCACCTGCGCCAGCAGGGCGCTGTGCCACACGTCATCGGGCGGCGTGTGCTCGCCGCGGCAGAACAGGCACTCCAGGTTGGCGCCGCAACTGTGCCGCGTCTGCTTGCTGGTCGCGTGCAGGAACACGCGGCCCGCGGTGGCGGCGGCGAGGCGGCTGTAGCCCCACGGCGCAAAGCCGGCGGGAGTCGTCTCGTTCGCCGAGTCGCGCTGGAAAAGCCAGCCCCACGGCAGGTCGATCACCCCGCCGTCAGCGCCGGTCATCTGCGCGTCACGCGGCACGTCGTGGTGCGGGTGCGCCGCCCAGTAGCTGTCGGCCAGGGTCGCCTCCGAGGTCAGCATCTCGACGCGCACCTTGGCCTTCTGCAGCACGGCGACGGTCGCTTCGACGTCGTCCTCGACATCGCCGTTCTCCAGCGCGGCGATCAGCAGCACGCGTTCGCCCGAGTTGCCGCCGAAGGCCGGGACCGCGGCGCGCGCGGCGGCGAACACGTTCTGGAAGTCACCCGCGGGCCGCGCCACCGCGGTGCGCATGGCGCGGAGCACCGCCTGGTGGTCGACGGTCGGCGCCACCACCACCGGGTCCTTGCTGCCGGTGACGCAAAGGCCGATGCGGGTGCCGGCCACCGCCTTGGCGTTGGCCGCCAGCGCGGCGGCGAACGCGTCGACGAAGCCGCCGCCGGCCAGCGTCGGCGACGGGTCGAGCAGCACCACCAGCGTGCGCTCGCCCCCGTCGGCGGCGCGGCCGCCGATGACGACATCGAGCGGGCGGGTGAGCGTGCGGCCGGGCTCGGTGACGGCAGCGGCCGTCGGCGGCGTCGGCGTCTGCGGCAGGCACCCGGCCACGAGCGCGAGGACGGTCGAGACGGCGGGCATTGGCGAGACGATAGCCCGGCGCGGCGACGGCGGCATCGCCGCACGCGCCGTTCCGAGTGGTCTCCGCCCCGCGCGGCCTGGCAGCGGGAGCAGGCAAGAAGCTGCGGCCTCGGACCGTCCCCCGCCGGCGGCGCCCTGCACCCCGCCGCTCAGCGCCTGCCCGACGCGAGGAGCCCGCGGATCGCGGCGGCGAAGCCTTGCGCCATGACGCCGTAGCCATCGTCGTTGCAGTGACCGTCGGCGACGGTGAGCACACGCCCCGGCTCCTTCTTGCGAATGGCGGCGAACGCCATGTCGTTCTCGACGAGCGGCACGCCCTCGTCCTCGGCCAGCAGACGCAGCATCTCGCGGTAACCGACCACCATGGGATGGGTGCCGAGCACTGGCTTCGCACCCACCTCGCGGCAGCGGCGGATCGCCTGCTGCAGGTGACCGCGCAGCGTCTGGTGCCACGCCTCGGTGCCTTCGCCCATCGTTTCCCGCAACAAGGTCATCAAGGTCTTGGCGTCGTCCGCCGTGAGCATGCGGTCGGAGCAAGCGCGCTGCATGGCTTCGACTCTGGCTTCCGTCGGGGCCTGCCAGTTGCCCAACTGCTGCCGGGTCAGGCCACGATTGCCGTCCAGCATGTACGCGTCGACGATGGCACCCGCGTATCCGACGAAGTCGGTCGTGTTTCGGCTCAGGCGCGCCTTGGTGCGGTAGAGGGCCGGCAAGGCGCTCCCTTTGGCGGCCACCGCGAGCTCGATCGCCGTATCGATCGCCTTGCGGGCAGCGTCGATGTCGCCGCGTTGGTCGACCAACTGCGCATACTGCACCCACAGGTCGGGAGTACGAGAGCCAGCCTCGATGGCCTGCTCGGTCGCCGCCGCGGCCTCCTCCTCGCGGCCGCAGGCGGTCAGCGCGGTGGCCAGCGCCTCCTTGGCACCGAGGTCCGCGCGTTCGGCGGCGAGCTTGCGGACGGTCGCCAACTCGGCGCGCGCCTCCTCCTGCCGACCCAGCGCCTGGTAACACTTCGCCAGGGCGGCGTGCAAACCGGGCAGGCTGGCATCCGCCGGTTTCGCTGCCTGGACGCTCTTCTGCAGCGCCGCCAGGGCCCCCGGCCAGTCGGACGCCGCCATCGCCTGGTAGCCTTCCGCCACGGGATTCGCCGACTTCGCGGCGATGTCGTCGCGGACCAGCCGCAGCTGCTGGTCGGACCACGACAGCAGGAGAACCCCATCTTCGAGACGCCAGGTGCCCGCGATGGATGGCGCTCCATCCGGTGTGAAGGTGATGCGCTCGCCGCGCAGCGACCAGCGCATGTCGTTCGGGCCGAGCTTGCCCTTGCCGCCCCTGTCGAGCGTACACAGGAAGTCCGTACCGGGG
>CAYYWP010000340.1:0-2888 GCA_964475125.1 uncultured Binatia bacterium (SeqCode) | reverse complement strand
AGCGCGTCGGCGGCAGCCGCGCCCAGCGCGACCTCCTGGAATACACCGTGACCTGCGCCCTGCTGCGCGCCGGCCGGCCAGACGACGCGCGGGCCCTGATCACCGGGCGTCGGCCGCAGAACGCCAAACCCCGTGGCTTCCCGCTCTCCGGACTCTGAAAGTCAGTGCGGAGCGCGGGCGATGTTCGGCGGGTCGCTGCCGGGTGGCGTGGCGCAGCGCCGGACGGCCGAGATGGCGGTCTTGCCGGCGGCCAGGTCGATCACGACATCGCCGTCGATGGCCGGGCCGCCGACCAGGTCGAACCGCAGGGTCATCTGCCGGCCGTTCGCCAGGGCGTCGAGCTGCGCGGGAGAGAGGGCCGGGATGCCGTCCTTGAAGGAGTCGGCCAGCACGACGTAGGCGTCGGCGAACAGGATCTCGGCGGTGAAGGAGCGGCCGTCGATCACGATTTCCGCCCGCGGCCGCTCCTTGAGCGCGTCCACCGTTGCCGACTTCGGCAGCAGCGGGCCTTCCTCGGTGAGGTAGAGCTGCAGCTGCAGCACGCGGCCGTTGCCGGCGGGCTCGCACATCAGCACGACGGTGTCGACGTTGAGTGTCGTGGACCGGGGAACGGCAACGGCGTAGCTCGGCGGGTCGACGCCCGGTTCGACGCGCCAGCCGGCAGGCTGGTCCATCGCCGCCGTGGCGATCACGGTGGCGGTCAGTAGCGCAAGCATCCGCATGAGCGGCTCTCCATGATGATTCATCATGCTCCGCGCTCGGGGTTAACGATTTGATCGAGGTCAAGGTTCGCAGCGCGATAGCAGGATATTGGGGCAATCACCGTGCGAATTCTCACACTCCTCGTGGCGGCCGCGACCGCCTGTCTCGCGCCGGCGCTGGCGGCCGCCGAGCCGATGCTCGAGCAGCCCATCGTGGCCACCGTCGAGGCCGATTTTCAGGAGCGCCTCAGTTCGCCCGAGTGCGCCCCCTATTTCCGTTACGCCTCAAGCGACCTCCGGAACTGGGCGCGACGCGACAAGCTGGCGAAAGTCGAGATCGTCTTCTACGTGCGTTACGTTTCCGACCGGGCGCTGTATGGGACGGCGGCACGCACCGTGAACTGCCTTGGCCGCAGGGTCGGCGAGGGCTTCTTCGTCAAGAACGACACCTACGCCAGCGCCGTGTTCGTCTATACCCTGTCGCTGTGGGAGATGGGTTGGCGCGTCGACCGGATCGAGTTCGGCCCGGCCCCCATGGCTGCCGGATCGCCGCCGAGCCCGTCGGACGTCGACTGGTTGCGCCCCGCTCCGCTGGCGAGCGCACAGGATCTCTACGATCGCGGCGTCACCCACTTCACGCGCGGCGACTACGCCCAGGCGATCGCCGACTACAGCGCTGCGATCGCTGCCGATCCGACGATGGCGCTGGCGTACAACAACCGCTGTCTCGCGCGGGTCATCATCAAGGAGGATCTCGTGGGCGCCCGCGCCGACTGCCAGGAGGCCGTGAAGCTGCTGCCCAATGATCCGCAGGTGCGCGAAACGCAGGGCCTGGTGCGCCTGCTGGTGAACGACCCGCGCAACGCCGTGGTCGAGTACGACGCCGCGCTGAAGGTCGCCCCCCATCGCGCCGTCGCGCTGTTCGGCCGCGGCGTCGCCAAGGCGCGGCTCGGCAACTCGAAAGGCTCGGAGGCCGACAAGGCGGCCGCGCTCAAGTTCGACGCCTCGGTCGAGCGCATCTTTGCCACGTATGGAGTTCGCTGACGCCGGCGCCGCAGACGTGGTTAACTCCCGCGAACCCTCGGGAGGACATCGATGCCACGGTTGGGATACCTGCTGCCGACGCGCGAGCGGGTCATGGCCGACCAGCACGAAACCGGATCGCTGCTCAGGCTCGCCGAACACGCCGAGGCGCTCGGCTTCGATTCGGTGTGGATCGGCGATTCTCTGTTGGCGCGGCCGCGCCACGATCCGCTGACCCTGATGGCGGCGGTCGCCGCGCGCACCCGCAAGGTCGAGATCGGCACCGCCGTGCTGCTGCCGGCGCTGCGCAACCCGGTGGTGCTGGCTCAGCAGGTGGCGACGGCCGATCGGGTGAGCGAGGGCCGCATCATCCTGGGCATCGGCATCGCCGCCGACCTGCCGACCACGCGGGCGGAGTTCGAGGCGGCCGGCGTGCCGTTCGACAAGCGTGTCGGCCGGCTGGTCGAAGGCATGGCGCTCTGCCGCGCCCTGTGGTCCGGCAAGCCGGTCGACTGGGACGGCCGCTGGAAGATGAAGAAGGCGGTGCTCGGCCCGACGCCGCATCGGCCGGGCGGCCCGCCGCTGTGGAACGCCGCCTCGGTGCCCGAGGGCTGGGAGCGCACCGGCAAGCATTTCGACGGCTGGTTCCCCAACGGGCCGACGGCCGACGAGTACCGTGTGCAATGGGCCGAGGTGCAGAAGGCGGCGCGCGCGGCCGGTCGCGATCCGGCCAAGCTCACGGCGGCGAAGTACATCACGCTCGCCATCGACGACGATGCGGCGCGCGCCGACACGCAGATCAACGGCTACCTCGAGCGCTACTACAACCAGCCGGCCGCGGTGATCCGCAAGCGGCAGATGTGCTTCGGTGGCCCGGCGGCGGCAGTGGCGTCGTTCCTCAAGGGCTACGGCGACGCGGGCGTCCAGCATTTCTGCGTGCGGTTTGCTGGCGGCGACCACGAGCGCCAGCTCGGGACGCTGGCGAAGCTCCGCAGGGAGCTCCGCTGGTGAAGCCGATCGCGCCCTGGACCCGCCTCGAATCGACCTACACCTACCGCGACCGCTGGCTCACCTTGCGCAGCGACACGGTGCGGCTCGCCAACGGCAAGACGCTCGCGCCCTACCACGTCGTCGAGGGGCCCGACTGGGTCAACGTCGTGGCGC
>CAYYWP010000339.1:0-2894 GCA_964475125.1 uncultured Binatia bacterium (SeqCode) | reverse complement strand
TCTTCATCGGCGGGCAGTCCATCGGTGGCTTCGACGAATTGTACGAGCTCGAGCAGGCCGGCGAGCTCGACGCCTTGTTGCAGGGCTCCGCCTAAGCATCCGATTGCCCGGTGTCGCCCACGCCCGGATGTGCCGGCGCACGGGGCAGCGCCGGGTTCCTTCCTCGCCGCTCCTGTGCTACCCATTTGCACACTTCCCGGCCGGGGTTCTCACATGTCAGGCCACTCCAAGTGGAGCACGATCAAGCACAAGAAGGCCGCCAAGGACGCCAAGCGCGGTAAGCTGTTCACCAAGCTGATCAAGGAGATCACGGTGGCGGCCAAGCTCGGCGGCGGCGACGTCAACGCCAACCCGCGCTTGCGCACGGCGGTCACGGTGGCGCGCCAGAACAGCATGCCGAGCGACAATATCGATCGGGCCATCAAGAAGGGTACCGGCGAGTTGGAAGGCGTCACCTACGAGGAGGTCGCCTACGAGGGCTACGGCCCCGGCGGCGCCGCCGTGTTGGTCCTGGCGATGACGGACAACCGCAACCGGACCGTCTCCGAGCTGCGCCATCTGTTCGGCCGCTTCGGCGGCAGCATGGGCGAGTCGGGGTGCGTGGCCTGGATGTTCTCCAAGCGCGGCCTCCTCTCGGTGAACAAGACCGCGGTCGACGAGGACCGCCTCATGGAGCTGGCGCTCGAGGCCGGGGCCGAGGACGTGACCGACGATGGAGAGAGCTTCACGGTGACCACTGCCGCGGACAGGTTCGAGGCCGTCAAGGCGGCGCTCGAAGCCGCCGCCGTGCCGACCAGCAGTGCCAGCGTCAGCATGGTGCCGTCGACGACGCTGAGCTTGACGGGGACGCAGGCCGAGCAGACCCTGAAGCTGCTCGATGAGTTGGAAGATCACGACGACGTCCAAGAAGTGGCGTCGAACATCGATATCCCGCAGGAAGAGCTCGAACGGCTGAGCGCTGCCTGAGTCGGCGCGGCAGCGCGAGGCGGGGAGGTGGGGTGGAGCGGTCGTCGCGCAGCGCGGGCAGGGATCGCGACTCAGGGGGCGGCGCGGTACGCGTCCTCGGCATCGATCCAGGCACCCTGCGTCTCGGTTGGGGCGTCGTCGAGGCGCGCGGCGTGCAGGTCACCTGCCTGGCCAGCGGTGTGCTCCGCGTCAGCGGGGCGCGGGCCGACCGCCTGGCGGCGATCTGCGATGCGGTGGGCGAGCTGTGCGCCCGCCTGCTGCCGGCAGTGCTGGCGCTCGAACAGACCTTCGTCGGCGACAACGTACAGTCGGCCTTTCGCCTCGGCGAGGCGCGCGGCGCCGTCCTGGTGGCGGCGAGCCGGGCCGGCGTACCGGTGGTCGAGTACAGCCCGGCGGAGATTAAGGTCGCGGTCGCCGGCAGTGGCCGCGCCGCCAAGGCGCAAATGCAGTTCATGGTCGCACGCCTGCTGAACGTCGGCGGTGCCCTCGCCGAGGATGAAGCCGACGCGCTCGGCACGGCGATCTGTCACGTCTACGCCGGGCAGTTCAATGCCTTGGTGGCCAGCTCGCGCGCCGCTTGGGGCGGTGCTGGCGGCGGCCGGCGCAGCTGGCGGCGATGATCGCGCGCCTGACCGGACGCCTGGTGGTCAAAGCGCCGGAGGCGTTGATCGTCGACGTGCACGGCGTCGGCTACCGGGTGCATGTGTCGCTGACGGCGTTCGCCGCCCTGCCGATCGAAGGGGCCGAGGTGACGCTCGGGATCCACACCCACCTGCGCGAGACGGCGCTCGAGCTGTTCGGCTTCGTCAGCCCGATCGAGCAGGCGCTGTTCGGTGCCTTGATCGGCGTCTCCGGCATCGGGCCGCGCATGGCCTTGAACATTCTCTCCGGTCTTCCCGCCGAGGAGCTGAGCGAGGCGCTCGGCGCCGGAGACGTCACCCGTCTGGTCGCCGTTCCCGGCGTCGGCAAGCGCACCGCCGAACGGCTGATCGTCGAGTTGCAAGATCGCGTCCGCGCCCTGCAGGCGACCCCCGCGGCGCCTGGCCGCGGCAGCGTGTCCGGTGATGCCGAAGCGGTTTCCGCGCTGGTCAATCTAGGCTACCGTCAGCACGAGGCGGAGCGCGCCGTGCGCGCCGCGGTGGCGGACGGCGCGCGTGAGCTGGCCGAGATAATCCGACGGGCACTGCGAAGGCTGAGCGGATGAGCGAACCGGAGCTTGCCGACCGACTGCTGTCCGGCGAGCCGATTGCCGACGAGGCGTCGCTCGATTCGGCGCTGCGCCCCACCACGCTGGCCGACTACATCGGCCAGGAGGCGGTCAAGACCAACCTGCGCATCACCATCGATGCGGCGCGCCGGCGCGCCGAGAGCATCGACCACACGCTGCTCTACGGCCCGCCCGGCCTCGGCAAGACGTCGCTGGCCTACGTCATCGCGCGCGAGATGGGGGTCAACGTGCGGGCGACCTCCGGACCGGTCGTCGAGCGCCAGGGGGATCTCGCCGCCCTGCTGACCAATCTCGAAGAGGGCGATGTCCTGTTCATCGACGAGATCCATCGCCTCAACCGAGTCGTCGAGGAGTACCTGTACCCGGCGATGGAGGACTTCCAGATCGACGTCATGATCGGCCAAGGTCCCTCGGCGCGCTCGATCAAGCTCGAGCTCAAGCGCTTCACCCTGATCGGCGCGACGACGCGCGCCGGCTCGCTGAGCGCGCCGCTGCGCAATCGCTTCGGCGTCAGCCTGCGGCTCGACTTCTACCAGCGCGATGAGCTGGCCGAGATCGTGCGCCGCGCCGCGGCCAAGCTCGAGGTCCCGATCGAGTCCTCGGGCACCGCCGAGATCGCGCGCCGGGCGCGCGGCACGCCGCGCGTCGCCAATCGCCTGCTCCGCCGGGTCCGCGACTACGCCCAGGTGCGCGCGGACGG
>CAYYWP010000338.1:0-2969 GCA_964475125.1 uncultured Binatia bacterium (SeqCode) | reverse complement strand
ACAATACGGCGCCGGGCGACGTCGCCGCGCCCCACCCTGCCGGGCAGCGCGCTTGCGCTGCCGGCGGGCACAGGTCCCGCGGCTACAGCTCGTCGCCATCGCTCGTTCGCTCAACTCACGGTGAGCTCGCTTGTTGCTGGTTGAAGGCGCGATCGCACTTGGCAGCGAACACGAAGTCGCTTTCGGTGAGACCGTTGATCTTGTGGGTCCAGATCTGCACGCCGACGCGTCCCCAGGCGAGGCTGAGATCGGGATGGTGATTCTGCTCCTCCGCGATCGCGCCGATGCGGTTGACCAGATCGAGCGCGAGGGCGAAGTTCTTGACCCGATACCGTTTCTCCAGGTGGTGGCCTTCCACCACCGTCCAGTCATCGATCTGCGCCAGCAGCGGTCCGATCTCGGCCGCGCCCAGCGGCGGCACGCCGCCGCGGCACGGGATGCACGTCCGTTCAGCTAGGCTGCTGTCCATGGCCCCTCCCGGTTGTCTCGATCCACGCCCACGGCGGGATTGAACCACAGGCCGGCGACCTCTCCAAGCCGGTGAGACCCACCGGTTGATGCTGCGTTCATCCGCAGAGTATGGTGCCGCGCACTGGGTGGCCACATGGCTCAGCAGGCATCCGCGATCGACACCGGGCACGCGATCGACCCGACCGTCTACGTCGTCGACGACGACCCGGCGATGCGCTCCTCGCTGCGCTGGCTGATCGAATCGGTCGGCCTGCCGGTCAGCGTCTACGCCAGCGCCCGGGAGTTTCTCGACGCATACCGCGCCCACGCCGCCGGCTGTCTGATCCTCGACGTCCGCATGCCCGACATGAGCGGCCTCGATCTGCAGACCGAGCTGGTGGCGCGCAATGCCCTGTTGCCGATCATCATCATCACCGGCTACGCCGAGGTGACGCTGGCGGTGCGGGCGATGAAGGCCGGCGCCTTCGATTTCATCGAGAAGCCGTTCAGCGAGCAGACGCTGCTCGACCGCATCCGCGCCGCACTGGCGCACGATGAGGCGGCACGCCGCCGCAACGCCGACCGCGACATCGCCGCCGCCCGCTTGCGTTTGCTGAGTCCGCGCGAGCACGACGTCCTGCACGGATTGCTCGCCGGCCAGAGCAATAAGGTCATCGCCGCCGACCTCGGGCTCAGCATCAAGACGGTCGAGGCCTACCGCGCCCGGCTGATGGAAAAGCTCGGGACCGGCTCGCTGGCCGACCTCATTCGCCTGGCGTTGCTCGGCCAGGACGACGCGTCCCGCCGCCGCTCGGAAGCGTGAGGATCCGGTCGCCTCTGGCACGCTGCGCTGTCGCCTGCTAGAGGCGCCGCATGCCAGCCGTCCGCAAGGTGGCCACCGAGCGTCCAGCCGGAGTGCGCCCGCCGGAGGTGCTGCGCGAGCTGATCAGCGTCGCCATGGATCTCGAACGCCGCACCATGCAGCTCTATTGCGAATACGAGAGCCTGTTCACCAGCCCGGATGAGGTGCGCGCCTTCTGGTTCGACATGGCCGAGCACGAGTCGCGGCACTACGGCGCGCTGGCGATGGTGGCCGGCCTGCTCGATTGCGCGCCGCGCAGCCTGCCGGCCGCACCGCGGCTGACCCATGCCCACGTGACGCGCCTGCGCAACCTGCTCAGCAAGGCCGAATCGGAGGTCGGTCCCCACCTCACCCTGACGCAAGCGCTCGAAACCGCGCTGAAGATCGAGTCCTCCGAGATCGAGGACCTGGTCCTCGACCTGCTCACCGCGCTGAAAGGCGAGAACGAGCGCGAGCGCGCCGTGCAGATCCTCATCCACGACCTCGGCGATCTGAGCTACATGATCGAGAAATACGCCTCCAGCCGCGCCCTGCTGGCGCGCGTCGACCGCGTCATCCAGCAGCAGGTGAAACGCCTGCGCCTGCCCGGGCGCTCGCGTCCGACGCCGGCGCGCGCCACCGCCCGGCGCTGATCGCTGGGACAGACACGGCAGTGCGGCGCCGTAACGCCTCCCGGCGGCGCTGCGCGCTGCCGGCGGGCATCGGTCGCGCAGCTACGGCCGGCAACGAGGCTCACCGGCCCTTCGGATCGGCCGTGCGAGCGCCAGTGGCTCCCCGGTGCCGTGTGAACGCATCGCTACACAGGGCGCCGGCCGCGTAGGTCAGCCAGGCCAGGATTCCGCCGATGGCCAACGAAGCAGCGATTCCCAGCCCGTCGGCGATGCCGCCGTCGGCCGACCACAACTCGGCGGCCTTCTTGAACAGATCGTCGCTCCGCCAGCGCGCCACCTCGAAGCCCGGCGGCGCGATCGACATCGCCACCAGGCGCGAGACGATGATCGAACCCATCTCGAAGTAGTCGCCGGTGAGCGACGACAGCGGCACCAGGGCCAGCGGCAGGGCGGCGCCGAGCAGCGCCGCCTGGCCGATCCCCGGGCGGGCGCGCGCGGCGGCACGCAGCACGGGTACGCCGACGAGAATCGTCAGCACGAAGGGTAGGAAGTCGGTCAGCAAGTACGTCAGGTCGCTGCCGCGGGTGTCGAAGCCGGTCAACTGGCCGGCGTACTCGGAGCCGACCGCGACGAAGGGAAAGATGCGCTGCAACAGGGCGGCGCCGTAGATCGGATCGATCTCCAGGCGATGCACCGACCCGCCGCCGGCCACGCAGCCGAGCACGTGCAGCAGCTCGTGAATCGGCACGTAGACCCACCACGACGCCGTCGCGGCCGCGCACAACGCCAGGACGCGAGCCAGGCGCGGGTCCGCCGCCCGCGCGGCGGCGACGGCGGTGGCATCATCGATCGGAGCGCGAAGCAGGGCGCGAACCATCACTTGCGTCGTTCAACCGCCCGCCGGAACACACCGCCCTCATGCCTCGACGGGCTCGGCATGGGCGGTGTGGGCGGGTGCCGCACCGGGTGCCCCTCGTCCATCGATCAGCTCAGGGCACTCTTCCGCTCACCCTTCGACCCTTCGACGGGCTCAGGGCTCAGGGTGA
>CAYYWP010000337.1:0-2993 GCA_964475125.1 uncultured Binatia bacterium (SeqCode) | reverse complement strand
GGAGCCGCGCCGCGAGCTCGCGGCGACTCTCCGCCAGGCTGCGCTCGTAAGCCCTGCGGTCGCTGACGTCGCGCCAGGTGATGATCAGCCCGCCGATGCGCGGATCGTCGAGGGCGTTGCGACCCACCCCCTCGAAGGCGCGCCAGTCGCCATCCGCCACGCGGACGCGGAACTCGCCCAATTCATGCAGCCCGCCCCGCGTGCACAGACCGGCGATCCCCGCTCTCAACGTGGCGCGGTCGCCCGGCTCGACCAGGTCGAAGAGCGACTGGCCGACGGCAATCTGCGGAGCCGCGCCGCCGCGCGCGCCTGGCGACGGGCTCGCCGCGCGCACCACGCCGGCGGCGTCGGCGATCAGCGTGAAGTCGAGCGCATGCTCGAGCAAGAGCTGGGTCGGCTCTGCCGCGTGCGGCCGTCGGCGCACCACCGCCGCGACCTGGCGGGCCGCGTTCTTCGCCCTCATCGATCCGCAGTGCCCTCGCCGTGACTCAATAGGATCGGACGTACAACAGGTAATAGATCACCCAGCCGCTGACGGCCACATACAACCACAGCGGCAGGGTGATGCGCGCCAGGCGCCGGTGGGCGACGAAATCGCGCTTGATCAGGGCCAGATAGATCACCCGCAGCACCAGCGGCGCAAGCGCCGTGGCCAGGATGATGTGCGGCAGCAACGTGGCGAGAAAGAACACCCGCCAGGGGCCAGTCCCGGCGAACGGCTTGGAGCCGTACATGACCCAACGCGTGACGTAGAGAACGAGAAACAGACCGGCGAATGCGGCGGCCGACAACATCGCGGCGCGGTGCCGATCGCGGTCGCCGCGGGCTCGGATCCAGTACCAGCCGATCAGCAGGCCGGCTCCGCTCAGCACGATGGCGGCGGTGCTGAGTATGGTCAGACTCTGCTGCGACATCCGCGGTGCCAGCGGCACGTGTACCACACTCGGCGGCCATGGGTAGGCAGTGGGAGTGTTTCAGCTCCCAACGGCAACGGCGCCAGCCGGTGCGATCGGGCGAGCGCAGCCCGAGGCGACGGTGCCCGTGGGAGCTGCGGGCGGGCGAGCCGCCACCGTCGCCGCGTCGGCTGCGCGCGATCCCGGCTGACGTCAGCCGCCGAGCGACGACTGGATCTTCTTCAGCGTATCGATGTTCTTCTGCAAGCCGCTGACGTGCTCCTGCATCTCCGTGATCGACGTACCCAGGCTGGCCGCGGCCCCCAGGGCTCCCCCCTGCCCGGCGGCCGCCTCTCCCGCTTTCTTCATCACGTCGCCCATCTGGGCTTCGACCGGCCGCTGAAAGCTGACTCCGGCGACGAACCCACCACCGAACACCGCTGCCAGGACAGACGCCTGCACGATTCTCTGCCACCCGATCATGGGACCTCCTCTTGTCCACACAGCCAAACGGCGGCTGCCGACCGTTGCCGACGCTGCGTAGCGCAATCGCCGCATTCGGGCAATTGCCATCGTCAGCGACCGCCCTGTTGCGCGCCTGCCGCCCTGCAGGTCGCGCACGGCTCAACCGCCGCCGATCCGATAGCGCCGCAGCAGGGGCAGACGGGCTGCAACGGCCGTCACCACGAGCAGCGTGCCGATCCCGCCGCTGACCACCGAGAACACCGGGTTGGTCAGCGCTGCCACGAAACCGGATTCGGCCGCGCCGAGCTGATTCGACGCTCCGATGAAGATGAAATTGACCGCGCTGACGCGCCCGCGCAGGGGGTCGGGGGTGGACAGTTGGACGGCCGTATTGCGCAGCACGACACTCACCTGGTCCGCCGCGCCGCAGATCATGTAGAACGCGATCGAGAGTGGAAACCAGGTCGACAGGCCGAACCCGATGGTCGCCGCGCCGAACACGCCCACCGCGATCAGCAAGGCGCGCCCGGCGTGTTGAATGGGCGGCAGAAACACCATCACCAGAGCGGCGAGCAACGCCCCGGCCTCGAGCGCGGCGCTGAGGATGCCATAGCCGGTCGGGCCCACGGCCAGAATCTGGCGGGCGTAGATGGGCAACAGCGCGGTCGCGCCGCCGAAAATCACCGCGAACATGTCGAGCGCCATGCAGCCGAGAACGACCTCTTGCCGGCGGACGAAGGCGAGCCCCTCGCGAATCGCCGTCCAACTGATGGTTCGCTCCCTGGGCTCGCTCGCCGTCGGATGCAACAGGGCCAAGCCGATCAGCGAGCCGCCCATGAGCAGCACCCCGCCGGCGTATGCCGCACCGATCCCCGCGGCGCCGATCAGCAGTCCACCGCCGGCCGGGCCGGTCATGAAGGCCAGCGCCTGGACGGTCGACGCCAGCGTCACCGCGCGCGGGAACGCGGCGCGCGCCACCAGGGTCGGCAGCAGTGCGGCGCGGGCGGGGTTCTCGAACGCCGCCGCCGCCGCGACGACAAACACCAGCCCGTACAGTAGGCCGACGCTCACCAGGTCGCATCGCGTCGCCACGACCAGCGCGATGGCGCAGCTCAACGGCACGAGCTGCGCCAGGACGACGATCCGCCGCCGTTCGTAGGCGTCTGCCACGGCACCGCCGACGAGCGTCAGCGCCAGGGCCGGCGCGAACTGGACCAGACCGATGAGACCGAGGTGAAAGGCCGAATTGGTCAGCTCGAAGACGTGCCAGGCGATGGCGGCGCGGAGGAGGGTCATCGCCGAGCCACCGCAAAAGCGGCTGACCAGATACAGCGCCAGGTTGCGGTTGAGTGTGAAGGACGGAGGCAAGAGGACAGTGTTTAGCAACGAGCCTCAAAGCGAATAGGAACGCCACAGATGAACACAGATAAACGCCGATGGGAGAGGGTCGAAACGACGATCCATCGCGCCGCGGTCCGTTCGCCGAACGCGAGCGTTCCCGCCGCTTCCCAGCCTGCCGTCATGACCCGTATCAGTGTTCATCTGTGTTCATCTGTGGTTCCGGTTATCTTCGCTTCAGGGCTAGTGTCCTGAGTCCGAAATTCGCTGCATATCTCGGCGAGGCATCGGCGGCCC
>CAYYWP010000336.1:277-3053 GCA_964475125.1 uncultured Binatia bacterium (SeqCode) | reverse complement strand
GGTGCTCTTGCCGCTCATCGAATCGCCGGGCAGCACGATCACCCCGTCGCCGACCCGCGCCGCGCCGGCGTGCAGCGAGACCAGGCGCGGCGAGCGCTCGATCGCCTCGGCCACCAGCAGCGAAACGATCTGGTTGGCCGCCTCCGCGGCGCTGGCGACGCGCAGGCTGCCTTCGGGCAGGGCGGGGTGGCGCAGCAGGAAGGCGTCGAGGTCGTCGGCCAGCGCCTGGATGACGATGTCGGGCGGGGCACCGTTGCCTTCGACCATCGGCCACAGGGCGAGGAACCGGCGATGGAATGGCTCCAGCGCCGCATCGCTGTCGACGTGGATCCACGCATTGTCGAGGGCGGCGAAACGGTAGGCGCGGCGTCGGGACATTGCGCCCGCATCCTGCCATCGCATCGCCGAGGTGGATATGGCCTCGCCTTTGATTCACAATCGCCGCCGTGCCTGACGACGCCCACGCGACATTGCGCCAGCGCCTGCGATCCCTCGACGCCTACTGGGCCTCCGAGCTCGACGAGCATCTCGCCGTCGCCGCCGAGACCCGGCGTGCGCTGCGCGAGGATTTCGCGCGCCTCGTCGAGGTCTGCGCCCGCGCCTTCGCCGAGGGCCACAAGCTGATGATCTTCGGCAATGGCGGCAGCGCCGCCGACGCGCAGCACATCGCCAGCGAATTCTCCGTGCGCTATCGCGCCGACCGCCGCGCGCTGCCGGCGATGGCGCTGACCGCCGAGGCCGCGACGCTCACCGCCGCCGGCAACGATCTGGGCTTCGAGCGCATCTTCGCCCGCCAGATCGAGGCGCTGGGCCGGCCGGGCGACGTCGCCATGGGCATCTCGACGTCCGGCCGCAGCCGCAACGTGCTCCAGGGCCTCTCGCAGGCGCGCAGCCAGGGGCTGGTGCCGGTGGCGCTGGGCGGCGGCGATGGCGGCGAACTGCGCGGTCTGGCCGATCCCTGCCTGATCGTGCCGTCGCCGACCGTGGCGCGCATCCAGGAGATGCACCTCACGCTGGGTCAGATGCTGTGTGGCGCGGTCGAGATCGCGCTCGGCCTCGCGGGCGGCGAGCCATGACCGACACCGATGCGCTGTTCGCCCGCCTGCCGGCGCTGGGCTCGGTGCGCGTGCTGGTGGTCGGCGACGTGATGCTCGACCGCTACATCTACGGTGCCGTCGAGCGCATCTCGCCGGAAGCGCCGATCCCGGTGCTGCGCATCGAGCGCGAGAGCGCGATGCTGGGCGGCGCCGGAAACGTCGCGCGCAACCTGGCGGCGCTGGGCGCGCACGCGATCTTCGCCACCGCCGCCGGCGGCGACGCCGCAGGACGCGAGATCGCCGGCCTGATGGGCGAGGAACGCGCCATCGAGGCGCAGCTGGTGATCGAGTCCGGGCGCGTCAGCACGGTCAAGAACCGCTTCATCGGCGGCGCCCAGCAATTGCTGCGGGCGGACCGCGAGGTCGTGGTGCCCCTGTCGGCCATAGCGCGGCAGAACCTGCTGGCGCGCGTGGCGCCGTCGCTGGCGGAATGCGACGTCGTGATCCTGTCGGACTACGGCAAGGGCGTGCTGGCCGACGGCGTGGCGCGCGACATCATCGGCGCGGCGCGCGCCGCCGGCCGTGCGGTGATCGTCGATCCCAAGGGCCGCGAGTACGGCGTCTATGCCGGTGCGACCTCCTTGACGCCCAATCGCCACGAGCTCGCCGACGCCACCGGCATGCCGTCCGGCAGCGACGCCGAGATCGAGGCGGCGGCGCGCGCCCTGATCGCCAGGCTGGGCCTCGAGCACGTGCTGGCGACGCGCGGGGCGCAGGGCCTGTCGCTGGTGCGCGCCGGCGGTGCGGCGCTGCATGTGCCGGCGCGGCCGGTCGAGGTGTTCGACGTCTCGGGCGCCGGCGACACGGTGATCGCCACCTTCGCCGCCGCGCTGGGCGGCGGGCTGACGGGCGAAGACGCCGCGTCGCTGGCCAATGTCGCCGCCGCGGTCGTCGTGGCCAAGCTGGGTACCGCGACCTGCTCGCTGGCCGAGCTGGCGCGTGGGCTGCTGGGCAGCGGCGGTGCCGACCCGCACGCCTCCAAAATCGCCGACCTCGCGCGGCTGCGTGACGAGGTGGCGCGCTGGCGCCGGGCCGGCCTGAAGGTCGGTTTCACCAACGGCTGCTTCGATCTCCTGCATCCCGGCCACGTCTCGCTGATGCGCCAGGCGCGCGCGGCCTGCGATCGGCTGGTCGTCGGGCTCAACAGTGATGACTCGGTACGCCGGCTCAAGGGCGCGGGTCGGCCGGTCAATGGCGAGACGGCTCGCGCCACGGTGCTGGCCTCACTGGCCGATGTCGATCTGGTGACGGTGTTCAGCGAGGACACGCCGCTCGGGCTGATCGAGGCGGTGCGGCCAGACGTGCTGGTGAAGGGCGCCGACTACACGCGCGCGACGGTGGTCGGCGCCGACCTGGTCGAGAGCTGGGGCGGCCGGATCGTGCTGGCGGCACTGGCCGAGGGCCACAGCACCACGGCCACCATCCGCCGCCTGGGCGGCGCCTGACACCTCAGGCGCCGTCGAGCGCGGTGAAGGCGGGGTCGGCCAGGCGCTGCAGGCGCTCGCCGGCCAGCCGGCTCAGGCGCACCAGCAACGCCTTGCGCCGTGCGGCCGACAGTCTGGTGGCGTCCGGCGGGCGCAAATCGTCGCGCTGCAGCTCGGCGCCGAAGGCGTCGGCGAGGATCACGCCGGTCTCGACGGGCAGCAGCTCCAGGGGGAACGTGGCGGGTGTCGCGAAGT
>CAYYWP010000336.1:0-267 GCA_964475125.1 uncultured Binatia bacterium (SeqCode) | reverse complement strand
CGGTACGAAGTCCGGCGGCGACTCCGGCATCTCGAGCGGTGGCGGCGGATGCTGAGGTAGTCGCCCCATTTGGTGTCGACCCGGAAATCCTCGAGGCTGGATTTCACCTCGACGATGACGATCTCGGCGGCGTCGCCCACGGCCACGATGTCCGCGCGCCGGCCGTCAGCCAGCGGCACCTCGAGGATCGGCGACAGGCGGCGCTGGCGCAGCCAGCGGGCCGCGCCGCGTGTCACCGCCTGGGTGACTTCGGGCCGGCCAAGGGGA
>CAYYWP010000335.1:0-3081 GCA_964475125.1 uncultured Binatia bacterium (SeqCode) | reverse complement strand
GGCGAGCCGCCGGTGGCGAAGAGCGTCGGCGAGCCGGCGCGCCCGGCGCCTGCCGCCAAGGGCGTCGTGCCGGCTGTCCGCATCGCCGCCGCGTCGCCAAAGGCGGCAGCGGTGCGCCTCGCCGAGGGCACACCGCAGACCTTCTCGATCGAGCTCGCCGATGCCACCGGCGCCGATCCGATCCAGTGGCTGCTCGGCGACCGGGTGGTGAGCGATGCACCCGGGCAAACCTCCTGGACCTACTCACCCGATTTCGCCGCCGCCGGGCGTCCGCAGATGGTGAGCGTGCGGGTCGGCGCCGGCAGCGGTTCCCAGCAGAGCCGTTCCTGGACGGTGGAGGTGACCGACGTCAACCGCCCGCCGGGCCTCGAAGTCGCTCCGCCCGCCGGCGCGGTGACGGCGAGACAAGGCGCGACGGCGCGCTTCTCCGCCACGGCCGCCGATCCCGATGGCGACGCATTGACCTACCAGTGGACGGTCGACGGCAAGCGCGCCGGGGGCAACACGCCGACCCTCGAGGTGCCGGTGACCGGCGAGCAGCGCGTCGCCCTGGCGGTCACCGACGGCAAGCTCGAGGCACCGCTGCGGCGCGACTGGCGCATCGCCCCCGAGACCGCCGAGCTGGCGATGACGGCGCAGCCGGCGCAGCTCGGCAAGCTCGCCTTCGACAGCGCGCAGGTCTTCACGCTCACGGCACCGGCGAGCGAGCGCGGCACCCCGATCCAAATCGCCTGGGCGGTCGACGGCAAGACGGTCGCCGACGGCGCCAGCTTCCGCTTCAGCGCCGACGATCCGCAGCAGGTGCGCGAGCGGCCGATCGAGATCCGCGCCACCGCCACAGATGAGCGCGGGCGCACCTTCGCCAAGACCTGGCCGGTGCGCATCGTGCCGCCGGTGCCGCGCCTCGGCGAGGTCTCCCCGCCGCCCGGCACCATCGACGCCAAGCCGGGTATGCCACAGCGCTTCAGCGCGCCGGCCGCCGCCGAGCCGATCGGCGCGCAGCGCTTCCGCTACGTCTTCACCGTCAACGGCAAGGAGACGCAGCTCGACCAGCCCACCTATGAGCTCGAGCCTACTGCCGGCCAGACCTACACCGTCGTCGCCTCGATCCGCGACAACTTCGGCCAGGCATTGCCGAAGGCGCTCGAGCCGCGCTGGAAGGTCAGCCTGCCCGAGCCGACGCTCGCCGCGCCCGCGCCGCCGCCGCAGATGACCACCGAGGCCCTGGTCGAGGCGTGGCTCGACAACTACCGCGGCCTGCTGATGCGCAAGAGCACCGACAGCCTCTGCCCGCTGCTCAACCTCAGCCCCGCGCGCTGTCAGGTGCTGGCCTCGGCGCTGGCGGCGCAGAACGACCTCGACGTCCAGTTCAGCGACGTGACGATCAAACCGACCGCCACCGGCGCCTGCGCCTCGTACACCCGCCGCGACTCTTTCCGCGATCCCAACAACGCTGCGCGCTCGTTCACCAACGACGAGGAGCGCTGCTTCGTGCGTCGCGGCGATCACGTCGAGTTGGCCAAGTAAGTGCCGGGAGCAAGAAGGAAAAGGCAAAAGGCAAGAAGTATCCCCGCCCCCTCTGAACTTTGGCCTTTTGATTCTTGCCTTTCTGTCCTTCTTGACCCGGCGCGTCTCAACTCAGGTTCATCGATCCCGCGCCTCACCCGAGGAGCCGGTTGAGTGGTACCGCGACGACGCGGGGCGACACCAGATGGAGGTCCGCACCGGTATGGATCACGAGTCCCCACGGGGCGCTGGGGTGCTGGCCGAGGAACGACTCGACGCCGGCGGCGTCGCGGCCGCGGATCCGTGACGTGGACTTGACCTCGATCGGCAGGGTTCGCCGGCGCCGCTCGATGATCAAATCGACTTCGATGCCCGCGGCCGTGCGCCAATAGAACACCTCGGGGCGTGGGGTGACGGTCTCGCGCCAACCCTCGAACCATTGCGACCGCGCCGCGGCGTCCAGATGCTGCGCCGGCGGATAGCCCCCTTCGACGGCGAGGTCGGGCCAGGCACGCGGGCACCGCGTGCGCTGGCGCAGGAACGCCATCGCCTGCGCGGCTGTCGTCACCGGCGGTGAGCTCAGACCAGGGAAACTCTTCCGGCGCGGCGTGCTTCTCCACCTGTGCCAGCGGGCCGAGGCGGAGGTAGACGGCGCGCCCCGCCAGGCTCTCGGAGACGTGCCGCATGAGCAGCAGATTGGCGGACCCGGTGAGCAGGAAGCGCCCGGGCCGTCGATCCTCATCGACGGCGCGTTTGACCGCCCGCAGCAGATCGGGGGCGCGTTGTACCTCGTCGAGCGTCAGGCGTTCGGCCTCGCGCACCAACAGATCGGGCTCGCGGGCGGCCTGCTCGAGGACGCGCAGATCATCGAGTGTCCGATAGCCGCGCCGCGCGGCCGACGGCAGATGCAGGGCCAGCGTCGTCTTGCCCGTCTGCCGCGCCCCGCTCAACACGACGACGGGAAAGGTTGCCAGTGCCCGCTCCACGACCGGCTCGAGGCGGCGGGGCAAGTTGCGATCGGTCACCATGTAGAAGATAATCGTTCGCTTTGTGAACGGATTGCAGGCTTCCACCCTTCCCAGCGTAGCCGCGGAATCGGTGCCCACGGGCGGCGCGTCGCCGCTAGGCCATCCCCTCAGCCCCGCGCGCTGTCAGGTGCTGGCCTCGGCGCTAGCGGCGCAGAACGACCTCGACGTCGAGTTCAGCGGCATCACCATCAGGCCCACCGCCACCGGCGCCTGCGCCTCGTACACCCGCCGCGACTCCTTCCGCGATCCCAACAACGCCGCGCGCTCGTTCACCAACAACGAGGAGCGCTGCTTCGTGCGTCGCGGCGATCAGGTCGAGCTGGCTAGGTGAGAGGGGCCAGGCGCCGGCTTGGCTATGCGCACGATCGGCTCGGCGTTCCTAACAGGATGCTGAAAAACCCCTCCCCATGCTTCGACGGGCTCATCCTTCGACAGGCTCATCCTTCGACGAGCTCAGGAGAGCGGAACCCCGCCCCGATTTCATTGCACTTTTCCGCTCACCCTTCGACAAGCTCAGGACATGCCCTGAGCCCGTCGAAGGGTGAGC
>CAYYWP010000334.1:0-3092 GCA_964475125.1 uncultured Binatia bacterium (SeqCode) | reverse complement strand
CGGTACCCTGTTCCTCGACGAGATCGGCGATATGCCGCTGGCGCTGCAAGCCAAGCTGCTGCGCGTGCTCGAGGATGGCGGCGTCGAACCGCTCGGAACCAACAAACGCGTGCCGGTCGACGTGCGCATCATCTCGGCGACCAATCAGGACCTCAAGGCGGCGATCGCCGAGAAACGCTTTCGCAGCGACCTCTACTTCCGACTGAATACCTTCGAGATTCACCTGGCGCCGTTGCGCGAGCGCGTCGCCGACATCGACGTCCTGGCGCCGCTGATGCTGGCGCGCGTCGCGCGCGAGATCGGCAAGGGCCCGATGCGCCTCGCCGCCGACGCCGTGGAGCTGCTGCGGCGCTACGGCTGGCCCGGCAACGTGCGCGAGCTGCGCAACCTCATGGAGCGCGCCGCGGTGCTGTCGGCGGACGCCGAGGTGCCGGCGCGCTTCTTCCGGCCGATGATCGACGTGCCGTCCGCCGCGCCAGCCCCAGAGGCCGAGCCCGAGGCGGAGGACGGCGACGCTGAGCTGTCGCTCGGCGTCGCCGTCGAGCAGTTCGAGCGCCGGCAGATCCTGCGTACCCTCGCCGCCACCAAGGACAACAAGGCCGAGGCCGCCCGGCGACTCGGGGTCAGCGAGCGCACGCTCTGGTACAAGCTGCGCAAGCTCGGGCTGTGAGCGTTCTCACAGGCCCGTTGTCGCTCGCAACGAACGCTCCGCGTCGGCGCCGCCGCAGAGCGGCGCTCACCCTGCAAAGGATGGCACGGGCGATTCGAGCCTGCCCGGCAGGAATTGGCAGGGTGGTTGGTGGTCTGCGCTCCCTGGCCTGCGGAGCCAGACCCACGCGCGTGCTGGCACGATAGCCGCACAGTGCCTCGCCGTGGGCGAGAAGCTGACCGCCAAAAGGAGGCTGCCGCGCCCACTCTTGCAGGGGGCGATCATGGGAACGACACGATTGCGGCGATCGATACTCGGCGGCTTGCTGCTGTGCGGCAGTGTTTTGGGCTGCGGCGACGGTAGCGACAACGGTGGGGACGGTGCCTCGACACCGACACGCCCCGTGGCCACGGCGGTACCCACCGCCACGATGCCAGTCCCGGCGTCGCAGACGCCGACGGCGACACCGACCGGCGACACTCGCCTCGACATCGCCGTCTGCGCCCCGCCGGCGGGACCCTTCTCGGCGACGATCGACCACCCGTACTTCTCCCTCCTAGTGGGAATGCAATGGATCCTCACCGCCGAGAACGACGAGGGAGCCGTGGTGCGCCTGGAAGTGACGGCGCTCGATGAGACGGAGGCGGTGGCCGGCGTGACCACGCGCGTGGTGGAGGAGCGCGAATGGGAGGACGGCGAGCTGATCGAGGTGGCGCGCAACTTCTTCGTCCGCGCTCCCGACGGCACCCTCTGCTACTACGGCGAGGACGTCGACAATTACGAAGGCGGGGAGATCGTCAATCACGACGGCACCTGGCGCGCCGGCCGCGACGGCGCCAGGCCGGGGATCTTCCTGCCGGCGGCGCCGCAAGTCGGCCAGGCATTTCAGCAGGAGGTGGCGCCCGGCGTGGCCGAGGACGAGGCGGAGATCGCCGCCATCGGCGAGACCGTCGAGGTGCCGTTGGGCACCTATTCCGACACGGTCCGGCTGCTGGAGCACAACCCACTCGACGGCGGCACGAGCACCAAGATTTACGCCCGCGACGTCGGGTTACTGCGCGACGATGAGTTCGAGCGCCTCCCGCCCGAGGGGCCGTGAGCGGAACGCGTTGTGGCGCCAGTAATTCCCGCTCTCCGGAGCCTAACCGCGTTGCCGTGCGCCGCGGAGCGGCGCGCTCCAAGACGCCGGCACTACCGATGTTAGTGGGATAGGCGACTAGGGTAACTCGAGGACGACGACGACGGAATCGCCGACTTCCGCGCGCGACACGTAGCCGATGGCGTTCTCGTTGCCGGTGACGAAGCGGATCACCGCCTCATCCGAGGCGAGCGTGGCGGGGGGAAACTCGCCGGCCTCGAAGTAGCGCTGGTTCCAGTACCCAGCCAGCCGCCGGCTGTCCTGGTTGAAGATCTTCTGCGAGAACTGCTCGCGTACCTCGCTCCCCGCTTCGCGATTGATCGGCACGATCGGGGTCCCGTCCGCCCAGAGCTGTTTCTGCTTGAGATAGATCGCCCGCACCTCGGCCGCGCTCAGCGGCGCGGCCCGGCGTGGGTGCACGATCACCCTGAGCGAAGGCTCGGCGGCCGCGAGCGGCGGCGAGAACAGCAGGGGCGCGAGCAGGCAGGCGCCGACGACGAGCGCGCGAGCAACCGTCGCCATCATCAGAAGAAGGTGGTGAACGAGGCGAAAAAGCCCGGCGAGGGATCGGGCACGTTGCGATCGACGAAGCGGTACTCGACCTTGAGCGCCATGAACGGGAACGGCTTCGCCACCGCACCGATGGTGAACAGGTTGAGCGTCGGCTCCGGCGCGGGCGGATCGAAGTACTCGTAGCGGCCGACGAGGTAGAAGGGCTCGCGCACGGTCAGCACGCCTTGCAGGTAGGTGCCCCACTGGGTCGAGGGCAGGGCGTCGCCACCTTGCACGTAGAGCTCGCTGAGGACCTCGCCGTAGCGCGGCTGCCAGAGCAGGTGGGCGGCGCCGAGCTGCGACCACGCCCCGCTGCGATTCTCCGCCGCCTGAAAGGAGCCGCCGAAGGTGGCGGGGAGCCCGGTGTCGTAGGTCAGACGCACCCCGGCGGTGTAGGCGGGGGGATCGAGGTCCGGATCGTCTGCCAGGGGATCGAGGAACTGCGAAAAGAGTTCGTAGCCGAATCGGCCGCTGGCCAGGCCGGTCGAGCCGTGCAGCATCACCCCCGTGGTGGTCTGCTGGAAGAACGTCTCCTCGACGATCACCGGCGCTTCGGTGGTCCAGGTCAGCGGCGGCGCCAGGATGAGGTTCCAGTAGCCGACCGGAGTGAGAAACGTCCCGGCGCGCACGCGCAAGGCGTCGGTGACGGTGAAGTCGCCGAACAACCGGCGCACGTCGAAGGCGAAGTCGAAGGCGCCGCTGGCTTGTCCGGTGGCGACGAAGGTGTCCTTGAGTTGCAGCTCGGCGACGGCG
>CAYYWP010000333.1:0-3163 GCA_964475125.1 uncultured Binatia bacterium (SeqCode) | reverse complement strand
CCGATGCCTCTGCCTTGATGTGCGGGATCCACACCGATGAAGGCGAGATGCCAGTGCGGCTCGTGCGGATGCGACTCACCCATCTGCTCCAGGATGGAAGTGACCTCGGACCGCACTGGTTCCTTGAGGGTCGCGTTCATCAAGTGGGCCCCGCCGCGCGCAGCTCCTCGAAGCGCGCCAATGCCGCCTCGAGGTCGGCGATCTCGAAAAGCTCCGCCCCGACGAGCCGCTCGCCCTGGTACAGGGAGAGCCCGACGAAGACGGCTTCGAACTCACCGCCCTCGCCGTTGGTGCCGATCCAGCGCATGACGCCGACGCGGCCGTGCGCCGCCGCGACGAACCAGTAGAGCGGTTCGAGCCGCACGTCAGGGCTCAGCGTATACAACGCGGCCAGCGAGTCGATGTACGCGCCGTCCTCGACTCGGCCGATACCGGTGCGCCGATGGTCGTGGAAGAAGTAGCCGCCAGGCAGCAGCGCGCGCAGCCGGCTGAGGTCGTGGTCGTTCCAGGCGCGCACGAAGTCAAACCACGCCGCCGGCATCGCATCGGCGCCGCTGCGGGCGTAGCGCTCCAACAGCTCGATGCTCGCAGCGGCGCGATCGTCGGCGTCAAAGATGATGTAAGCGACGATGCGGCCCTCGGCATCGATCTCGGCGACCTTGAGGACCTCGATCTCCTCGACCTGCCCGCCATCCTCCAGCCTCCAGAGCATGCGCTCGAGCGACAGCCGATCGCCAGCGGTCGCCAGCAGGGTCCGCGCCGGGCGCCATCCGGACTCCCAGAGGTGTCGCGTGTCCGCCAGGAGCAGCTCCGAGCCGCCGGCGATGCGGATCAATCGACGCCGATCCTCGAATATCATCCTTGCAGTGAGCGCCCGCACGGCGTCCCAATCCTCGGCCGCGGCGTACGCCCACCAGCGATCGTTTGCCCGCGTCGACGCGTTGGGTGGGATGCGCAGCGGGTCGGGTGGAGAATGTACCTGCGGCGGCGACCACCCACTCCATTGCCCCGAGTAGGCGCCCCGTTCCTCGGCTCCGTAGCGAGAGGCGTCACTGCCGGCGAGCCCTGCGTCGGGGCTTAGGATGAGCTCGTCGAAGCGGGCGAGCGCTGCCTCTTCATGCCCGGCGTCAAAGGTCTCGTCGCGGACCACGAGACCATGAGGGCCGAACACCCAGAGCAGGAGAAAGACCGACTCGAAGTGACCGCCGCTGGCGCGGTCGGTGCCCGAGGTCGTCCAGCGCAATAGGATCCCATCGGTTTCGAGAGCGAGGACGTCGTCGACCCGCGTCGCCAAGCCGGTGGCGAGCTCGAATAGGGAATGGAAACCACGCAGCAGCTTGTGAGCGCCACGCCCGCAGGCGAAGCCGACGGTGCGGTGGTCGATGAAGTCGACCATCGGTGCCAGCGCCGTCGCGTAGCGATCGAGATCGGGGGGCGCCACCATTGCCGCGACCGTGCTCGCCGTCGCCGCGGCTCGACGGCGGGCCGGGCCAGCGGAGAGACCCTCGGCGTAGCGTTCGTAGACGCGGGCGACAGCCTCACCGAGGTAGCCTGCGGGGAAAACCTCGACGCGCCCGCATCGCCCGGCCTCGTCGAGCTCGCAGATGGCGAGGTGCTCCATCTCGTAGTCCGCAACGTCGAACTCGCCGCCCGCCGTTCCGCTTGCGCTCACCAGACGGCGGTGGAGACAGAGCGATTCGCCGAGCGTGGCCAGGAGCTCCATGCGAAAGTCGAGATTGGGCAATCGCATCATTCGTTCGCTCGACCGGACCTGGCCCTCGCGCCCGTACGTCGTCCCGGTCGGGTGCTCGACGGTTTTCATCGGGTTGCCGAGGAGCGCGTCGACGGCACCGAGATCGCGCGCCCGGAAGGCGGCCTCGATGCGCCCCACCACAGCGCTGGCAGCGTTCGGCCCAACGCGACGTTGCACGCGCGGCACCGAGGCGACTGGAGTCCCCCTGTCATGCGCGTTGGAGACGACGGAGTCGGCATCCCGGCGCGCTCGCTCGGTGAGTAGCGTCGCACCCTTCGCCTCCCACAGCTCGATCGCGCGCCGTTCCTCGGCATCGGCTTCGCGGCTCCGGCCCGCCGCGCGCAATGCGACCGCGAGCGCCTGGCGCGCATCGGCGTGCTCGAGCAACGCATCAGTGGCGGCGGCAATCTCGACGGCCTTACTTGCAAGCTCGACGGCAGCCGCATGCTCGCCACGCCGCGCCAATGCCTCGGCGCGCACGCCGCGCCAGGCGATCGCGGCTGTGAGATCATCGCCCGCCAGCGCCTCACTCTCGTGCGAGAGCGCTTCCGCCTCGGCAACCCGGCCTTGCGCCAGCTGCGCGCGCGCCAGCAGGGCCGCGGCGCGGGCCGCGTCGATCCCCAGCCCGAGGTCGCGCAACCCCTCGTAGGCGCCGCGCAGACTGCGCTCGGCGGTAGGCGCGTCGCGTTCGAGCAGCTCGATGAGGCCGCCGAACACGTCGGCTTCCAGCAGCCGTTGCGTGATGCCGAGGTCGTCGACCATCTGGCGCGCCGACGCGATCATGCGGCGCGCCGCGTCGATGCGACCGCGCAAGGCTTCGAGCACCGCCTGACAGCTCAAGGCGACCGCCTCGACCGCCGGCACTCCCTGCGTGATGCGCAGCACGCGCACGACATCGAGGCAGCGGCCGCTGGCGCGCGTAACCGGGCTCGGCCCCCACAACGCTGCGAGTGGCGCGATGGCAAGCACAGTGTTGGCGCGGCGCCGATCGCCGGCGCGGCGTGCGGCGGCAAGCGCTCGGTCGAGCGCTGCCTCGCAGCCACCGACCTTGCCGAGACGCGCCAGCGCCAGAGCATGCACGAAGTGCCCCTTCGCCTCGCCAGCACTGTCGCCCAGCGCTCCCAGCTCAGCGGCCGCGGCGGCAACTGCGTCGGCGGTGGCGTGCAGTCCCTGCGGTGCGGTCAGCACGGTGAGCTGGCCAGCGAAACAAGTGTGCCAGGCGCGCAGGCAATTGGCGCCATCTTCAGAAGGCTGCTCGCCGCCCCCTTGGGGCTGTCGTCCTTCCGCTTTCGACTCCTCAGACTCGTAGCCCCGAAAGGGCGGCAAGACATCAGCCCGGGGCAACACCCCGGGTGACGGCGCCGCAGTCATGTCGGAAGGCACACCTACGAACCGCCCGAGCTCATGGAT
>CAYYWP010000332.1:0-3274 GCA_964475125.1 uncultured Binatia bacterium (SeqCode) | reverse complement strand
TGCGGCCAGGCGATGCCCAGCGCCGGGTCGTTCCAGCGAATCCCGCCCTCGCCGCCGGCGCCGTACTCGGCGGTGCACTCGTAGAGCACGATGGTGTCGTCGGCCAGCGCCAGCGTGGCATGGGCGAAACCCGGCGGAACCCAGATGACGCGGCGGTTCGAGCCCGACAGCTCGACCGCGGCGTGGTCGCCGAGCGTCGGCGAACCGTGGCGGACGTCGACCACGACGTCGATGATGGCGCCGTGCACGCAGCGCACCAGCTTGCCCATCGGCGGCGCCCACTGGAAATGCGCCCCGCGCAGCACCCCCTGGCGCGAATAGGTCTGGATGGCCTGGACGAACTCGCACGGCAGGCCGCGGGCGCGGAGATCGCTCCGCATCCACGATTGCAGCAGGAAGCCGCGCCCGTCGGCGAACTCTCGCACCGTAAAGACTTGCACGCCTGGCAGCTCGTCGGGCTCTCGACGCATGTCGCTCCTCGTCCGAACGGTGGGCGCTTATCGTCGCAGGTCCGGCGGGTCAACCGGTGCATCGATCTCGAGCTGGCGAGCCGAGCGGCGCTCGTCGATGGCTCGTGCGCGGCGCGGTCCTTCACGCCCTGGTCGCCGCGGCGAAGCCGCGGCGCGCGGCCATCGCGATGCAGCCGAGCGCGACCGCGTAGGCCGCCGCGCCGGTGAGCATGGCGACGCTGAAGCCGTAGCGGCTGCCAATCGCAACGGCGAGCACCGAGGCAACCACCGACAGCGCCCCGTTCAACCCCCACGCCCATGGCACCAACCCCTCGTCGATGGCGCGCAGCGCCCCGATGCCGAGCGGATAGGCCATCCCCAGCACCAGCCCGATCGGCGCCAGCAGGGCCACGGTGATGGCGATCTTGGCGGCGATCGGCCAGGCCATCATCGCCGCGGTCAACGGCGGCAGGGCGAAGATGTAGAGCACCGCCAGCCCGATCACCGCCAGCAGCACGCGCGGCAGCCAGCGCGGTGCGAGTCGGCTGCTGGCCAGGCTGCCGAGCCCGCAGAACAGCAGCAGCGCGAAGAGGATCACGGCCAGGGCGTACACCGGATAGCCGAGCAGGAGGATGAAGCGCTGCATGAGCGGGATCTCGAGCATCATGAAGCCGTAGCCGAGGCAGGCGAAGTAGAGCAGCGCCGGCACCACCGCGGCGGGCGGCGCGGCGCGCATCGCGCGCCGTCCGAGCAGCAGCAAGGGGCCGAGGAAACACAACCCCGCCAGCGCGCCGACGACGGCGATCAAGCCGTTGAGCAGGGCCAGCGCCTCGTCCCAGCGGCGCAACATCTCGAACGGATCAGCCTCCTGCGGCGGCGCCGCCGCCAGGCGGCCGCGCATGAAATGGAAGAAAAACGGCCAGTCGTCGGTCGGCGGATCGATGCGATACGGGTAGTCGCGCAGGAACGCCTCCGCGTCCGGCGCCTCGAGCAAGGCGCGCACGGTGGGATCGCCGCCGGCGACGCCGGGCAGGTAGCGCGCGACGAAGCCGAGGCGTTGCTGCAAGCCGGCCAGGCGCGCGAGGTCCTCGCCGCTGAGCGGGGCGCGCGCGATCAGCACCGTGGCGGCGACCCCCTGGCTCAGGATGGCGACGTGGGCGGCGAAATCCGTTGCGCCTTCCGCCGCCCAGGCGGCGCGGGCCAGGGCGAGGACGCGCAGCACCTCGAGCGGGTAGCGGGGCGCGAAGTAGCGGTTGACGCTCAGCACGCCGTCCGGCGTCAGATGGCGGAAGTACTCGCCAAAGGCCTCGACGGTGTAGAGGTAGTTCTCGCTGAACACCACGCCGCCGGCGGCGTTGAGTGCGAAGGTATCGATGAGACTCAACTGGATGATGCCGAAGCGCTGCTCGATCCCGGCCAGAAAGCTGCGCGCCTCGTCGATCACCACCTCAGCGCCCAGACGGGTGTACGGGCGGCCCGAGTAGTCGCCGTAGCGTTCCTCGACCACCTGGCGCATGAGCGGGTTGAGCTCGATGCCGAGGACGGCCGGCTGCTCGAAGGCGCGTGCGGCGAGCAAGTCGCGCCCGCCGCCGACCCCGACCACCAGCACGCTGGCCGCCGGCCGCAGGTGGTGGGCGACGTAGAGGACGCTGTCGCGCAGGAAAGCGAGCGAGGTGGGATCGCCGCCGTAGCGCATCATCGGCGTCCACGCCGTGCCGTCGATGTCGATCATACGCACCTCGGGATAGGACTCCGGCGGGCGCTCGCCGAGCGACGCCAGCTGCCCGGCATCGTGATTGAAGGTGAAGACGCCAAGGCGCGAGAAGGCGTTCCAGGCTTCGTACTCGGTGTAGAAGCCGTCCCAGTACTTGACCTGGCGCATGGCGAAGGTGTCGGAGGTCAGCCCGCGCCAGCCCAGCCAGGCCACGGCCAGACAGGCGAGCGCCGGCGCTACCGCCTGGCGGGCGCCGAGCCGCAGGCCGAGCAGCAGCCCGGTCGCACAGGCCACGGCGCCGGCGCACAACGACACCAGCGGCGCCGGCAACAGCTGCAGGCCGATCACCACTGCGAGACAGCCGGCGCTGGCACCGAGCAGGTCGGCGGCGTAGAGGCGCCCGATGGCGGCCGCGTGGTGCGTCATCAGCAGCGCGACGCCGATGCCGCCGCAGAAGAACGGCACGGCGAGCACGGTGTAGGCGGCGGCGAGCGTCGCCAACCCCTGCCACGTGATCGACTGCACCAGGTGCAGATGGAGGAACGCCAGCATGCTCAGCGCGGCGCTGAGCCCGAGGGTCCAGGTCGCGCCCAGCACCTGCCGGTCGAGCCGCGCGGCGCCGAACCAGCCGGGCAACAGGTACACCGCCAGCGCCCCCAGCCCGAGGCCGAACATCGCCAGCGAGATGGCGACGAAGGCGTAGTGGCTGAGCAGCGCCACCGACAGCACACGCGCCGCGCTGATCTCCAGCGCCAGCAGCGTCAAGCTGAGGATGAAGATCGCGGCGTAGTGGCGCGCAGCAGGCACGGGCGTGCAGCCCGCTTATCGCGCCGCCTCACGCCCTGGCAACCGCGGACTTTCGAATCCGGAATACGCCGATGCTGCCCCACCCCGCTCACCCTTCGACGAGCTCAGGGTGAGCGGAATGGGATGCCGGGCCGAAGACGAGCGAACGAATGCACTGCGCAACCCCCGAGCCCGTCGAAGAAGAAGCCCGCGCACGGAGCCGGCGCCCCCCAGTCAATTGCCTTCTCCATCACCAAGCGCCCGGCCTGTCCCACCCCGCTCACCCTGAGCCCGTCGAAGGGTGAGCGCGAGACAAGTGAAGGAG
>CAYYWP010000331.1:0-3301 GCA_964475125.1 uncultured Binatia bacterium (SeqCode) | reverse complement strand
GGCCAAGGAGCGGGCCGATCTCGAGCCGATCGTCGCCGCCTACCGCGAGTGGAAACGGGTGAGCCGGGACATCGACGGTCACAAGCAGTTGCTCGAGTCGGCCGACGGCGACGTGCGCGAGCTCGCCAAGGCCGAGCTGCCGGAGTTGCGCGCCCGGTGCGAGGCGCTCGAGCAGCGCCTGAAAGTGCTGCTGCTGCCCAAGGACCCCAACGACGATCGCAACGTCGTGCTCGAGGTCCGCGCCGGCACCGGCGGAGAAGAGGCCAGCCTGTTCGCGGCCCAGCTCTACCGCATGTACAGCCGCTACGCCGAAGCGCAGGGCTGGCGGGTGGAGGTGTTGAGCGCCAACGCCACCGGCCTCGGCGGCTTCAAGGAGATCGTGGCGCTGATCGAAGGGCAGGGCGCCTACAGCCGGCTCAAGTACGAGGGCGGCGTGCACCGCGTGCAGCGCGTGCCGGTGACCGAGTCGTCCGGCCGCATCCACACCTCGGCGGTGACGGTGGCGGTGCTGCCGGAGGCCGAGGACGTGGAGGTGGCCATCGACGAGGCGAAGGAGCTGCGCATCGACGTCTACCGCTCCTCCGGTCCCGGCGGACAGAGCGTCAACACCACCGACTCGGCCGTGCGCGTCACCCATCTGCCGACTGGCCTGGTGGTGAGCTGTCAGGACGAGAAGTCGCAGCACAAGAACAAGGCCAAGGCGCTCAAGATCCTGCGCGCCCGCCTGCTCGAGCGCGCCCAGGCGGCCCAGCAGGCGGAGGTGGCGGAGAGCCGCCGCGGCATGGTGGGCAGCGGCGATCGCTCCGAGCGCGTGCGCACCTACAACTTCCCGCAGGGCCGGGTCACCGATCACCGCATCAACCTGACGCTCTACAACTTGGATCGCGTGCTCGAGGGCGACGTGCAGCCGCTCATCGAGGCGCTGACCACCCACTTCCAGGCCCAACAGCTGCAAGGCTGATGGAGACCGCGTCGCTGCTCGGCCGCGCGACCCAGCGGCTGGCGTCGGTGGGTAGCGCCAGTCCGCGGCTCGATGCCGAGGTGCTGCTCGCCCACGTCCTCGGCCTGTCGCGCAGCGCGCTGCTCGCCCGCCTCGGCGCGTCGCTCGACGACGCGCCGGCGGCGGCGTTCGCGGCGCTGCTGGAGCGGCGGGCGCGACACGAGCCGATCGCGTACCTCACCGGCGTGCGAGAATTCTGGTCGCTCGACTTCGCGGTGACGCCCGCGGTGCTGATCCCGCGACCCGAAACCGAGTTGCTGGTCGAGGTCGCCTGCCAGCAGGCGGCGCGACGGCCTCCGGGCGAGGATTCGAATCTGACCATCCTCGATCTCGGCACCGGTTCCGGGTGCGTCGCGGTGGCGATCGCGCACGAGCTGCCGCGGGCGCGCGTGGTCGCCGTCGACTCCTCTGCCGCGGCGCTGGCGCTGGCGCGGCGCAACGCAGCCGCGCATGGGGTCGCCGAACGCATCAGCTTCTGCTGTAGCGACCTGTTCGCGGCGCTCGACGCCGGCGCGACGTTCGATCTCGTGGTCAGCAATCCGCCGTACCTGGCGCCCGGCGACGCCGTCTCGCCGGAGCTGGCCTTCGAGCCGCGTGCGGCGCTGTGCGGCGGTGAGGACGGCCTGGCGGTCATCCGCCGTATCGTCGCCGGCGCCCCGGTTGCGCTACGGCCAGGCGGCGCGCTGGTCATAGAGATCGGCTCGGGGCATGCGCCGGCCGTGATCGAACTGGCGCGCGCCGCCGGCTTGGATGCCATCCGTGTCGAGGCCGACCTGGCTGGCATTCCGCGCGCGCTCGTAGCACAACGCCTGTGTGTTCCGCTCGCCCTTCGACGGGCTCAGGGCGAGCGGAACGCATAACGGGTCGGCGAGGAGGGCGATGGATACGATCGTGGTGCGCGGCGGCCGGCGGCTGGTGGGCGAGGTGCCGGTGGCGGGGGCGAAGAACGCGGCGCTGCCGATTCTGTTCGCCTCCCTGCTCACCGACGAGCCGTGCGTGCTGCGCCGGTTGCCCGACGTGGTCGACGTGCGCACGACGCTGCGCTTGCTGCGCGACCTCGGTGCAATGGTGGAGCCGTTCGACGGCGCGGTGCGCATCCGCGCCGCTGGCGTGTCGCGCCACGAAGCGCCCTACGAGCTGGTCAAGACCATGCGCGCCTCCTTCATCGACCTCGGCCCGCAGCAGGCGCGCTTCGGCCGCGCCCGCGCCTCACTGCCGGGCGGGTGTGCGATCGGCGGCCGGCCGGTCAACCTGCACGTCCAGGGCCTGCGCGAGATGGGCGCCCAGATCGACCTCGTGCACGGCTACGCCGAGGCGCTGGCCGAGCGGCTGCGCGGCGCCCGGTTGCACCTCGACTTTCCATCCGTCGGCGCCACCGAGCATCTCATGATGGCCGCCGCGGTGGCCGAGGGCGAGACGATGATCGAGAACGCCGCCTGCGAGCCCGAGGTGGCCGATCTCGGCGCGGCGCTGGTGGCGATGGGGGCGCGCATCCGCGGGGCCGGCGAGCCGGTGGTGCACATCACCGGCGTGCCGCGCTTGCGCGGCCTGGATTTCACCATCGTCCCCGACCGCATCGAAGCCGGCACGTTTCTGATGGCGGCGGCGATCACCCGCGGCGACGTGTTCGTGCGCGACGCGCGCGCCGACCACTTGCATGCCGTGCTCGCTAAGTTGCGCGAGGCCGGGGTGTCGATCGACGAGGATGCCGCCGGGATACGGGCGCGCGCGCCGCAGCGCCCGCGCGGCGTCGATGTGCGGACGCTGCCCTATCCCGGCTTCCCCACCGATCTGCAGGCGCAGATGATGGCGGTGGCGGCGACCGCCGACGGCACCAGCGTGATCGCCGAGACCATTTTCGAGAACCGCTTCATGCACGCCTTGGAGCTGGCGCGCTTGGGGGCCGACATCGCCATCGACGGTCACAACGCCGTGGTGCGCGGCGTGGCGCAGCTCAGCGGCGCGCCGGTGATGGCCACCGATTTGCGCGCCAGCGTGTCGCTGGTTCTGGCCGGGCTGGCGGCGCAGAACACCACCGAGGTGCGGCGCGTCTACCACCTCGATCGCGGCTACGAGCACCTCGAAGCCAAGCTCTCGCAGCTTGGCGCCGACGTCGAGCGCGTCCGCGGAGCGCCCGCATGACCATGTCGGTGCCGATCTGGCGCACCAGCCAACCCGGCTTCGCGGCCGCGCTGGCGCGCCTGCGCGCCGCCCGCGCCGCCGCCGAGCGGCGCGCCGACGCCGTGGCGGCCGAGATCATCGCCGCGGTACGGCGGGGCGGCGACCGCGCCGTGCTCGGCT
>CAYYWP010000330.1:0-3304 GCA_964475125.1 uncultured Binatia bacterium (SeqCode) | reverse complement strand
CTTCGACGGGCTCAGGACATGCCCTGAGCCCGTCGAAGGGTGAGCGGAACACGTTTTTCAACGGGCGGTTAGAACAGCAGCTCCCACGCCTGCTCCAGCGACTGCACACCGGCGAGCTCGACGCCGGGGAGCGCCGGCAGTTGCCGGCGCGAGCTTTCCGGCAGCACACAGCGCTTGAAGCCGAGCTTGGCGCCCTCGCGCACCCGCAGCTCCGCCTGGCTCACGGCCCGCACCTCGCCGGCCAGGCCGACCTCGCCGATGATCAGCGTGTGCGGGTCGATCGGCTTGTCGAGGAAGCTCGACGCCACGGCGACGATGGCGCCGAGATCGGCCGCCGGCTCCTCGAGCCGGACGCCGCCGGCGACGTTGAGAAAGATGTCCTGGCCGGTCAGTTGCAGACCCATCTTCTTCTCGATGATCGCCACCAGCAGCGCGACGCGGTTGTGGTCGAGCCCGAGCGTGGTGCGGCGCGGCGTGCCGAGCGAGCTGGGCGATACCAAGGCCTGCAGCTCGACCAGGATCGGCCGCGTGCCTTCCAGGCTGGCGATGACCACCGAACCGGGGACGTCGACCGGTCGCTCGGCGAGAAACAGGGCCGAAGGGTTCGCCACCGGTTGCAGGCCGCGCTCCTTCATCTCGAAGACGCCGATCTCGTTGGTCGAGCCGAAGCGGTTCTTCACCGCCCGCAAGATGCGGAAGGCGTGCCCGCGGTCGCCCTCGAAGTAGAGCACGGTATCGACCATGTGCTCGAGCACGCGCGGCCCGGCGAAGGCGCCCTCCTTGGTGACGTGGCCGACCAGGACGCAGGCCAGCTCGTGCCGCTTGGCGAACTGCACCAACTGCGCCGCGCTCTCGCGCACCTGCCCGATGCTGCCCGGCGCCGAGCCGAGCTGGTCGGTGTACATCGTCTGAATCGAATCCACCGCCAGCACCACCGGCGCGACGGCGCGCGCCTGGGCCAGAATGGCATCGACCTGCGTCTCCGCCAGCACCAGTAGATCCGCCGCGCCGATGCCGAGCCGATCGGCGCGCATCTTCACCTGTTGCGGCGACTCCTCGCCGGTGACGTAGAGCGCCCGGCCCTGGCGCGCGAGCTGGGCCAGCGCCTGCAGGACCAGCGTCGACTTGCCGATCCCCGGGTCGCCGCCGATCAGGATCACCGAGCCCGGCACCACGCCGCCGCCGAGCACGCGGTCGAGCTCGCCGATGCCGCTCGAGCTGCGCTGCTCACTCGCCGCGCTGAGCTCGGTGATCGGCTCGGGGCGCGCCCGCTCCGTCTCACCACCCCGACCCGTTCTCGGTTCGGGTGTCACGCGCTCTTCGACCAGCGTGTTCCACTCGCCACAGTCGGCACAGCGCCCCAGCCAGCGCGACGCCTGCGCCCCGCAGTGCTGGCAGACGAACACCGTACGCGCCTTGGCCATGGCCCCGTGCTAGCGCGCCACGCCCGCCGCCGTCCAGGCGCCCGCGCAGCGCCGCCCTGATTCGCTGCGGTGAGTCGATTCGCGTCAGTCGGGCGGCCGCGCGCGTCGCATCGCCTCGCCCCCCCGCGCAAGCCGCGCAGCGTTCTTCGTGGACACGCCCTACCAACTGTGCAGGAGCTGCTGGGCTACTACGCCCCAACGTTGAGTCCTGCAGCAGACGAGATCGCATACCTGAAGCGGAACATGCGCTATCGACGGCTCGCGGGAGGCGGATTCATCTTCGGTGATGCCCCTCCAAAGCAGTTCAGCGAGGACGTTCTCCGACTCTGTCAGATGTCGCGTAACGGCGGCGCCGAGCGTTGTCTCAACGAATGGATGCTGCCACTCACCAAGAAGGTCCCACAGCGGTTGGCACGGTCGACGCACAACTGGCGTCGCGTCGCGGCGGCATTCTGTACCGCGTCTGCCTGCTACACTTCGGCTCCCGCCTTGAAGGAAGCAGCGATTGTATTGACCAGGGCGGGAGCCAGGGTTCCTTGCTGACAAACGTTGCGGGGAATGTGGCCTTTACATCATCACTGGCGCCAAGCGGCTGGCGCGTTTACCTGGATCCGGACCCGGTTGCGTCCGCGGGGCCGGTCAATAACCGCATTGTCGTCGAGCAGGGGGCGTTCGAATGAAGCCCCCGACGCGCCGCGGCCTAGCGGGATCTCTCAGCATCTCGTCGAGATGGACGCGCCGCAAGAGGGCGGCAAGGAGAACGCGAGACTATGCTCGCGCTCTCGCGATCAGGTCGACGTCCCGGTAAATCTCGCGAATCGGTAGTCGCAGACGCAGCGCGGCAAGAGGCAGTGTCGCGGTGGAGCGCGTGATCGTCCGGGATGTCCAAGCGCCTCCCCGCCGGCGCCAATGCTCGATGCCGATGCGGTGCGGCTCGATCAGTACGTACTCTTTCAAGGAAGGTAGCGTCTTGTACGCCGCAAACTTCTGACCGCGATCGTAGGCGCGGGTGGCCTCGGACAGGACCTCGATCAACACCGCCGGGTTGGTCGCGGTGTCGGCGCGCTCCGGCAGCAGCTCGATGGCACCGCAGATGACCGCGAGGTCCGGATAGGTGAGCAAGCCGCTGGGCGTCGCCACGCGCAAGTCGCTCGCATACGCACGACACGGCCCCGCTCGCAGGGCGGTTCGCAGCAGCGTCAGGAGGTTGGCCGTGATCTCGTTGTGCGCGATCGACGCCCCGGACATGGCGAAGATCTCACCGCGCAGGTACTCGTGCTTCAGCGGCGAGCTCAGCTCGATGAGGAAATAGTCGTCGAGCGTATAGCGTCGTTCGGGAACGGCCATGGCCGGATCATGGCGAACTCGTTCTCGGAAGACAACGAACGGGCCAATCGACGTGGCGGGCGGCTGGCAGCCCGCTGCAGGAGGCCGCGCTCATGCTTCGACGGGCTCAGCCTGAGCGGGTGGGCGGGCTCTGCAGGCGCAGCAGGCGCGCCAAGCCCTCGAACAGCGCCGCCAGGGTGCTCGCCGCTTCGGGCGGCGCTTCGATCGCCAGTCCCCCTTCCGGCGTCGGGCGGATGTTCAGGCGCGCGAACAACTGCTCGACATCGACGGCGGATGGGGGCGGCACGGGGCCCGGCGCCAGGCGGGTCGCTGGTTCCGAGCCGGTGGGCTGCGCCGGCGGCGGCGACATCGGATCCACCACCTCGTCGGCCGCGGCGACGATCGCCTCGATCTCCCGGCCGAGCGGCGTCTCCTCCTGCTCGAGGTCCGCGTCCTCGGCCTCCGGCACGACGACGGGCTCGACGATGCGTTCGAGCTGTGAGAGGAACGAACCGGAGCGATCGAAGCGGACCTCGTCGCTGGCACCATCGAAC
>CAYYWP010000329.1:0-3369 GCA_964475125.1 uncultured Binatia bacterium (SeqCode) | reverse complement strand
GCCCGCAGCGCGCGCGCCAGGCCAGCCGCCGGCGCGCCGGCACGCGCGCAGAGCAGAATACCCGCAGGCGGCATCCCCACTGGGCTCGGCAGGCGCCGCACGTCGTCACCCGACTCGCAGGCCGATCTTGCCGAAATGCTCGCTCGCCTTCATCACCCGGTGCGCTTCGCCGGCATCGGCGAGCGGCAGGACGCGATCGAGCACCGGACGCAAGCGGCCGGCGACCAGGGCGTCGCCGAAACGCGCCAGGAAGGCGGCGACGATATCCGCCTTCTCGGCGTGCGAACGGGCGCGCAGTGTCGACCCGATGACGCGCTGGCGCTTCTGCAGCAACGCAGCGAGATCGATCTCGCCGCGCGCGCCACCCATCAGCCCGATGAGCACCAGGCGACCGCCGGTGGCCAGCGCGCCGAGGTTGCTGGCCAGATACGGCGCACCGATCGAATCGAGCACCACGTCGACCCCGGCGCCGCCCGTGGCCTCGCGTACGGCCGCGGCGAAATCGCCGTCGCGGTAGTTGATCGCCACGTCGGCCCCGTGTGCCAGACAGCGCTCGCATTTTTCGGCGCTGCCGGCGGTGACCACGATGCGCGATCCGGCTGCCTTGCAGAGGCTGATCGCGGCGGTGCCGATTCCGCTCCCGCCACCGTGCACCAGCACCGAGCCGCCGGCCGGCAACTCGCCGAGCATGAAGATGTTGAGGAACGCGGTGAGGAAGACCTCGGGAAAGGCACCCGCCTCTTGATCGGAAAGGCCCGCCGGCACGCGCATCGCCGCGCCGACGTGCGCCACCGCTTCCTCCGCGTAGCCACCGCCCGGCAGCAGGGCCATGACGCGCTCACCCGGCTGCCAGCCGCGCGCGCTGGCACCGACCTCCATCACCTCACCCGCACACTCGAGGCCGAGTATCGGGGATGCGCCGCGCGGGGGTGCGTACAAACCCTGGCGCTGGAGCAGGTCGGCGCGGTTGACGGCGGTGGCGCTGACGCGAATACGCAGCCCATCCGCGTCGAGCGCTGGGGCAGGTGCATCGCCGAGGTACAGGACGCTCTCGTCGCCCGGGCGGTCGAAGAGAATGGCACGCATCAGTCGCTCCTTAGCCGTGTATCGCCCACCGGCGCTAGCCGCTCAGGCGGCGCCGAGCGGCAGCGGTCTCGCCTCGCGCAGCCAGCCGCGAATGGCGGGCAACAGCGTCAGCGCCGGAAAGGCGAGCACAAAGGTGAGGCCGAAATACGTCGCATAGCCGAGATGCTCGGTCGCCCATCCGCTCAGCGCCCCGGCCAGGTCGCGCGACAAGGCGAACACGGCCGACAGCGCGGCGTACTGCACCGCGGCGTGTTCCTTGTCACAGATGTGCATGAGGAAGGCCATGAAGGCCGCCGAGCCGAGGCCACTGGAGAACGACTCCAGCAGCGAGGCACCGTAGATCATCCCGCGCCCGGGCTCGGCGGCGGCGCGCCAGACCTCCCGCCAGGTCGCGACCACGGTCACCGGCGCCGGGGGATCGAACCAGGCGACCGCCGCGTAGCCGAGGTTGGAGACCGCTTGCGCCAGGCCGAGCAGGAGCAGCGCCCACCAGATGCCCCAGCGGTCGGTCAGGCGGCCGCCGAGCAGGGCGCCGCCGATCGTCGCCAACACGCCGAACGAGCCCGACACGATGCCCACCTCGCCGATGGCCAAGCCGCGGTCGAGCCAGAACGGTTTCACCATCGGCCCCATCGTCGCATCGCCGAGCTTGTAGAAGAGGATGAACGCGAACACGGCCAACGCCCCGGGGCGAACCAGCCAGGCGCGCATGGGTTCCACCCAATGCCGGCGAGCTTCGGCGGCGACCACGATCCGCGGCGCGGCGCGCACCACCAGGGCCAGGGCGGCGAACAGCACGGCGGTCAGCAGGAAGGCGGTCGACCAGCCGACCCAGGGCGCCAGCAGCACGACCCCTCCACCGCTGGCGATCAGAGCCACCCGGTAGGCCGAGACCCGCACGCCATTCGCTTGCCCTTCCTCTCCGCGGTCGATCAGGCCGATGGTGTAGGCATCGATGGCCACGTCCTGGGTGGCCGAGGCGACCGCGATGCCGAGCAGGACGAGTGCCAAGCCGAGCGCGCTGGTGGCTGGATGAAACGGCAGCAGGGCGACGCTGCCGACGGCGAGCGCCAACAGACACCCCGAGACCCAACTGCGGCGCTCGCCGTAGCGATCGACGAGCGGCGACCATAGTACCTTCAGCGTCCACGGCAGCCCCAGCAGCGACAGCAGGCCGATCTCAACCAGCGCCGCACCGTGAACGCGAAAGTAGACCGGCATCACCTCTTTGATGAGGCCGAACGGCAGCCCCTCGGCGAAATACAACACCGCCACCCACCCGAGCTTGCGCCGCAACGTCATGCGCAGGCGACCCTTCCCGCTCGCGCGCTCCCAGTCAACCGGCCGCGAGGCGCGCCGCAGACGGCCGGGATTTCTCGAGAGTCAGTGCAGCGCGCCTCGCGCCGATCGCCTAGCGCGTATCGCTCATCGCGGCGTTCAGATAGTCGACGATTCGCGCTAGGCGATCAGCGATGCGCGCGAGGGCGGTGAGGCCGCCCGCTCGGCGGGTGGCCTCACCGCCCTCGCAAAGCCATTGACTTCCCGCCGCGGCACCCGCCAACATCAGGCGGTCGCGTATGGACGGAGGCCACGGCATGTGGGACGAGAGGAGCTCGCTGGCGCCAACGCTGTTGCTCGCCATGCCGCAGCTGCAGGACCCGAACTTTCACAAGAGCGTCGTCCTGTTGTGCGAACACCGGGCCGAGGGTGCCATGGGGCTGGTGATGAACCGCTGCACCGACACGCCGGCATCCTCCATCGTCCAACTCGATCCGCCCATGGAACGCGATGCCGGCATGCGGGTGTGGATCGGGGGGCCGGTCGATCCGGCGCGCGGCTGGCTCCTGCTGGCGGAGAACCTCGGCGACGGCGTCGAAGTGAGCCCGGGAGTCTATCTTTCGGCGTCGCGCGATTTGCTGCGGCAGGTGATCGAAAGCCGCGAGCTGACGCGGCGGGCTCGCTTCCTGGTCGGCTACGCCGGCTGGGGCGCACGCCAGCTCGACGCCGAGCTCGCCGCGTCGGCCTGGCTGACCGTCGCGGTCGATCCGGCGCTGATGTTCGAGACCCCGAGCGAAGCGATGTGGGAGGTGGCGATCCGCCGACTCGGCATCGAGCCCCACGCCCTGGCATTGGGGCCAGGCGTTCATTGAGGATGAGAGGCTGTTAGTTGTTAGGTTGTTAGTTGTTAGGGGATCTGAAGCGGGGAGGCAACACCGCGCTCTCTGAAGGGGATGTCCCAGCGGCTGCTAAATCTCTGAGCTGAAGAAGGTGGCGGTTCCTTCT
>CAYYWP010000328.1:2591-3455 GCA_964475125.1 uncultured Binatia bacterium (SeqCode) | reverse complement strand
GCCAGCACGGCGTGGCCACCGCCACCGTCACCGCCCGGCTCGGCCTGCAGTGCGAGGTGTACATGGGCGCCGAGGACGTGCAGCGCCAGTCGCTCAACGTCTTTCGCATGAAGCTGCTCGGCGCCACCGTGCACAGCGTCTCGGGCGGTAGCCAGACGCTGAAGGACGCCATCAACGAAGCCCTGCGCGACTGGGTCACCAACGTCCGCACCCCTTATTACCTGGTCGGCTCGACCATGGGTCCGCACCCGTACCCGGCGATGGTGCGCGACTTTCAGTCGGTGATCGGCGTCGAGACGCGCAAGCAGATCCTGCGCCGCGAGGGGCGCCTGCCCGATGTGCTGGTGGCCTGCGTCGGCGGCGGCAGCAACGCCCTCGGCCTCTTCTATCCTTTCATCGGCGATGCCGGCGTGGCGCTGGTCGGCGTCGAGGCCGCCGGCGAGGGGCTCGACTCCGGCCGCCACGCCGCCTCGATCAACGGCGGCTCGGTCGGCGTGCTACACGGCAAGAAGACCTTCGTCCTGCAAGACGAGCTCGGTCAGATCCGGCACGCTCATTCCATCTCGGCGGGGCTCGATTACCCGGGGGTCGGCCCCGAGCACGCCCACCTGCACGCCACCGGGCGAGCCCGCTATGTCGCCGTCACCGACGCCGAAGCGATGGAGGCGCTGCAGAAGCTGACCGCCTGCGAAGGCATCATCCCCGCCCTCGAGTCGGCCCACGCCGTCGCCCACGTCCTCGCCCTCGCACCCACCCTGGGCCGCGACCGCATCATCGTCGTCAACCTCTCCGGGCGCGGCGATAAGGATATGAATACCGTGGCGCAGTACTTGGGAGTATCTCTTTAGAGCGCTGGTCGCGTAT
>CAYYWP010000328.1:0-2491 GCA_964475125.1 uncultured Binatia bacterium (SeqCode) | reverse complement strand
AGGCCTCTGACGATACGCGATCGGCGATAGGCGATCCGCGCGCGGAGCGACATGAATACCGTGGCGCAGTACTTGGGAGTATCTCTTTAGAGCGCTGGTCGCGTATCGCCTATCGCGTATCGCCGGAGACAGGCCTCTGACGATACGCGATCGGCGATAGGCGATCCGCGCGCGGAGCGACATGAGCCGCATCACCGAGACATTCACCGCCCTGCGCCAGCGCGGCGAGGTGGCCCTGGTGCCGTTTTTCATGGCCGGCGATCCGGACCTCGCGGCCACGCCGCGCTTGCTGCGCGCCGTGGCCGAGGCGGGAGCCGACATCATCGAGCTCGGCGTCCCCTACTCGGAGCCCACCGCCGACGGACCGGTGATCCAGCGCTGCGGGGCGCGGGCGCTGCAGCACGGCGCCGCCATGCGCCCGGTGCTGGAGATGATCGCCGAGCTGCGCCGCGACGGCCTGGCGACGCCGATCGTGCTCTTCGGCTACTACAACCCGATCTTCCGCTACGGCCCCGAGCGCCTAGTGGCCGACGCCGTGCGCGCCGGGGTCGACGCGCTGCTGGTCATCGATTTGCCGCCGGAGGAGGCGGACGAGCTGTGGCACCCGGCGCGTCAGGCGGGGCTCGACATCATCTTCCTGCTCGCGCCGACCAGCGACCGGCGCCGCATCAAGACCGTGCTCGCCAAAGCGAGTGGCTTCGTCTACTTCGTCTCGATGACCGGGGTCACCGGCAGCCGGGCGATCGACGTGCCCGATGTCAAGCGCCTGGTGCGCGAGCTGCGGCCACACTGTTCGCTGCCGATCGGCGTCGGCTTCGGCATCAGCACGCCCGAGCAGGCGGCGGCGGTGGCCACGTACGCCGACGCCGTGGTGGTGGGCAGCGCCCTGGTGCGACTGATCGAGGCCGAGGGCAACAGCCCACAGCTGGTGCGCAGCGTCGGTGGCTTCATCCGCAGCCTGAAGGACGCCGTGCGGAGAAGATGAAGAGAAGGCAAAAGGCAAAAGGCACAGATCAATAGTCAAAAGTGTGTGTGTTCCCCGCTCCCGAAAAGCTTTCCCTTTTGACTTTCGACGCTTGACTTTTGCCTTTTGCCTTTTGCCTTTTCTTTCCCGACCAATCCATTCACGCGGCGCCGCGCCGCCGCCCCAGCGGGCCGTGGAAGCCCGCCCTACAGGACACTAGCGTCGCGGCGCGCCGTTGCATATGCACAGGAATCCCGGACGGATGCATGACCGAGTACCGACGGACGCTCGATTGGCTGTACGCGCTCGAGGCGGCGAAGGGCATGGACTTCAAGCTCGAGCGCGTCGCCCTTGCCCTGCGCCGCCTGGGTGACCCGCAGCGGCGGCTGCGCTGCCTGCACGTCGGCGGCACCAACGGCAAGGGCTCGGTGTCGGCCATGCTCGACGCCATGCTGCGCGCCGCCGGCTACCGGGTCGGGCTCTACACCTCGCCGCACCTGGTCGAGCTCACCGAGCGCATCCAGGTCGACGGCCGGCCGATCAGCCGCGCCGCGATCATCGCCCTGGCGGACGAGGTCCGCGCCGTCAGCACGGCACACGGCATCGACCTGACCTTTTTCGAGTTCCTCACCGTCATGGCGCTGCGGCACTTCGCCGCCGCCCGGGTCGACGTCGCGGTCCTCGAGGTCGGCCTCGGCGGGCGGCTCGACGCCACCAACGTCGTCGACCCGCTGGTCGCCGTGATCACGACCATCGGGCTCGACCACACGCAGTGGCTGGGCGAGACGCTGGCCGCCATCGCGGCGGAGAAGGGCGGCATCATCAAACCGGGCCGGCCGATCGTCCTCGGGCACATCGGCGGCGAGGCCGCCGACGTGCTGCATCGCTTGGCCGCCGAGCGCGGCGCGCCGGTGATCGCCGCCGGACGCGACTATCGCGTCGCCGGCGACGGCGACGGCCTCGACTTCGACGGCCTCGACACCAGCCTGCGCGGCGTCCGCTTGGCCCTGCGCGGCACCTATCAGCGCGCCAACGCCGCCACCGCCGTGGCGGCGCTGGCGGCGCTGCGCGCGGTGCTGCCGGTGCCCGAAGCGGCCTTGCGCCAGGGCCTCTCCGGGGTCCGCTGGCCGGGGCGCCTCGAGGTCGTGCCCGGATCGCCGACGGCGGTGCTCGACGGGGCACACAACGTCGACGGCATCGAGCAGCTGGTGAGCGAGCTGCCGGCATTGCTGGGCGACCGCCCGCTGCACTTGCTGTTCGCGGTCATGGGCGACAAGGATTGGCGCGCCATGGTGCAGCGCATCGCCCCGCACGTCCGTTCCGCCGTCGTCACCGAGGTCTTGCGCCCGCGCGGCGCCGCCGCGCCCGCCGTGGCCGAGGCCTTCGCCGCCGCCTGCCCCGCCATCGCCGAACCCGACCCGGCGCGCGCCTGGTCGGCGGCGTGTCGGCTGGCGGGCCGCGACGGGGCCGGGGTCGCCGCCGGCTCACTCTTCCTGATCGGCGCCCTGCACGGGCTCGGCGTCACCG
>CAYYWP010000327.1:0-3478 GCA_964475125.1 uncultured Binatia bacterium (SeqCode) | reverse complement strand
GCTCGAGCCCGGCGCAGCGCTCAGCCTGCGGCAGGCGGTCGCGCTGGCGCTCGCCTCCCGCCCGGCGCGCCTGGCCGCCGAAGCGCGCGCCGGGGCCGCCCGCCAACGCACCGGCGTGGCGCGCGCGGCGCTGCTGCCGCAGGTGTGGGGCGTGGCCCAGTATCTGCGCGCGACCGACAACGGCATCGGCGACACCGCGTTCCTCGGCGAGCCGGGTATCCCCCGCGCCCCGACCACCGGCAACGGCGTCGGCGCCAACCAGCTCGGTCTCAGCGACACCTTCGACAACTACCTCGGCGGGCTCGCCGCCTATCAATTCCTCTTCGACTTCGGTCGGCGGCGCGGCCTGGTGGCGCAGCGCGACGCCGAGGCCGAGGCAGAAGCCGCGCGCGCGCGCTTGATCGAGTTGGACGTCGTCTACGCCGTCACCGCCGCCTACGCCGACCTGGCGGCGGCGCGTGAGGTCGTCGCCGTCTTTGAGCGCGCCGTCGCCCAGCGCCGCGAGCAGCGCCACCGCGCCGAGGTGCGCGCCCGCGCCGACCTCACGCCGCAGGCCGACGTCTACACCGCCGAGGCCGAGCTGGCGCGCGCCGAGCTGAGCCTCGTCGAAGCGCAGAACGCCGTCGCGGTCGGCAAGGTGCGGCTCGACAACGCCACCGGTCTGGGCCGCAGCGCGCCGGACTACGCGCTGGCCGACGGCTTGACCGCCGAACCGCCGCCCGATGCGATGCCGGCCTACCTCGAGCGCGCCATGGCCCAGCGGCCCGACCTGCGGCTGTTCGAGGAACAGGCGCGCGCCGCCGGCGCGGTGATCACCCAGGCCGAGAGCGACTACTGGCCGACCGTCGGCGCGGTCGGCGGGATGAACGCGCGGGGCCACGACGACCAGCCGGCCGCCAACTACTACGCCGGGGTGATGCTCACCTGGCCGCTGTTCAACGGCTTCGCCACCGACCACGAGGTCGCCGAAGCGCGCCTGCAGCAAGAGGCCGTGCGCCACGACATCCAGGACCTGCGCCTCGACATCGCCGAGCAAGTCGAGCGCGCCTATCTCGACTGCCGCGCCGCGCGCGAGCGCATCGCGCTCGCCGAGCGCGCCGTCGCCGCCGCTCGCCTGCAGCTCGAGCTCGCCAACCGCCGCTATGCCACCGGCCTCGGCACCATCATCGAGGTGATCGAAGCCGACCGCCAATCGACCGATGCCGGTGCCCTGCGCGTGCGCGCCCGCGCCGACCTCGTCATCGGCCGCGCCGCCCTGGCCCGCAACACCGGCGAGGACCCACACGCCCCCGACGTCCCGCCGCCATGAGGCGACCGCCGCCACAGCCCACCGCCTCGAACCCGGCGGCGACCTCGGAAGGAGATGCCGCGGCGCGCGGGGGAGGGTGAGCGGACCGATGGCGTCGCGCTTCCCCGTTCACGCCGCCGGCGTGGGTTCGCGTCCGCCCGACCCGCTGGACGGGTGCGGCTTGGAGACGTCCGTGTGCTCGCGCAGCGTTGCCTCGAGGTGGTCGAGCTGCGTTCGTAGCTCGTCGATACAACGCACCAGGTCCTCCCCCCGGACCGCCGCCCGGCTGTCGCGCACGTCCTCGGCCTTGATCGTCTGCAGGTTGTTGATCACCACGGCGATGAAGAGGTTGATGACGACGAAGACGGCGATGATCACGAAGCTGGCAAAATAGAGCCACGCCCACGGGCTCGCGACCATGACCGCCTTCTGCATCTCTGGCCAGCCCTCGAGCGTCAGCACCTGGAACAGGCTCAGCAACGCGGTGCCCAGTGTCCCCCAATGGGCGGGATCCTGGGCGCCGAACCACTGGAAGCCCAGTATCGCGTACACGTAGAGGAGCAAGCTCAGCAGCAGTACGACGTGCCCCATCGAGGGAATCGAACGCAGCATGGTGGCAATGATCAGTCGCAGATCGGGCGATACCGACACCAACCGTGCGACGCGTAGGACGCGCGCCAGCCGCGCCACCGTAGCCAGCGGCCCCACCGCCGGCAGCAAGGACACCATCACCACCGAAAAGTCGAAGACGTTCCAGCCGTCGCGAAAGAAGCGCGTCAGCGGCCGGGAGGCGAGGAGGCGGATGGCCATTTCGACGACGAAGATGGTTTGCACGGCGACGCCGGCACCCGCACTGAGGGCGCCGTAATTCGCCACCACATGCGGCGACGTCTCCAGGCCCATCAAGATCGCGTTCATCACGATCACGGCGATGACGGCGCTCTGGAAACGCCCGTCTTCGGCCATCGCCTGGCACCACGCAGTCAGGCGCCGCGGGGGCGCCCAGTCGCCGCCGGCTGGGCCGCGACTGGCAGCCTCACCTCCCGGGGCATCGGCAGTCTTCGCGTCTGGGGCGTCCACCATGCGTCACCTGGGCCGCCGCGAGGCTCCGGTCTTGGCGCGCCGGCGCGCTAGGTGCTTCTCGGCGGCGATCACCGGCACGATCGTCGCCCCGACCAGGGCCGAGACCAACAGGTCTCGGCCGTCGAGGGCCATGGTGCCGAACACCGCCTGCAACGGCGGCGCATAGATGAACGCCGCCTGCAGCAGGAGCAGCACGGCGATGCCGAGGAAGGTCCACGGGTTACTGAATACCCCGATGGCCCACACCGAGTCGCGGAGCGACCGGCAGTTCAGCATGTAGCAGATCTGAAAACAGATCATCGTCGTGACCGCCATCGTCTGCGCCTCGGCGAGCGCGACGGGGCTCTGCGCATCGATCGCGATGTAGCGCGCGTACTCCCAGAGGAAGAGGCCGACCGTACCGGCCGTCATCAACACGCCGACGACCGCGGTCCGGATGATGACGAACCGCGACAGCACTGGCTCGTCGGGCACGCGCGGTCGGCGGCGCATCACGTCGGGCTCTTGGGCTTCGAAGGCGAGCGGCAGGGCCAACGCAACCGCCGCGACGAGATTGATCCACAATAACTGCGGAGCAGTAATGGGCAGCAGCAGGCTGCCGCCGGCGACATCGAAGGGAAAGAACAGCACGGCGCAGGTCAGGGTCAGCGCCAGGGCGAGATTGGTGGGCAATACGAAGGCGAGGCTCTTGACGAGATTGTCGAAGACGCGCCGCCCCTCCTCGACGGCCGCGACGATGGTGGCGAAATTGTCATCGGTGAGCACGACGTCGGCCGACTCCTTGGCGACCGAGGTGCCGGTGAGACCCATCGCCACGCCGACGTTGGCCTGCTTGAGTGCCGGGGCGTCGTTGACGCCGTCGCCGGTCATCGCCACGACGTGGCCGTCGCGCTGCAACGCCTGGACGAGCTGCAGCTTCTGCTCCGGCGCGACGCGTGCGAACACCGCGCTGGCTTGCACGGAGCGACGCAGCTCGTCCGCATCGGCCGCCGCCAGGCTGGCGCCGGTGCGCGCCTCGGCGGCTGGGACCAGGCCGATTTCGTCGGCGATCGCACGCGCGGTGGTCGCGTGGTCGCCGGTGAACATCTTCACCGCAATGCCGGCGGT
>CAYYWP010000326.1:0-3495 GCA_964475125.1 uncultured Binatia bacterium (SeqCode) | reverse complement strand
CGCGAGCGCAGCGACTGCCAGCCGCGAGCGAAGAAGGGCCAGCCGCCCCACAGCACCACCGGCGTGGCCAGCGCCGCCTGGATCCAGCCCATCGCCGCGCCGAGCGCGCGGTGCAGCGGCTGGCCCGGCAGCATTTCCGCCATCGACAAGACGAACACCGCGAGGGCCGGCGGCGCACACCAGCGCAGGCGGCGCATCATGTCGTCGAGCTCGGAATTCGGCACCTCGGCCGCCGCCGCCGTGCGCGGCTCCAGCGCCATGCCGCAGATCGGGCAGGCGCCCGGCGCCTCGCGCACCACTTCCGGGTGCATCGGGCAGGTGTATTCGGTGTTGCCAGAGCCGGTGCCGTCAAGCGCGTGGTCGGGGGCGCGTGGCTGGAGGTAGCGCTCCGGCTCGGCGACGAACTTTTCCCGGCAGCGCGGGTTGCAGAAGCCGTAGGTCGTGCCGCGATAATCGAACCTGCCGCCCTTCGGTCGTTCGGCGTCCACGGTCATCCCGCAGACGGGATCGCGTGCGGTGTGGGGAGTCGGCTCGGACATCGCGGCTACGGCTCGTCGCGCGCGTTCGGTGGTCGCCTTCACAGCCAGCCGAGGGGGATCAGGATGGCCAGCGCCAGGGCGTCGAGGCTCAGGAGGCCGGCGACCACGGCAAGCTGCCGGCGTCGACTGGGCATGTCGTAGACCCAGTAACAGACCAGAAAGAAGGGCAGATAGCCGATGAGAAAGATCAGCCACGGTTGGCGGGCGTTCCAGAACGGCCATTCCCATACCAGCATGCCGATGTGGTTGAGAAACACCTCGAAGGCCACGCAGAGCAGCGAGTTGATCACCGCGAACCACAGGCGGTTGTTGATGCCGAGCCATCGCAGCGCGCGGTCGCGCGGCAGCATCATCGTGGCGGCCAGGCCCATGACGGCGAAGTTGAGCGCGATTTCGATGGTCAGTCCCATCAGCAGCAGCCACGAGGTCTGGTGGCCGATGCCCCAGATCGGCGCGTACTGCGTGAAGTGGAAGACCAGGCCGTTCCAGATCTCGTTGAACAGATCCATGCCGAGCAGTGCCAGGGCCGCCAGGACGCGCGACCAGCGGCCGGCCTCGACTTCGCGGCAGTAGACGTACACGACCAGCAGGAACAGCGGCACCATGTACCAGCCGAAGTGGCTGGTATCGCGCAAGATGGCGAGGCTCTGCTGGGCGCTGGTCGTCATGGCGGGATCGCTCCAGCGATGGTGGTCCGATCACCAGGACACGGCGATGTACTTCGTCTCCAGGTACTCGAAGATGCCCTCGTGGCCACCCTCGCGGCCGATGCCACTCTGCTTCACGCCGCCGAAGGGCGCGGCGGGGTCGGAGACCAGGCCGCGATTGAGACCCACCATGCCCGATTCGATCGCTTCGGCGACGCGCAGGCCGCGCCCGAGGTCGCGGGTGTAGATGTACGAGATCAGGCCGTGCTCGCTGGCGTTGGCCAGGCGCACCACCTCGCCGGCATCGTCGAAGGCGACGACCGGCGCGACGGGTCCGAAAATCTCCTCGGCGAGGATCGGCGAATCGGCCCGCACCTGGTCAAGCACGGTCGGCGGATAGAAGTAGCCGCGTCCGCCGGGCAGCGTGCCACCGGTGCGCAGGCGCGCGCCGGCGCTGACGGCGGCGTCGACCAGACGGGCGACCTTGGCGCGCGTCGCGGCGTCGACCAGCGGCCCGAGGCGCGTATCGGGATCGAGGCCGTTGCCCATCTTCAAGCCGCCCATCGCGTGGGCGAGGCGGCGCGCGAACTCCTCCGCCACGGCGCGCTCGACGTAAAAGCGGTTGGCCGCCGTGCAGGTCTCGCCGTTGTGCCGCATCTTGGCGATCATCGCGCCCTCGATGGCGGCGTCGAGATCGGCGTCGGCGAAGACGATGAACGGCGCGTTGCCGCCGAGCTCCATCGAGCACTTGACCACGCGCTGGGCGGCCTGGCCGAGAAGCAGGCGGCCGACTTCGGTGGAGCCGGTGAACGACAGCTTGCGCACCCGGGCGTCGGCGAGCATCGCCGCGACGACCTCGGCATTGCGCGAGGTGGGCACCACGTTGACCACACCGGACGGGGCGCCGGCCTCGCTCAGGATGCCGGCGACGGCGAGGGCCGTGAGCGGCGTTTCGGTCGCTGGCTTGAGCACGACGCTGCAACCGGCGGCGAGGGCAGGGGCGATCTTGCGCGTCGCCATGGCGGCGGGGAAGTTCCACGGTGTCACCAGCAGCGCGACGCCGATCGGCTGATGGGTGACGAGCATGCGGTTGGCGCCGGCCGGGGCGGTGGTGAGGCGGCCGTCGATGCGCACCGCTTCCTCGGAGAACCAGCGGAAGAACTCGGCGGCGTACGCGACCTCGCCGCGCGCCTCGGCGATCGGCTTGCCATTCTCGCGCACGATCAGGTCGGCGAGCCGGTCGGCGCGCGCCAGCATCAATTCGAAGGCGCGCCGCAGCACGTCGCTGCGCCGCCGCGGCGCCGTGGCTGCCCAGGCCGGCAACGCTTGATCGGCGGCGGCCACCGCGGCCAAGGCGTCGGCCACGGTGGCGTCGGCGACGACCGCGAGCTCCGCCTCCGTAGCCGGCTCGTGGACGGGAAAGCGGGCGCCGTCGCTGGCGTCGCGCCAGGCCCCCGCGATCGATAGTTGCGTCGAGAGGTCGGTCATGCCGACCCTATAGCATCTTGTCCCGCTCTTGTGGCCGCAGCCATGGCTCTCCTGTCCTGAACCGCCGTGGCACGTCGCCGGCATCCGGGAGACGGCCGGGCGAAAAGGGCAGCTTGCGCCAGACGGGGGGTTTTCATAAGTAAACCTGTTTGAGATCGTGTGGTCGTTCCTGGGCAAGCCAGGGGAGGCCACCGGGGGGGAGCGAACGCCGGCGATCAGGGCTCGTTCGATCTCGGTGATCCGCGGCGAGATCGGCGCGCCGCGGGCGCCGGGGACGGGCGCGCCACACAACCGAGGAAGAGGGACACGCCATGATCCAACTCGTCCTACCCATCGTGATGACCATCAGTGTGCTCAGCTTGTTGGTCGCCGCTTTGCTGGCCCGTCAGGTGCTGGCGGCCAGCACCGGCAAGCCGGAGATGGTGCGCATCTCGGACGCGATCCGCAAAGGCGCCGAGGCGTTTCTGGCCCGCCAATACCGCACCATCTTGGTGCTCGCGGTCGTGGCGGCGGTCGTGATCTTCACCTTCTACTATGCCAACCGCGAGGTGAAGAACATCGCCGAAATGGGCTCCGGGGCTGCCTTTCGCGTGACGCTGTCGTTCGTCACCGGCGCGCTGTGCTCGGCCATCGCGGGCTACATCGGCATGTTCGTGTCGATTCGCGCTAACATCCGCACCGCCGCCGCGGCGATCGTCAGCCTCAACGATGCGTTGCGTCTCGCCCTGCGCGCCGGGGCCGTCAGCGGTCTGGTGGTCGTCTCGATGAGCCTGCTCGGCGTCGGCGGGCTCTTCATCCTCTTCGGCGGCATCGATGATTAC
>CAYYWP010000325.1:0-3504 GCA_964475125.1 uncultured Binatia bacterium (SeqCode) | reverse complement strand
GCTGCGGTGGACGTTGTGCGTCTCCTTGGTATGGCAGGTGCCGCAGGAGAGCGCCGAGACGCGCAGGTCGCCGGGGTTGATGAAGCGGATGAACTCCGGCGACTCGTGGTTGAGCAGCGTGTAGCTGCGCACCGGATTGGCGGAGCTGAGGCGCCCGGCCGCATCCCGCGCCGCCCATTTCTCCGGCTGGCGCGGCGCCACGTGTGCCGCCTGCCGCGCCGCCGCGTACGCTTCGCTGCCCGGCGCCGCACCGCCGGCGCTCGCCTCCGAGTTGCCGCCGTGGCAGTCGGTGCAGCCGATCACCACCTGCGGCGAGGCGTGCATGGGCTCGATGCCGGTGTGGCACGACAGGCAGCCGGCGCTCTTGGCCGCCGCTTGCTCCGGCGTCTGGCGGAGCGGCGCCGGCGGGGCCATGGCGCCGGCCTCGCCATCTGCCTGCGCCGCACCGGCCATCCCGGCAAGCACCAGGATAGCCAAAGCAAGTCGCCGTGACCCGTAGCCGGCTCGCTCGGAACGATGAAGAGTCGAGCCCCTGGACAGACGGAACCCGACCCCTGATCCCTGGCCCCCGATCCCCATTTTCGAGGCAAGGTCGTAACCCATCATCAGAACACCAACGTGATCTCGGTCCCCACCTGGTAGAGCGTGGAGGCCTGGTAGATGTCCGTGAAGCCGCCCCAGGGCTGCAGGATGGCGCCGAAGCCCTTGAGGATGATGTTGTTGCTGAGGAACGGCCGGTACTCGATTCCGAGGCTGAGGTCGACGCCGACGTCGGCGTCGATGTCGGGCTGCTTGAGCAGGATCTCCAGCGGCTCGGTCTCGACGAAGCGAATGTAGGTGGCGTTGGTCACGGCGCGCAGCGTCTGCGTGAGCTCGAAGGAAGCACCGAGGTTGAACATCAGCAGGCCCGGATTGACGAAGTTTGCCTGCCCCTGGATCTTGCTGCTGCGCAGGTCGGGCACGACGCTGTTGCTTTGCACCAGGTTGACGCCGCCGCGATCGGTGATCTTGATCGACTGGCGGTTCCAGTAGCTGAACTCGCCGCCCATGATGCGCGGAAAGTCGAAGATGGTGTCGAAGCCGCGCCCGGTGCCGTCGCGCGGATCGTCATCGCCCGAGGCGAAGAAGACCGAGGTCTGGTAGCGCATCCAGTCGAGGTCGAGCGACAGCTCGAGAAAGGCGAGCTGGGCGTTGATGTCGATCTCGCGCCCGGCGATCGGGTTGGCGGTGTCGCGCCCGAGCGCCTGGTAGGCGGCGTGGCTGACGTTGACCCGGCCGATGTGCCCCTCGCTCGTCCAGCCGAGGTAGTAGGCGTCGACGTCGTGCGGGGTGGCGATGCCGACCGGATCGGGGCGCACCAGGAAGCCGGCGCGGTCGTAGACGAAGCCCTCGCTGGCGCCCTGGTCGAGGTCGAGGTGGAAGCTGAGCTGGTTCTGCCAGCCGAGGAAGAGGAAGTCCTGGGCGTAGAGGTTGGCGACGGCGACCTGCTGATTGCGCAGGTCGAAGGTGTTGAGCTCGCTGAAGGTGTCCTTCTCGGCCTGGTAGAAATACAGCAGGTTCCACTGGTAGCGGTTGCCGCCCAGGCTGCCGAACAAGCGGGCGCCCTGGTTGAAGTCGAAGAAAATCAGGCTGCGGAAGTCGCTGTTGAACGGCTGGCGGCCGAGCTTGACGGAGATGAAGTCGTAGCGCTCGGAGACGTTGACCAGGTGGTACTCGACCGCCGCCTGCTGCAGGGCGGCGTAGCTGGTGAGGCGCGAGGTGCCGTCGCGCACGTCGGGCGAGACGCCGCCGTTCTCCCAGATCTGCAGGTCGTTGAGGTCGATGACGCCCTCGATGACGAACTGCCAGTCGGGCGGCTTGAAGGCCGTGTTGCCCTTAAACAACTCGGCTTTGAAAGCCCACTTCTGATCGTACAGAAAGGCCTCGTTGTTGCCGAAGAAAGTGAAGCTGCCGGGATCGGCGGCGCTGGCGCCGCTCGGCGTCGGCGCCGAACGGCCGAGCATCTGAATCTTGGTCGCCGCAGTGAGGCGGAAGAAGATGTCGTTGGTATCGAAGATCGGGGAGTCGCCCTTCAGGACGTTGAGGTTGTACGGGTCGTACCAGGCGCCCTCGACGTTCTTCTCGTACGGCGGCGGCGAGATGCGCCAGCGGTCGGGCAGCGGCTCGGAGTCGGGGAACAGCGGCGGCTCGCCCTTGATCGGTGCCCCGGTCTCCGACGTGCCGCTCTGCGCCCGCGTCGGTGGCTCGCCCGCGTCTTGTGCCCAACTCGCCGTGGCCAGCAGCAGAAGCAGAAGACCGGCGGCCCACCGAAAGAACCCGGGCTCGCGCTTCGACGGGTGACCGCGATGAGCCGTAGCCGCGGGACCTGTGCCCGCCGGCAGCGCAGCGCGCTGCCGAGTGGCGGGGGGTGTGGCGCGATGCAACCGCCGGTGCAGGGCCATCGCGGTCGAGGCGCCGTTGCCGCGCCCCACCCCACCGGGCGACGCGCGGCGTCGCCAGCGGGCACAGGCCCCGCGGCTACGGCTCGTGAGCGGACGGCCACTGGTAGCCCGTCGAAGGATGCCGTCGTTCATCGCGAGGCCCAGAGCAACGCGGCCAGCAGCGCGGCGGCGACCGCGACCACCGCCCACCACCAGCGCCGCGTCGACGCGGTCACCGGCGATGGCGACGGCGCCACGGCTGACGGCTCGGGAGCGGCCAGGGCGGCGGCCTGGTCGATGACGCGGAGCTGGTCGCCGCCGAGCTGCAGGAGCATGCGGTTCTCCAGCCGCACCTCGTCGCGCACCACGGTGCCGTTGGCCAGCACCATCTTGCCTTCCGACGGCACCAGCACCCAGGCGTCGGCGCGACGCACGAGGCGGGCATGCTCGCGCGAGGCAGTGCCGGAGAAGAGACGGATGTCGCTGGTGGTGGCGCGGCCGATGACGTAGCTGGCGCCGGCCAGCGCCACGCTCTGCGGGTGTCCGGGAGGCTCGATATGGTCGATCATCACCAGCAGGCGCGGCTGCTCCGCGGACTCGAGCATGTGGGTTTCGTCCGCATCGTCGTCGGCGACGGGTGCGGCTGGCGAGGTCGCCGACGGCGGTGCCGACGGCAGCTCGGGCATCCCGAGGCCGGCGTCCGTCTTATCGCGCGCCGGGGGGCGCGGCGCCGCGGGCGGCGCCGCCGGCAGCTCCGGGGCCGCGCCACCGATGCGCGTCCCGTCGTCGCGGTCCTGGTCGTCGCCGTCACCCATCGCTAGGCCCACCCGCTCACTTGAACGGCTGGCGGTTGAACTTCAGATACGGCAGGCGCACGTCGCGCACGCGCAGTTGGTCGGCGCGAAGGCGCGCCTGCGGCTCGAAGCCCGGCGCGCTGCGCGTACCGGAGAAGGTGACCCGATCGTCCTGCTCGACGCCGTCACCGCTCACCCCGAGGCCGCCCACCAAGACGTCGCCGGCGCGATAGAGCGGCGCGCTGCCCGGAAAGAAGACGATACCGTTCTGCCGGCCGTTCGGCGCTTCC
>CAYYWP010000324.1:0-3504 GCA_964475125.1 uncultured Binatia bacterium (SeqCode) | reverse complement strand
CGTCGGCGACGCCCTGGTCGCCAAGGTGAACGAGCGCCTCGGCAAGCTCAAGGTCGGCCCAGGCACGGATCCCGAGAACCAGATGGGTCCGCTCATCACCCGCGAGCACCGCGACAAGGTGGCGGGCTATCTCGACGCCGCGGTGGCGGATGGCGCCACGGTGGTGGCCGACGGCCGCGGCAGGGCGCCGGCGGAGGGCTTTTTCCTCGGCGCCTCGTTGATCGACCACGTCAAGCCCGGCACGCGCTGCTACACCGATGAGATCTTCGGCCCGGTGCTGTCGGTGGTGCGGGTCGACACCTACGACCAGGCGCTGCAGCTGGTGAACGACAACCCGTGGGGCAACGGTACCGCCATCTTCACCCGCGACGGCGGCGTGGCGCGCCAGTTCCAGCTCGAAGTGCAGGTCGGCATGGTCGGCGTCAACGTGCCGATCCCGGTGCCCGTCGGCTACTACAGCTTCGGCGGCTGGAAGGCCTCGCTGTTCGGCGACACCCACATGTACGGCCCCGAAGGCGTTCGCTTCTACACCCGCACCAAGGTCATCACCTCGCGCTGGCCCGATCCGGCCACCAGCAAGGTCGATCTCGGCTTTCCCAGGAATCGCTGATGGATTTCGGCATCGTTCTGCAGGCCAACCCGCCCGCCTGGCGCGTCATCGATCTCGCCAAGCGGGCCGAAACGCTCGGCTTCAGCCACGTCTGGACCTTCGACTCCCACCTGCTGTGGGAGGAGCCGTTCGTCATCTACAGCCAGATCCTCAATGAGACGCGCAAGGTGACCGTCGGCCCGATGGTGACCAATCCGCTGACGCGCGACTGGACGGTGACGGCCTCGCTGTTCGCGACCCTGAACGAGATGTACGGCAACCGCACCGTGTGCGGCATCGGCCGCGGCGACTCCGCCGTGCGGGCGATGAACGGTGCGCCGGCCACCCTGGCCACGCTGCGCCAGGCGATCCACGTCATCCGCGAGCTCGCCAACGGGCGCGAGATCGAGCACAAGGGCAGCCATCTGCGCTTTCCCTGGGGCACCAAGAGCCGCCTCGAGGTCTGGGTGGCGGGGTATGGCCCCAAGGCGCTCGCCACGGCCGGCGAGATCGGGGACGGATTCATTCTGCAGCTCGCCGACCCGGACATCACCGCCTGGAGCATCAAGACCGTGCGCGAGGCGGCCGAGCGAGCCGGGCGCGATCCGGATTCCATCGCCATCTGCGCCGCGGCGCCGGCCTATGTCGGCGGCGATCTCGCCCACCAGCGCGAGCAGTGCCGCTGGTTCGGCGGCATGGTCGGCAACCACGTGGTCGAGATCGTCAACCGCTACGGCAAGCAGAGCAACGTGCCGCGCGCCCTCACCGAGTACATCAAAGGGTACCACGGCTACGACTACAACGAGCACGGGCGAGCCGAGAACACGCACACCGATTTCGTTCCCGACGCCGTGCTCGATCGCTTCTGCATCTTCGGCCCGCCGGGCCATCACATCGAGCGGTTGCAAGAGTTGAAGGCGATGGGCGTCACGCAGTTCGCCATCTACCTGCAGCACGACGGCAAGGAGCAGACCCTGGAAGCGTACGGCGAGACGATCATTCCGGCCCTGGCGGAGAAAATACGCGGCAACACGAGGAGCAGCGATGCCTAAGACAGAACGGCCTTCATCGATGGTTGCCGCGAGCGCGGCCGGCACGGCGCTGCGGGCGCCGGGATCGTCCGCCCGCGCCGCCACCCCCGCGGCGGACCCCGCCGCCGGCGAGCGCGTGCGGCGCAACGACCGCGGCCACGTGTTCCACTCCTGGTCGGCGCAGGGCTTGATCAACCCCCTGCCCGTCGCCGGCGCCGAAGGCTCGTGGTTCTGGGACTACGACGGCAAGCGCTACCTCGACTTCTCCTCGCAACTGGTGAACGTCAACATCGGCCACCGGCATCCCAAGGTCGTCGCCGCCATCAAGGCCCAGGCCGAGGTGCTGTGCACCATCGCCCCGTTCCACGCCAACGACCAGCGCGGCGAGCTGGCGCGCATGATCGCCGAGCGCGCCCCGGGCGACCTCGACATGGTCTTCTTCACCAACGGCGGCGCCGAGGCGACCGAGAACGCCATCCGCATGGCGCGCCTGCACACCGGCCGCCATAAGGTGTTGGCGGCGTATCGCAGCTACCACGGCGCCACCGCCGGCTCGATCACCATGACCGGCGACCCGCGCCGCTGGCCGAGCGAGCCGGGCATCCCAGGGGTGGTGCACTTCTGGGGCCCGTTCCTCTACCGCTCCGCCTTCCATGCCACGACCGAGCGAGAGGAGTGCGAGCGCGCGTTGCAGCATCTCGCCGACCTCTTGATGGTCGAGGGGGCGCATACCGTCGCCGCCATCATCCTCGAGCCTGTGGTCGGCACCAACGGCATCCTCGTGCCGCCCGACGGCTACCTGGCCGGGGTGCGCGCGCTGTGCGACCAGCACGGTATCGTCTTCATCGCCGACGAGGTGATGTCCGGCTTCGGCCGCTGCGGCGAGTGGTTCGCCGTGCAGCGCTGGGGCGTCACGCCCGACCTCATCCCCTTCGCCAAGGGCGTCAACTCCGGCTACGTGCCGCTCGGCGGGGTGGTCATCAGCCGGCGCATCGCCGACACCTTCCGCGAGCGCGCCTATCCGGGCGGCCTGACGTACTCCGGTCATCCGCTCGCCTGCGCCGCCGGCGTCGCCTCGATGAAAGCGTTCGAGGAAGAGGGCATTCTCGAGCACGTGCGCATGCTCGAGCGCGACGTCTTCGGTCCCGAACTGCGCAAGCTGCAGGCGCGCCACCCCTGCATCGGCGAGGTGCGCGGCCTCGGCGCCTTTTGGGCCCTCGAGCTGGTGCGCAACCGCGCCACCCGCGAGCCGCTGGTTCCGTACAACCCCGCCGGCGCCGCCAACGCCCCCATGGCCGAGCTCATGGCCGCCTGCAGAGCGAAAGGCGTCTGGCCCTTCATCCACTTCAACCGCCTGCACGTCGTGCCGCCCTGCACCATCTCTCCCGACGAAGCGCGACTCGGCATCGGCCTCCTCGACGAAGCCCTCGCCGTCGCCGACGCCCACGTCACCGGCTGACCGCGCGCCGCGCCTGGGTCGGGGTCGGAATCGGGATCGGAATCGAGGCGACCATGAGCTTCGGGCACGAGCGACTGGACGTCTACCGAGCCGCCATTGAGTACGTCGGTTGGGCGTATCACGTCTGCGAGCGGCTCAAAGGGCATCGAAACGCGAAGGAACAGCTGCTGCGGTGAGAATCGATCCCGATGCCGATAGCGATTCCGACCCCGAGACGGAGAGCGGCCTCACAACGGAGCCGCTGCAGCCGACGCGGACCCGGGCCGAACGGACGACGGGAGCCGGCGAGGAGCGGCCCGTGCGGCTGAGCCCCAACGTCAGGCAGCCACCTAGATCGGAATCGGTATCGGAATCGGTATCGAGGCGACCATGAGCTTCGGGCACGAGCGACTGGACGTCTACCGAGCCGCCATTGAGTACGTCGG
>CAYYWP010000323.1:0-3508 GCA_964475125.1 uncultured Binatia bacterium (SeqCode) | reverse complement strand
ACGCGGCGCGCGGCCTGCCGACGATGCTCGCCACGCTCGTCCTCATGGACCCCGCGACCGGCCAGACACTCGCGGTGATGGACGCCACCTGGCTGACCGCGCTGCGCACGGCCGCGGTGTCGGCGGTCGGCGCGGACGCCCTCACACCGCCGGGACCGAAGATCGTGGCGATGCTCGGCAGCGGCGCGCTCGCCCGCAGCCACGCGCTGGCGCTGCGCGCCGTGCGGCCGGTCAGTGAGATCCGCATCTGGAGCCGCAATCCCGCCAACGTCGCACGCTGCGCCGCCGACACGGGCGGCATCGCCAGTGCCTCCGCCGAAGCAGCGGTGCGCGGTGCCGATATCGTGTGCACCGTCACCAACGCGTCCGAGCCGGTACTGAAGGGTGCCTGGCTCAAGCCCGGCGCCTTCGTCGCCGCGATCGGCGCGCCGCGCCCCGCCTGGCGCGAGCTCGATGACGAGGCGATGCGCAACGTGGTGGTCGCGGATTATCGTGAATCGGCAGAGAAGGAATCGGGCGACGTCATGCTCTCGCGCGCGCAGGTCTACGCGGAGATCGGCGAGATCCTCGCCGGCACCAAGCCGCGGCCGCCTGCCGGCGCGACGGTGATCTTCAAGGCGCTGGGCCAGGCGGTGGAGGATGCCGTCGCGGCGCGCCTGGTCTACGACGCAGCGCGCGCCGAAGCGCGCGCTTCAGAGCCGGCGGCTCCGCGCGCGTAGTCGCAGCCAGCCTGGAGCAACGATCCGGCCGGCGCCCGCGCAAGACGACGCCCCGAACCATCAGCACGCCACCGTTCAAACGTTTTCCGCGCGATCGGCCTCACCCGCCCTGGCCCTCAACCTCGGACGGATGTTCTGGTTCCGGTGGAAGACGTTGTCGGGGTCGTACGCGGTCTTGACGTCCACCAGCCGCTCATAGACGGAGTCGCCGTACGCCTCACGGACTCGCTCGGGCGCTTCATCGCCGCCGAGGAAGTTGACGTACACGCCCTTGCGGAAGCGGCCAAGGGCGTCGAAGAACCCCTTCGTCCAGGCGGTGTCCCGGTCGCCGAAGTCCTCGCCGGGCCGCCACACACTGTCGAGGGTAATCGCGTGCGACGCCTGCCGGTTCCCGAACGCCGTCCCGCCCTCGGCCACCCGGCTCACCGCCCCCCGCAGATGGAACATCGCGACGTACGACCGTGGCGACGAGCAGGAGAACGCGTGCTCGACGATGACGTCGATGAGATCGTCGCTGAGCTCGGGGAGATGGGTGGACTTCCAGTAGTAGTTCCAGCCGTGGGCCACGGTCGAGTCGATCGCGCTCTGGAATCCCGCGTACGGCGCCGGCCCGACCAGGTCGAGGAGCGGAGCCCGGGCTGCACGCAGCGGGCCGAGCCGCCGCTCACCGTCCTCGATCGGCCCCGAGTAACAGGTACCCACCATCACCACCGGGCGCCAGTGCAGTTTCTCGGGAATGGCCGGCAGCGGTGGCGCGGCGCCGAACCTCACGACCGTGCCGAGCTCGTCGGGCGCGTCGCGGACGAAGTCGCGGTAGAAGCGCAGGACCTCCCGGGCGTCGCCCGCGTCCCAGAGAATGGGCCCGGCCAGGACGGTGGGCCCGACGGCGTGGAGGCGGAACTCGAACGAGGTGGCCACGCCGAAGTTGCCGCCGCCGCCTCGCAGCGCCCAGAACAGGTCGGGGTGCTCGTCCTCGGACGCGCGCAGCCGCTCGCCGTCAGCCGTCACGACATCGACGGCAAGGAGGTTGTCGACCGTCAGGCCGTGCTTGCGCATGAGCCAGCCGATGCCGCCGCCGAGGGTGAGCCCGGCGACCCCGGTGTGGCTCACGATTCCGCCGGTGGTGGCCAGGCCGAGCGCCTGGGTCTCGCGGTCGACGTCCCCCCACAGTGCGCCACCCTGCACCCAGGCCCTGCGGCCGGCGGCATCGACCCGCACGGCCCGCATTGCCGAGAGGTCGATGACCATCCCGTCGTCGCAAACGGCGGTGCCCGCCACGTTGTGGCCTCCGCCCTTTATGGCAATCTCCAGCGCGCGGTCGCGGGCGAAGCGCACGGCCGCGACCACGTCTGCAGCCCCGATGCATCGGGCGATCAGGCGCGGGCGCCGGTCGATGGCACCGTTCCACACTGCGCGAGCGGTGTCGTAGTCGGCGTGGTCGGCAGTGATCAGCCGGCCTCGGAACCCGTCGATCTCCACGACGCTTGGCCCCTTGCGCCCGTGGCCGACTTGCGCGGTCGTCGATGTCGTCATCGTCTCCTCCTGTCGCAACGGCCGCATCAGACCACCGCCGACCGCGGCCGTGAAGTCAAGAATCTGGACTTCACAACCGGAGGCGGTTGCGCAACACTGGCGTCGTGAGGACGTACGGCCAGTACTGCCCGATCGCCCGCGGCGCCGAGATCTTCGCCGAGCGCTGGACACCGCTGATCATCCGCAACCTGTACCTCGGCTGCGAAAGCTACGGCGAGATCCTGGAGGGCGCGCCCGGACTTTCCCGTACCCTGCTCTCCCAGCGACTCAGGCAGCTCGAGCGGCTCGGCGTGGTCGAGTCGGCGCCCAAGCCCGACGGGCGCGGGCACCACTACGAGCTCACGACCGCGGGCCACGACCTCTTCGCGGTCTGCCGGTCGCTCGGCGAGTGGGGTGCGCGTTGGCTCGAGATCGCTCCGGAGAACCTCGACCCCTTCGTGGCCTTGTGGTCGATGTGCAACGCGCTGCGCCGAGACCGGCTGCCGGATCGGCGCGTCGTCATCCGCTTCGATTTCACCGGCCGCCCGCGCCGTGAGCGCTATTGGCTGCTCATCGAGCGCGGAGACACCGAGATCTGCAAGACGTACCCCGGCCTCGACGAGGACCTCTACGTCACGGCGGAAGCCGAAGCCTTCGTCAAGTGGCACGCCGGCCAGCTCAGCTGGGCCGAGGCGACCCGCGCGGGCCGCATCCGGCTCGACGGCACCCCGTCGCTCGCAAGAGCCTTCCCGACCTGGAATGCCCGCAGCATGTTCGCCCACATCAGGCCGGTTTCCCGCAGCGCCACGAGCCACGCAGGCTGACATCGTCGAAACGGCCTGCCGCTGCGGCATGCGCCGGCGCGAACACTGGCAGCGGTGCAAGGGTCGCCCATCGCGACGCGACGCTGCCGGGCAACGCGCCGCCTTGGGCTGTAGACTCGCCGCGGGAGGGGCGGATGGAAACGATACTGGATGCGATTGCGCGCCATGCCGCGACGCGCGGCGGCGAGCGCGCCTACTGGACGCCGCGGCGCACCTGGACCTTTGCCGATCTCTGGGATGCCGCCGGCCGCGTGGCCGCTGGCCTTGCGCAGCAGGGTATCGGCCGCGGCGATCGCGTCGCCTGCCTCACCAAGCACACCGCCGAGTGCGTGGCGCTGGTGCTAGGCGCCTGCCGCCTCGGCGCGGTGTGCATGCCGGTCAACTGGCGCCTCGTACCGCCGGAGATCGATTACATCGTGAAGGACGGCCGCGCGCGCTTCATGATGGCGGACA
>CAYYWP010000322.1:0-3601 GCA_964475125.1 uncultured Binatia bacterium (SeqCode) | reverse complement strand
AGCCGTAGCCGCGGGACCTGTGCCCGCCGGCAGCGCAACGCGCTGCCCGGTGGCGCGGGGCGCGGCAACCGTGCGCCAGCGACAGCGACTGAGCACCGGCGCTCGCCTCCCGCCACACCCCACCCCTCCGGGCGACGCGCTGCGTCGCCGGCGGGCACAGGTCCCGCGGCTACGGCTCGTCGCGCACGCTCGAGCTTCCGCCAATCCGTGCGCCGCGCGCTGCCCGGTGGCACCGGCGCTTACCCTCGCGCCACACCCCGCCCCTCCCGGCGACGCGCCGCGTCGTCGGCGGGCACAGGTCCCGCGGCTACGGCTCGTCGCGGACGCTCGTCGTGCCACCGCCTCAGATATCGGCGTCCTTGTGGCGCTCCGGTTTGTAGGTGTCGAGGTCGATGCCGTCGCGGAGCATGCGCTTGATCTTGCGCTTGTAGGAGTCGCGCTTGAGGGCCGTGAGGCGGTCGATGAACAGCTTGCCGTCGAGATGATCGATCTCGTGTTGCATGGCCACGGCGAGCAGGCCGCCGGCTTCGATCTCGACCTGGCGCTGATCGAGCGTCCACGCCTTCACCAGCACCTCGGCGCTGCGCTTGACCTCGGCCGTGTAGTCGACCACCGACAGGCAGCCTTCTTCCCACAACACCGTGCCGTTGCGCTCGGCGATCACCGGGTTGACGAGCTTGAGCAGATGCTTGCCGGGGTTCTCGGTGTCGACGTCGACCACGATCATGCGCTGGCCGACGCCGACCTGCGGCGCCGCCAGGCCGACGCCTGGCGCGGCGTACATGGTCTCCACCATGTCGCGCAGGATCTCGTCGATCTCGCCGTCGATGCCGGTGACCTCGACCGCCGTCTCTTTGAGGGTCGGCGCCGGGTACTTGAGAATACGTCGCAAGGCCATACGCAGCGAACGCTATACGAATCCCGCTCCGCTTGCATCGGGGCCCGACCGAGGCACGGCGTATCCGGCAGCACGAACGGGTTTGGACAGTGGAAAAGCGAATGCTAGGAGGCGCCGGGCGCCGAGCTTGGCAACCGGTGCGAACAAGCGGAGGGGCGTATGAAGATGCGACGTTGTCTGGGACCGCTGGCGTTGGCGACGATCCTCGCACTGGCGCAGCCGCTGTCGAGCGCGGTCGCCCAGCAAGGCTGCGCCCGCTGCACCGGGATCGAGCCGTGCCAGTTCATCTGCACGACCGGCGCGGGGGCGGAATTTCTCGACGATGTGGTCTGCCCGCAGTTCACCGGTTGTACGGGCAGCGTGAGCGACCCGAGCGCGACCTGTGGCGAGGGCGACTTCGCCACCTGCACACTGCCGCTGCAAGCGTGTTGCGTGCCGGGCGGTTGTTTCAATCTCACCGCAATCTCCTGCATCTTCTCGCGCGGCATAACCACCGACGGCCAGATGTGCCCGGTGGCAGGCGACGGCGGCGACTGCCCACCCATCCCGGCCCGCGCGCCGGCGGTCTCGGCGCCCGGCATGCTCGGTGCGCTCGCCGCGCTGCTCATCGTGGCAGCAGTTGCCGTGGCACGGCGGCGGGTCCGTAGTTCTTGACCGGCAACATCTGACAATGGAGCCCGACAAAGAGAAGGCAAAAGGCAAAAGTGCCCCACCCCACTCCGAACCTTTTGCTTTTTGCCTTTTGCCTTCTCTTCCGCTCCCGCCGATGCCGCCCGCTCACAGCATGTGCTGCGGGTCGACGTCGACGATGACGCGCACGTCCTTGGCGCGGGCGGCAGTGCGCAACTCCGGCAGCGTGTCGCCGACGACCTGGCGCAACAGCGGGCCATTGGCGGCGCGCGCCAGGATGTGCTGGCGGTGGCGCTGGCGCAGTCGCTCGAGCGGTGCGGGCGCGGGGCCGAGGACGCCGACTGCCCCATCGGCGCGCAGGCGCAGGGCGCGCGCGGCGTCGTGCGCGAGCTGCTCGACGGCAGCCTGGGCGGTGCCCTCGAGGCGCAGCAGAATGCAGCGCGCGAAGGGCGGGTAGCCGAGCTGGCGGCGCGCCGCCAGCTCGGCCGCGGCGAAGCCGGCGAAGTCGTGGGCGGCGGCGGCGCGCAGGCTGTAGTGCTCCGGCTGCAACGTCTGCACGATCACTCTTCCCGGCCGCTCGCCGCGGCCGGCGCGGCCGGCCACCTGCGCCAGCAATTGGAAGGTTCGCTCGGCGGCGCGGAAGTCGGGGAAGTTGAGCGCCGCATCGGCATGAATGACGCCGACCAGCGTCACCCCCGGCACGTCGTGTCCCTTGGCGATCATCTGTGTGCCGATGAGGATGTCGAAGCGCCCGCGGCGCCAGCTCGCCAGCAACGCCTGCTGGCTGCCCTTACGGCGCGTGGTGTCGCGGTCGAGGCGGGCGACCCGCGCGGCGGGAAAACGCTGGCGCAGCAGTGCCTCAAGCTGTTCCGTTCCGACCCCCCACGCCACCAGTGCCGATTCGCCGCATTCGCCACAGGTCGCCGGCGGGGCGATGGTGTGATCGCAGTAGTGGCAGCGCACCGCCTGCCAGCGGCGGTGGAAGGTCAGCGTCACACTGCAGTTCGGGCACATCAGCGGCTCGCCGCAGGCCCGGCACTGGAGGAAATTGGCGAAGCCGCGGCGGTTGAGAAACAGCAGGCTCTGCGCCCCGGCGGCGAGGTTGGCATCCAACGCAGCGGTGAGCGGCGAGCTCAGCACCGCCGGCGGCGCATCGGCGGGGTCGCGCAGATCGACCAGCTCGACCGCCGGCAGCGGTCGGTCGGCGACGCGCTCGGGCAGCTCGAGCAAACGGTAGCGGCCGCGCCGCGCGTTCCACACGCTCTCCATCGCCGGCGTCGCCGAACCGAGGATGATCGGGCAGCCGGCCAGCTTGGCCCGCATCACCGCCACATCGCGACCGTGGTAGTGCACGCCGTCGGCCTGCTTGTAGGACGCATCGTGCTCCTCGTCGACGATGACCAGGCCGAGGTGCCGCAGCGGGGCGAAGACCGCCGAGCGCGCGCCGATGACCAGGCGGGCCGCGCCGCGCGCGATGCGGCGCCATTCGTCCCAACGCTCGCCGACGCTGAGCTGGCTGTGCAGCACCGCCACGGCGTCGCCGAAACGGGCCCGCACGCGTTCGACCAGCTGGTGGGTGAGCGAGATTTCCGGCACCAGGATCAACGCGGTCGCGGCCTCCGGCAAGGCGGCGATGGCGCGCAGATACACCTCGGTCTTGCCGCTGCCGGTGACGCCGTGCAGCAGCCAGGCGACAAAGCCTTCGGCGTGCGCCTCGGCGATCGCAGCCAGCGCGGCGCGTTGCGCCGCAGTCGGCTCGACGGCGACGTCGGGCGCCGCCAGCGGCGGGAGAACCGGGCGGTACTCCTCCTCTTCGCGCACGCGCAGCAGGCCGGCCTCGACGAGGGCGCGCAGTTTGGCGGCAGCGGCCGGGAAGGAGAGGCGCAGCTCGCGCGCCGGGGCGCGGCGCAACGGATGGGCGTGCAGATAGTCGTACAGCGCTCGCAAGGCGGGCCGGCGGGCCAGGCGCGGATCGCCGGCCTCCAGGTCGACCGCCGCCTCGTACCAGCGCTCGCGCCGCGTCGGCGCCACCTCGCGGCGCACGCGCTCCACGACGCGCACGGCGCCATGGCG
>CAYYWP010000321.1:0-3650 GCA_964475125.1 uncultured Binatia bacterium (SeqCode) | reverse complement strand
GGTTGCGGCGCGCCGGTCTTCGCCGTCGACATCCCGTCCGGCCTGAATGCTGATACGGGGCTGCCGATGGGCGTCGCCGTGCAAGCCACGGCGACGGCGACCTTCGGCTTCGCCAAGCTCGGCCAGGTCCTTTATCCCGGGGTGCGGTACTGTGGGGTGGTGCACGTCATCGACATCGGCGTGGCGCCGCAGGCGCTCGCCGCGCTGCCGGAGCGCGCCGCGCTGCTCGACGCCGCGGCGGCGGCCCACCTGGTGCCGCAGCGCGCCGCCGATGCTCACAAGGGAGACTGCGGACACGTGCTGATCCTCGCCGGTTCCTTCGGCAAGACCGGCGCAGCCCGGCTGGCCGTGCGGGCGGCGGGTCGCGCCGGGGCAGGGCTGGTCACCGTCGTGGCGCCGGCCTCGCTGTACCCGGTCTACGCCGCCGCGGCGCGCGAAGCGATGACCGAAGCGCTGCCCGACGACGAGGGGCGCATTCGCTACGAGCCCGAACGCTTGCGGGCCATGGTCGATGGCAAGTCCGCGGTGGTCATCGGACCGGGTCTGGGCACGCATGACGGCGCGGCACAGACGCTGGCATGGATGCTCGCCGAGGCCGGCCTGCCGATGGTGGTCGATGCCGACGCCCTCACCGCGCTGGGGCGCGATCCCCGCCTCCTGGCGGCCCGGCGCGCCGCCGTGGTGGTGACCCCGCATCCCGGCGAGATGGGACGTCTGGCGGGTTGCCCCACGGCCGCGGTGCAGGCCGACCGCGTCGGCATGGCGCGCGGCTTCGCCGCCGCGCACGCCTGCACGGTGGTACTCAAGGGGGCGCGGACGGTGATCGCCGATCCGAACGGCCAGGTGTGGATCAATCCGAGCGGGAATTCGGGCATGGCCTCGGGCGGCATGGGCGACGTGTTGGCGGGCGCGATCGGTGCGCTGCTGGCACAGGGATTGTCGGTGTCCGAGGCCGCCCGCCTGGGTGTCTATGTCCATGGCGCCGCGGCGGATCTGGCGGCGGTCGATGGCGCGATCGGATTGCTCGCCTCCGACGTCGCGGAGAGGCTGCGCCCGGCCCTGCACGCCCTGTCCCTGACCCCGGCGGCCGGTGCAGCGCCGCGCCGGCGCCGCCGATCGGACGAGCGTTGAAACGGGTCGAGCTCGACAGCGTCGACGAAGCGGCGACACGCGCCATCGGCCGGCACCTGGCGCGGGCGTTGGGTGCCGGCATGCGGATCGGACTGTCCGGCGAGCTCGGCGCGGGCAAGACCACGCTGGTGCGCGGCATCGCCGAGGGCCTCGGTATCGCACCCGAGGACGTGCGCAGCCCGTCCTTCCCGATCGTGATCCCACACCTGGGCGGGCGGCTGCCGCTGTACCACATCGATCTCTTTCGCTTGCCGGCCGGTGATATCGACTCCCTGGCGCTCAGGGAGTACATCTACGGGTCCGGCGTCTGTGCCATCGAATGGTACGAGCGCCTCGATGAACCGATGGACGACTACCTGGAGATCGCGCTGCACTTCGCCGCCGCGGGACGGCGGCGGCTGCTGGCGGTCGCCCATGGCCGCGACTACGCCGAGGCGGTCGCGGTGCTGCGGGCGCTGGACTGACGAATAGGCATCGGGGAACGGTCGGCAGGCCGGGCGGAAACGGCGATGAGCCTGATTGTGCAGAAGTACGGGGGGACGTCGGTCGGCAGCGTGGAGCGCATCCAGGCCGTCGCCGACCGCATCGGCGCCGCGCAGCGCGGCGGTCACCAGGTGGTCGCCGTCGTCTCGGCGATGGCAGGTGAGACCAACCGCCTGCTCGAGCTGGCGCACCGGGTGGCGCCGCAACCGGCGCTGCGCGAGGTCGACGCCTTGCTTGCGACCGGCGAACAGGTGAGCAGCGCCCTGCTCGCCATCGCCTTGCACGAGCGCGGGGTGCGGGCCCGCTCCTTCCTCGGCCATCAGGTGCGCATCGATACCGACAGCGCCTTCGGCCGCGCCCGCATCCGCCGCATCGACGCCGAGCGCCTGCACGCGGCGCTCGACGCGGGCGAAGTGGCCGTGGTCGCCGGCTTCCAGGGTGTCGATCAGGACGCCAACATCACCACCTTGGGGCGCGGCGGCAGCGACACCTCGGCGGTGGCCGTGGCGGCGGCGCTCAAGGCCGACGCGTGCGAGATCTACACCGACGTGGACGGAGTCTACACGACCGATCCGCGCATCTGCCCACAGGCGCGCAAGCTGCGGCGCATCTCGCACGACGAGATGCTCGAGCTGGCCAGCCTGGGCGCCAAGGTGCTGCAGATTCGGTCGGTCGAGTTCGCCAAGCGGTACCAAGTGCCGCTGTGCGTGCGCTCGAGTTTCGACGACAGCGAGGGCACCTGGGTGGTGCCAGAGGACGAGGCCATGGAGCAGGTGCTGGTGTCAGGCGTGTCGCTCGACCGCGATCAGGCGAAGATCACCGTTCGCCACGTGCCGGATCGACCCGGCCTGGCGTTCAAGGTTCTCGGCCCGATCGCGGCGGCCAACATCGTCGTCGACATGATCATTCAGAACGCTTCCTCGGCCGGCGATACGGACTTGACCTTCACGGTGCCGAAGACCGATTTCCGCCGCGCCCTGGCGATGGTCGAGGCGACGGCGGCCGAGGTCGGCGCGCAGGGCGTCAGCGCCGATACCGAGGTGGTGAAGGTTTCGGTGGTCGGTCTGGGCATGCGCAGTCATGCCGGGGTGGCGGCGCGCATGTTCGAGTCGCTCGGCGGTGAGGGCATCAACATTCAGATGATCTCCACCTCGGAGATCAAGATCTCGGTGGTGATCGACGCCAAGTACGGCGAGCTGGCGGTGCGCGCGCTGCACCGGGCCCTGATCGAAGAGGCGGCGGCGCTGGGAGCGTGAGCGTGGCGCGCACCATCCAGATCTACGACACCACGCTGCGCGATGGCTGTCAGGCCGAAGACATCGCCCTGACGCTGGAGGACAAGCTGCGCATCACCGAGCGGCTCGATGCCTTCGGCGTCGACTACGCCGAGGGCGGCTGGCCGGGCTCGAATCCGCGCGACGAGGCCTATTTTCAGGCGGTCAAGCGCCGGCCGCTGCAGCGCATCAAGATCGCGGCCTTCGGCTCGACGCGGCGCAGCGGCGTGCGCGCCAGCGAGGACAAGAATCTCGACAAGCTGCTGCGCGCCGGGGTGCCGGTGGTGACGATCTTCGGCAAGAGCTGGGATCTGCACGTCCGCGACGACCTGCGCATCCCGCTGGGCGAGAACGTCGAGCTCATCCACGATACCGTGCGCTACCTGAAGCGCCACGTCGACGAGGTCGTGTACGACGCCGAGCATTTCTTCGACGGCTACCGGGCCAACCCCGAGTACGCGTTGGCCTGCGTGCGGGCGGCGGCCGACGCCGGGGCGGACGTGCTGTGCCTGTGCGATACCAACGGCGGCCGCATGCCCTGGGAGATCGCCGCCGGAGTCGACACCGTGCGCGCGGCAGTGCCGACGCCGCTCGGCATCCATTGCCACAACGACTCCGAGCTCGCGGTCGCGAACAGCCTGACCGCGGTGGCGCATGGCGCCGTCCAGGTGCAGGGGACGATCAACGGCATCGGCGAGCGCTGCGGCAACGTCAATCTCTGCTCGGTGATCGCCAACCTGCAGCTCAAGATGGGCTACCACG
>CAYYWP010000320.1:0-3669 GCA_964475125.1 uncultured Binatia bacterium (SeqCode) | reverse complement strand
CCCACTGCCCGGTTTGCGGTGCGGCGGGGGAGGCAAGCTTTATGACACAGTAGTATTAGAGAGTGACCCCTAAACCCAATTGACGATGACGATGAGTCAGCGCTCGAACTCATGCACGCTGGCTCTGCATCCTCTGTGTACTCTGGGTCTCTGCGTTGAGGTTCTTGTCATTTCAAGGTTAGGATGATCGCGCCATGATGCCGCGACCGCGAGGGTTGGGCCACCGCCTGCTGATATCGATTCTCGCCGTTGCCGCCGGCGGCGGTTGTGCCACCGCGCCGTACACACAACGCAGCCAGCTGATCGTGCTGTCGGAGTCGGACGATCTGGCGATCGGCGCGCAAGCCTATCGAGAGGTCCTCAAGCAGGCGAAGATTTCGAAGGATCCGCGCCTCATCGAGCCCGTGCAACGGGTCGGCAAGCGCATCGCCGCGGTGGCCGACAAGCCGAGCTACCAGTGGGAATTCACCGTCATCGACGATCCAAAGCAGGTCAATGCGTTCTGCCTGCCGGGCGGAAAGGTGGCGGTGTTCACCGGCCTCTTTCCGATCGCCAAGGACGAGGCCGGCCTGGCCGCCGTGATCGGACACGAGGTGGCGCACGCGATCGCGCGCCACGGCGCGGAGCGGATGAGCCAAGGACTCGCCCTGCAAGTCGTCGGCATGGGCGTCGCCGTGGCGACCAGCGGCCAGAGCGCGGCGACGCAGCAAGCCATCATGCAAGCCTACGGGCTCGGGGCGACGGTCGGTGTGGCGTTGCCGTATGGGCGGACGCAAGAATCGGAGGCCGATCGCATCGGCCTGATCCTGATGGCCAAGGCCGGGTACAACCCCGAGGCGGCCGTGGCGTTGTGGCAGCGCATGGCCAAACTCGACAGCAAGGGCAGGCCGCCGGAATGGCTCTCCACGCACCCGGCGCCGGAGACGCGCGAACAGGACCTCAATTCCTGGATGGCCGAGGCCGAGAAGTACTACAAGCCGGAGCCCGGCCTCGGCGATCCGCTGCTACCGGCGATCAGCGGCGCCGGGAGCGCCGACAAGCAAGCGCCGGCCCGACCCACGCCCGAACCGCGCTAATCAGGCTGCGCTCATCCCACGACAGGCTCAGGACCCGTCCGGAGCTGGCCGAAGGATGAGCAGGTGGTCCTTGTAACACCGGTCGTGCCGGCGCGCTCCACCGCCCCAACGAGTCACTGCCGGTGCAATTGATACAGGCCACTAGGTGGGAGGCGCGGTGGAGTCGAGGTGGTGTGGCGAGGTGGGGGTGTGCCAATGCAGCCACAGCGACACGGCCATGTAATACGCCGGAAAGGCCAGGCTGGCGGCGGCGAGGGACCGCGACGGGTGCGGAAATTGGGAGAGCAGCACAAACACCGCGGCGCCCCATATCGCCCCCAATACGTAGGTGAGCCGCCGCGCCGTGGGCATGCGGCTCGGATAGAGATAGCGCAGCGGCACGAAGACCAGCGCGCTGAAGAGCAGCAGCACCGCGGCATTGACCATCGCCGGCCATTGGAAGACGTAGAGGTAGAGCGCGATGACGTTCCAGTAGGAAGGGAAGCCGGTGAAAAAGTGGTCCGCCGTCTTCGCCTCGGCTTGGCAAAAGCCGTAGCCACTGGCCAGCAGCGGCAGGGCGGCGGTAGCGATTCCCAAGCCGCCCGGGGGCAGCAGCTCGGCGCGCACCAGCAGCGCCACCGGGACCAAGACGTAGGTCAGGTAGTCCATGATGTCGTCGAGCTTGGCGCCGTCGAAGTGCGGCAGGACCTGTTTCACTCGCCAGCGCCGCGCCATGGTGCCGTCGGTACAGTCGATCAGCATCGCCACCGCGAGCCAGGCGAACGCCGCCGCGAACCGCCGGTCCACCAGCGCCTCGAGGGCGAGCAACGCCAACAGCGCGGAGCCCGCCGTGTAGCAGTGGACGCCCCAGGCGCGCAGCCGCGCCGCACGCCCGCTCGAGGCCGCGTCATCCATCGATTGCGCCTGGCCCATGGTGTGGCCCGGCGGGCTGTAGCAGGTCGGTGCGGAGGGGCAAAACGCGCCACGTAGCTTTACTCCCCGCCGGCCCGATGCTAGCGACCGCCGTGCTATGAGATCGCGCCTCCGCCTCCTGGCCGGAGCCGCACTGGTGGCGGCGCTCGGCATCGGAGCGTGGCTGCTGGCGAGCGAGATGGCCCGGCAACGCTCGGGGGGGGGCGGTATCGAGCTGGTCGACGTGCTGCCCGGCGTCGCCCAGCGCATCCAGAACTTCCATCGCGTCAAGATCGAGGATGGGCGGAAGGTGTGGGAGGTGTCGGCGCGCGAGGCGCGCTATCGCGAAGGCGATGGAACGGTCATGGTGCAGGACCCGTCGGTGCAGCTGTTCTTCGCCGATGGGCGGGAACTTTCGCTGCGCGGCAACTCCGGGGTGGTCTTCCTCGATGGTCGAGAGCTGCGGCGCATCGAGGTCGAGGGCGGCATCGCCATCGCCTTCGGCGACTACGTGCTGAGCACCGAGCGGGCGACCTACGAGGTCGAGCGCGACGTCGTCGTCGCCCCGGGCGCCGTCCACATCCAGGGCGGCGGACTCGACCTGCGCGGCGAACAGATGGAGGTCGAGGTCGCGACTCAGCGCCTGCACATGGCCGCGCGCGTGCAGATGACGCTGTGGCCGAAGACCTGAACGGGCCGGTGGCACGTCGTTCGCCGTGGATGGCCGCGCTCGCCGCCCTGTTGGTGTGCGGCCGCGTCGGGGGCGCCGAGCCGGGCGCGCCGTTGGGGTCGCTGGAGAGCGCCCTCGGCGGCTTTACGCTCGGCGGTGAGCGCGGGCCGGTGCGCATCGATGCGAACAGCATGGAATTCGACTACAAGAACATGGTGCTCACCTACCGCGGCGCGGTCACCGTCGTGCAGGCCGACCTGAAGCTGCGCAGCCGCGTCCTGCGCGTGACGCTCGACAGCCAGCGCGCTGGCCATGCCAAGGAAGTGATGGCCGAGGGCGACGTGCAGATCGACAAGGGCGAGCGTCACGCCAGCGGCGAGCGCGCCGTGTTCGACGATGCCGCCCGCACCGTGACGTTGAGCGGCCGGGCGCGTCTGCGCGACGGCTTGAACGAGGTGGCGGGCGAGCGGGTCGTGGTCTACCTCGACGAGCAACGCAGCGTCGTCGAGGGCGGCCCTGGGCGTGTGACCGCGATCTTGAACCCGCCGCGCGAAGGCGCGCCGGAGGCGCCGGTGACGCCCCGCGATGGTCGTTGAAGCGGCGCATTCGCCGCCCGCGCGGCTGCGGGCCGAGGGACTCAGCAAGCGGCTCGGCGGGCGCCCGGTGCTCAACGGCGTCACGATCGAAGTCGCGGCCGGGGAGGTGGTCGGCCTGCTGGGACCCAATGGCGCCGGCAAGACGACGACCTTCTTCTGCGTCGTCGGCCTGCTGCGCCCGGATGCCGGGGCGGTGCTGCTGGATGGGGAAGACGTGACCCAGCAGCCGATGTACCAGCGCGCCCGGCGCGGCATCAGCTATCTGCCGCAAGAGCCGTCTGTCTTCCGCAAGCTGACCGTCGAGCAGAACCTGCTCGCCATCCTCGAGCTGCTGTCGTTGTCGCGCCAGGAGCGCAGCGAGCGCTTGGCCAGCCTGCTCGAGGAGCTCAGCATTGCGCACCTGGCCAAGCATCCCGCCTACACTCTCTCCGGCGGC
>CAYYWP010000319.1:0-3724 GCA_964475125.1 uncultured Binatia bacterium (SeqCode) | reverse complement strand
CCAGCGCGGCCATGGCCTCGCCGGCGCCGATCGCGCCCAGCCCTTCCATCGTCTTGGCCTTCAGTCCGACGTGCGTGTCATCCAGGCCGAGCAGCGCCGCCAGGCGGCGGCGCATCGGCTCCATCAGCGGTGCCAGTTTGGGCTGCTCGGCGAGAATGGTGACGTCGACATGCGCGACCCGCCCGCCGCGCTGCTCGACCAGACGCACGACCTCGGCGAGTAGCGCGGCGCTGTCGGCGCCGCGATAGCGCGGATCGGTGTCCGGGAAGTGCTGGCCGATGTCGCCCGCGGCCATGGCGCCCAACAGCGCGTCGCTGACCGCGTGCAAGACCACGTCGCCGTCCGAATGGCCGAGCAGGCCGCGAGGAAAGGGCACGTCGATTCCGCCGAGCCGCAGCGGCCGACCGGCCACCAGACGGTGGATGTCCCAACCCTGGCCGACCCGCATTGCCGCGCTCGCGCCGGGCTCAGAACGGCGGGCTCGCGTCGCCGGCGTCGGCGCTGAGCAAGACCACCCGCAGGCGTTCCCCGGCCGGCAGGACCGCCATCTCGGCCGGACCGACGATCAGCCCGTCGCCGATCGACAGCGAGCGCATCACGCCCGAACTCTGGGTACCGGTCGAGCGCGCGCGATAGGTGTCCGGCATCCCGTCGAGCGTGCAGCGCACGAACTCGGTGAGGCCGAGCGGCTTCTTCAGCGCCTCCGCCATGGTCGCCGTGGCGCTCGGCAGGTAGAGGCGCTCGATGCCCATCATGGCGCGCAGCGCCGGCAGCACGTACAGATAGAAGCACACCAGCGCCGACACGGGGTTGCCGGGCAGACCGAACACCGGGGCATGGCCGCAATAGCCGAAAGTCAGCGGCTTGCCCGGCCGCTGCGCCACCTTCCAGAAGCGCTCCTGATAGCCGAGCTCGCCGAGAATGCTGCGCACGTAGTCGAAGTTTCCCACCGACACGCCGCCGGTGGACAGTACCACGTCGGCGGCGATGGCGTCGCGGAACGCGGCGCGGATCAGCTCCGGCTGGTCGCGCACGATGCCGATCATGGTGGTCTCGGCACCCGTCTCCTGCGCCGCGGCGGCCAGCGCGTACGCGTTGCTGTTGACGATCTGCCCGGGGCCGAGCGCCACCCCGACGTCGACCAGCTCATCGCCGGTGGCGATGATCGCCACGCGCGGCCGGCGCGCCACACGCACCATGGCGATGCCGAGCGACGCCATGAGTCCGATATCGGCTGGGCGCAGGACCCGCCCCGGCTCGAGCACGGCCTCGCCGGCGCGCACGTCCTCACCGGGATCGCGCACGTTGGTACCCGCCGCCGGCGCCGCCGCGACTGCCACGTCGTCGCCCGCCTCGGCGGTGTCCTCGACCCGCACGACCGTATCCGCGCCGTCCGGCACCGGCGCGCCGGTCATGATGCGGATGGCCGTACCGCGCCTGACCGGTTGGCTCGGCACCGCTCCCGCACCCACCGTCTCCAGCACGCGCAAGCGGACGGGCGCCTCGGGACGCGCCGAGGCCACGTCGGCGCTGCGCACCGCGAAGCCGTCCATCGCCGAGTTGCGGAACGGCGGCACATCGTGCGGCGCATGCACGCGCACGGCCAGGGCCCGAGTCCGGGCCTCGGTCAGCGCCACCTGCTCGGAGCCGGTGCGCGGTAGGCCTTCCAACACCTGCTCGAGGGCATCGCGGACGCTGATCATCGCGTGGCCGGACGCTATGCGGGCCATCCCGCCTTGTCAACGAAGGGTCAGCGGCCGCTGGCGTTCCCCGCCCGGTGCGAGCGTGGTAGCTCTCTCTCTCGACCGTTTCCTCAGCCCGCCATGAAGGCCCGTTCACGCCGCTCCCGTCCCATCTCCGCCGCCGAGCCCGCCCCGTTGCTGGCCGATGTGCTGGCGGCGCTCACCGATGCGGTCGTAGTCATCGATCGCCAGGGCGCCGTGCGGCTGCTCAACCCGGCAGCCGAGGAGTTGATCGGGCTGCCGCAGCGGCGCGTGCTCGGCGCGCCGTGCGCGCGCATCTTTGCCGAGACCCCGCTGGTCAGCGAGATGGTGCAGCGCGTGCAAGCCCTCGGCCAGAGCGAGGCGCACAACGAGGCGTGGTTGGCGCGCCGCCGGCGCAGCGTGCCGGTGCGCCTGACGTGTACGCCGCTGTGGGACGCGGCCGACGGCGTCTCGGGCGCCGTGCTGATCATCCATGACCTCAGCTCCCAGCGCACGCTCGAGGAGTCGATCCGCCGCAACGAAAACCTGGCGCGTCTGGGGACGCTCGTCGCCGGCCTGGCGCACGAGGTGCGCAACCCACTGGCCGGCATCATCGGCGCCGCCCAGCTCCTCGAGCAGCGGCTCGCCGGTCAGAACGAGGTGGCGGAGTACACCGCGGTGATCGGTCGCGAGGGGCGGCGCCTCAGCCGCCTGGTCGACGACCTGCTCACGCTCGGCAGCGCGGCGCCGCCGCGCCGCACGCCGACCAACATTCACCGCGTCATCCAAGACGTCGTCGCGACGCTGGGCCCCGAGCTGGCCGCGGCTGGGGTTGCCCTGCACTGCGCCTTTGACCCCAGCCTCCCCGACGTCCTCGCCGACCCGGCGCAGCTGAGTCAGGTCCTGCATAACGTCGTGCGCAACGCCCTCGAGGCGACGCTCCGCGCCGGCACGGTGCCGGCGGCCCCCAACCCGATCACCATCAGCACGCGCATGGAAACCGATTTCCACCTCCTGCGCGGATCCAATCGCGCCGGCGCCTTTCTGCGCATCGAGGTCGCCGACCAGGGCACGGGACTCGACGCCGCGACGGCGGCGCAAATGTTCGAGCCCTTCGTCACCACCAAGGCGCGCGGCACCGGGCTCGGTCTCGCCATCACGGCGAAGATCGTCGCCGAGCACGGCGGCATCGTCCGCGCCGGCGCCAACCATCCGCGCGGCACGACCATCAGCATCAGCCTGCCGGTGGCGAGGCGATGACGGCGGAAGGCCGGCGCGGCCGCATCCTCGTCGCCGACGACGAGGAGAGTGTGCGCTGGGTGCAGGCCACGGCGCTCGAGGCCGACGGCCACTCGGTGGTGCAGGCGAGCACGGGGCGCGAGGCGCTCGACCGCCTGCGCGAGCGGGACATCGATCTGGCCTTCGTCGATCTGCGCATGCCGGAGCTCGACGGCTTGGCACTGCTCGGCGCGGCGCGCGCCGCCGGGATCGCCACCCCGCTGGTCATCGTCACCGCCCAGAACACGGTCGACAACGCCATCGAGGCGATGAAGCGCGGCGCCTACGATTACATCGCCAAACCGTTCAACACCGATGAGCTGCGCGCCATCACCGCGCGCGCGCTCGAGATGGCCCGCCTGACGCGCGACCTGCAGCGGGTCGAACGCGAGGTGCGCGGGCGTTTCGAGGTCGGCGTGGCCATCGTCGGCACCAGCCCGGCGATGCAGGAGGTCTACAAGGCCATCGGGCGCTTGGCGCCGACCGATGCGACGGTGCTGATCCAGGGTGAGAGCGGCACCGGCAAAGAATTGATCGCCAAGGTCATCCACTACCACTCGCCGCGCTGGAGCGGTCCGTTCGTCGCCATCAACTGTTCGGCCATCCCGCGCGAGCTGCTCGAAAGCGAGCTCTTCGGCCATGAGCGCGGCGCCTTCACCGGCGCCACCGAGCAGCGACTCGGCACCTTCGAGCGGGCCCACGGCGGCACCCTGCTGCTCGACGAGATCGCCGACCTGCCGCTC
>CAYYWP010000318.1:0-3734 GCA_964475125.1 uncultured Binatia bacterium (SeqCode) | reverse complement strand
TGCGTGTGCGTCTGCCCGGCGATGAAGGCGGGGTGCTCGAGCACGTCGATGAGAAAGGGGATGTTGGTGGTGATCCCTTCGACGACGTACTCCTTGAGCGCGACGATCATGCGGCGGCGAGCGGTGTCGCGGTCGGGACCCCAGGTCGACACCTTCGACAGCATCGGGTCGTAGTACATCGGCACGGCATAGTCAGAGCGGATGCCCGAGTCGACCCGCACGCCCGGCCCCTGTGGCTCGACGACGCGCGTGATGTGGCCCGGCGAAGGGATGAAATTGAGCGCTGGGTTCTCGGCATAGACGCGGCACTCGATCGAGTGGCCGCGCGCCTGCACGTCCTCCTGCCGCATCCACAGCGATTCGCCGTCGGCGATGCGCAGCTGCTCCTGCACCAGATCGACGCCGTAGACCCATTCGGTCACCGGGTGCTCGACCTGCAGGCGCGTGTTCATCTCGAGGAAATAGAAACGGCCGTCGGGGTCGAGCAGGTTCTCGACCGTCCCGGCGTTGACGTAGTTGATCGTGCGGGCCGCCTGCACGGCGGTGGCGGCGATGCGCTTGCGCAGTATCGCGTCGACCGCGGGTGAAGGCGACTCCTCGATGATCTTCTGATGCCGGCGCTGAATCGAGCACTCGCGCTCGCCGAGGTGGATGAGGTTGCCGTGGCGATCGGCCAGCACCTGGATCTCGATGTGGCGCGGGCGCTCGACGTAGCGCTCGAGGAAGATCCGGCCGTCGCCGAACGCCGACTTGGCCTCGCGCTGTGCCGACTCCATGGCGTTGGGCAGCTCCTCGGCGGCGCGCACGATGCGCATGCCTTTTCCGCCCCCTCCGGCGGCGGCCTTGATCAGCAGCGGATAGCCGATGGCGTCCGCACCGGCGACCACCGCCGCGGCGTCGGCCGGCAGGTCTTCGAGCGCCGGCACGACCGGTACCCCCGCGGCAACCACCAGGGCGCGCGCGTGGGTCTTGTCACCCATCGCCGTCACCGCGGCCGCCGGGGGGCCGATGAACGTCAGGCCGGCGCCGGCCACGGCGTCGGCGAACGCGGCGCGTTCGGAAAGAAAGCCGAAGCCGGGATGGACGGCCTCGGCCCCGCTCTGCAGTGCCGCGGCGATGATGTTGGGAATGTTCAGATAGCTGTCGACGCTGCGCGCCGGCCCGACGCACACCGCCTCGTCGGCGGCGTGCACGTGCGGCGCATCCGCGTCCGCCTCGGAGTAGACCGCGACCGTCTGGATCCCCATCGCCCGACAGGTGCGGGCGATGCGGATCGCGATTTCACCGCGGTTGGCGATCAACACTTTTCGAAACATGGCCGCACACTCCTGGACGAAAAACCGCGTGACCAGTGACCCGATCTCACGGCAAGAGAGGTTGTTACGCTGTTAGGCGGTTAGGGGATTCCGAGCTCGGTCTCGCCGACGCACCTCTGATCCCCTAACAGCCTAACAACCTAGCAACCTTTCTTGGGCTACACCGGTCACGCCTCCCCTCTCTATCCCCCACCCGTCAGTTATGCAGCAAGAGGTGGCAGCTCGGCGGCAGCTGCCGGACGAGTCCATTGATCACGTGGCCGCGTAGCAAGTGGTACACCGCGCCGCGCCGGCTGACGCCCATCATCACCGTGTCGACGCCGAGGGTCCGGGCGGCGCGCGCGATGCCCTCGGCGGCACTGTACGAGATCGTCCAGATCGGCAGCAGCATCGCGCCCTCGGCCTGCGCCGCCCGGGCCGCGAACTCCAGCGTCTCGCGCCCCTCGGCCACTGGCTCCGAGGCCGCGGCGCCAACGAACAGTCCCGGCCGCTCTTCGACGTAGAGGGCGTAAATCGTCGCCCCCCCGCGCCCGCGCTCGCGCTTGATCGCCTCGCTCACCAGGAGCGCGTTGGGGCCGCGCAGCGCCACCAGCGTCGTCGACGGGTAGAGCTGGCGCAGCTCCTGCGCCTCGCTGAGACTGATCAGTTCCGGCACCTCCTCGGTGACCTCGTGCGCCTCGCTGATGCGCGCCGCCGTGCGCCGGCGCACCATCGGCAGGTTGTAGAAGAAATCGTGAAAGCGCTTCTGTTGCCCGCCGATGGCGATCAACATCAGCAGCGCCGTCAGTCCAGCGCCGAACATCGTCGCCAGATGCTTGGTGAACAGGTTGACGCTCCACGACACGACGACCATCGCCGTGGTGACCACGCCGACCCAGAAAAACACCCCGCGGCGACCGTCGCGCCAGCGCACCACGTCGAGCCCGAGTGACGTGAGGACGAACGCCCCCAGCAGGCCGAAAGCGTACATGTCGCCGAGGACACCCAGATCGCCCCCGGTGCCCATCACCACCAGTATGGGGACGACCGTCGCCACGCCGATCGCCCAGTGCGGCGTGCCGAAGCGTCGGTTGCGCGCCATGATGAAGCCGGGGAAGAAGCCCTGCCGCGCCAGGGCCAAGAAGACGTGGTAGCCGCCGATGATGGCGGTGTTGGCAGCGAACAGCAGCAACACCGAGGCGGTGAGCACTACTGCCACCTGCACCGGCAACCCTCCCCACATCTGTCCGAGCTCGGAGATGAACCGCTCGGTGCCGTGTGCCTTCAACGCCTCGGGTAACAACGCCACCGAGAAGAGGGTGAGGAGCGGCGAGGTGAGCAGGACCGAGACGACGACGAGGATCATCCCGCGGCGCGCGGTGCGCTGGATCGGCTCCTGCATCGCCGGGCTGAGCTGGCTGATACTCTCGAGACCGGAGAAGGCGAGCCAGGCGCCGGCGAACCCGATCAGGAACGTCAACGGCGAGAGCTCCGTCGTCACCGATAGGTGTGCGCCGATCGTCTCCCAGTGCGGCGGGCCGATCTGCCACCAGGTCACGCCGATCACGACCAGGTCCACCAGCAGCGCCGCCGTGGCCATGGCGAGAGAGAGAATGGCGCTTTCGCGAATGCCGATCAGGTTGACCGCGGCGAGGAGCAACAGCGCGGCCGTGCTCACCGCGACGACATGGGCGTCGAGCGCCGGCAGCAAGCTGCCGAGATAATGGATCCCGGAGACCGAGGAGATCGCCGAGGTGAGAAAGTAACTCGAGGTGATGAGCGTGCCACCGAACAACCCCCAGCGCGGGTCGAAGGCCTTGGTGGCCATGGTGACCACGCCGCCTCCCTCGGGGTTGCGCCAGCAGACCTCGACGTACTTGCTGGCCAGCAGCACGAAGCCGACCGTGGTGCCGAGCACGAACACCGACGCCGAGGCACCGACCTGGCCGTAGAGAATGCCGGGCACGTAGTACACCGAGGTGCCGATGTCGCAGAACACCACCGCCCAGACGAGCAGCGCCGAGAGCTGCTTCGGCGGCTGCGCTTCACGGCGCGCCGCCGCGGCAGTGGAAGCAGCGGCTGCGGACTCGGAATCCACACCCGTGGGGACTGAGGCTTCGATCGCCTCGGCTCGGTTCATCGATCGGTGACGGACTCGCCCGCGATTCGGGTCCTCGGAGCATGGCTTAGGCGAGCCAGCCCGTCAATCACCTCCGCCGAAAACTGCGGAACCGGTGACCGGTGAACCAATGACCAGTCACCCGTCACCAGTGACCGGTAACCGGTTACCGGTTACCGGTCACTGAATACTGGTCACGCCTCTGTTTGGCTCATCGAGAGACAACCAACTTGTCGGCCGCGGTCAGATGAACAGCGGCGCCAGGACGAGGGTGATCGTCGACAGGAGCTTGATCAGCACGTGGATCGAGGGGCCGGCCG
>CAYYWP010000317.1:0-3737 GCA_964475125.1 uncultured Binatia bacterium (SeqCode) | reverse complement strand
TCACCCTTCGACGGGCTCAGGGCATGTCCTGAGCTTGTCGAAGGGTGAGCGGGAAAGTGCATCGAAGCATGGGAAGGGGTTTCTCAACATCCTGCTAACCGTGTTCATCGGTGGGGGGATCGCGGGGCGCGGTGTGAATCCGTGGTTTCGAACGCTTGGCTATTGGGAGCTCAAACGCCAGGGCCGCACTCGAGATCGGCCGGCCGTATAGCGGCGTGCAGTTTGAGGCGCGCGCTGAGATCTTGCAGGGCGGTGCGAATGCCCTCTTCGATCACCGGGTGGTAGAATGGCATCGCCAGCGCGTCCTCGACCGTCAGGCGCCGCTGGACCGCCCACGCCAACAGGTGCGCGGTGTGCTCGACGCGCGGACCGAACATCTCGGCGCCGAGCAGGGTGCCGCACTCGCGACGGGCGTAGATGCGCACGGCGCCGGCATTGCGCCCCATGACGCGAGCCCGGCCCTGATCGTCGTAGGACACGCAGCCGACCTCGACCTCGTCGAGGTGGAGCGCCGCGTACGGCGTGCCGACGACGGCCAGGTTGGGATCGGTGAAGGCGATGGCGAGCGGGGCGCGGCGCACATGGGCGCGCACCGCCGGAAAGGCCGCGGCGTTGGCGCCGGCGATGTGGCCTTCATCGGCGGCCTCGTGAAGCAGCGGGCGGTAGCCACTCACGTCGCCGGCGAGAAAGATCGGTGCCTCGCCGCACTGCATGGTGCGCGGATCGAACAAGGGAACGCCGCGCCCATCGCACAGCAGGCCGGTCGACTCGAGGCCGAGGCCCTCGAGCGCCGGCGTGCGTCCGGTCGCCGCCAGCACGGCCGCGACCCGCGCTTCGCCCGCCCCGCCGCGCCCGTCGTGCCAGCGCAGCGCAAATCCGGCCGCATCGTGCGCCGCCGTGATGTCGCTGTCGAGGTGCAGGTCGAGCTCGGCGCCGAGCACCGCCGCGGCGCTGCGGTGTATCACCGGGTCGGTAAGCGGGCCCAGCCCATTGCTGTGCGACAACAGCAGCGTCGGCACGCCGAGGCGGTGCAGCGCCTGTCCCAGCTCCAGGCCGACAACCCCCGTGCCGATCACCGCCAGCGACGCGGGCAGGTCGGGCAGCTCGAAGACGTCGTCGTTGACCAACACGTGCTGGCGCAGCGCGGCCAGCGACGGCGGCAGGCTCGGGCGCGAGCCGGTGGCGATGACCACCGCCTTGCTTTCGACGCGGGTGTGGTCGTCGACCTGCAGAACGGTCGGGGCGAGGAAGCGCGCCCGCCCGCGCAAGCGCTCGGCCTCCGGCACCGCCGCGACGCCCTCGAGCACGAAACCGACGAAGCGATCGCGCTCGCGGCGCACGCGTTCGAGCACGGCGGGTCCATCGATGCGCACGCCGGCGGGCACGCGCACCCCGAAGCGCCCCGCCCCCGCCACCTCGTGCGCCGCCGCCGCCGCGGCGATGAGCAGCTTCGACGGCATGCAACCGACCCGGGCGCAGGTCGTGCCGTACGGCCCGCCCTCGATCATCACCACCGTCGCGCCGTGCCGCAGCGCGGCGCGCCGCGCCGACAGCCCAGCCGTCCCGGCGCCGATGACGGCCACATCGACTCGCAGTGTCTGCATGGTTGGCAACTCCGGATTAGAGAGCGGTGAGGAGTCAACCTCGGTCTGACAAACTCAACGCAGAGACCCAGAGTACGGTAGAGGACACAGAGGCAGCGTGCATGAGTTCGAGCGCTGACTCATCGTCATCGTCAATTGGGTTTGGGGTTCACTCTCGACCCTCGTGCTCCGCGTTCTCTGCGGCCTCCGCGTCTCTGCGTTGAGTTTCTTTTGTCCGATGAAGGTTAAGCAGTTAAGAGAGGGCGGCCTCTGCGCCGCTGGGTTGAAAGTTCTTCCTCCGGTCGAGGCGAATTGCTCGCCACCTGCTCGGTGCTCATCCCAGCACCTTCTCTGCCGACACGTCGTAGCGTTTGATCGCCGGCGGCGCGGCGATGACCTGCGGCGCCAGGGCGGTGAACTCTTGCATGTGCGCAGTGGCGAAGTGGGCCGCCAGCGCCTCCTCGCTCTCCCACTCCTCGAACAGAAAGAACGCGTTGGGGTCCTCGAGGTCGGCAGAGAAGCGGTAGGCGCCGCAGCCCGGTTCGGCCTGCGATGCGCGCGCCATCTTGAGCGCCGCGGCCAACGCCTCGGCGCGCCGCTCGGGCTTGATCTGAATTCGTCCGGCTACCACCAGCATGACGGCACCCTCCCCGGGGTATGCGCCGCGACCTGTAGCATGATCGCGCCGGCGGCCGGCAAGCGTCCAGCGGTTGACGCGGCCATCCCGCTCGCGCCAAGAACAGCCATGGCCACCCACGAGGTGTTCAACCAGCCACCGCCATTGCGCGACTACAACGTCTTCGACACCGATCGCGCCTTGCAAGAGGCATTGCAGCGGGAAGGGGCCGGCTGGGCGGTCGAGCGCGTGCGCGCGCTCGGCGCCGTCGCCGGCGGCGAAGCCATCGACTGGGGCGTGCAGGCGAATGCCTATCCGCCCGTTCTGCGCACCCATGATCGCTACGGCCAGCGTATCGACGAAGTCGACTATCACCCCGCCTACCACACGCTGCTCGACACCGCCGTCGCGCACGAGTTGCACGCGCTGCCCTGGCGCGAGCCGCGCCCCGGCGCGCACGTCGCGCGGGCGGCGCTGTTCTTCCTCTTCGCCCAGGCCGAGGCCGGACACGGCTGCCCGATCTCGATGACCTACTCGGCCGTGCCGGCGCTGCGCGCCGAGCCCGCGCTGGCCACGGAGTGGGAGCCGCGCCTCCTCTCGACCACCTACGACCGGCGGTTCACCGCGGGGGCGCGCAAGAGCGGGGCGCTCTGCGGCATGGCCATGACCGAGAAACAAGGCGGGTCTGACGTGCGCGCCAACACGACGCGCGCCGAGGCGACCGGCGACGGCGCCTGGCTGATCACCGGCCACAAGTGGTTCTGCTCGGCGCCGATGTGCGACGCCTTCCTGGTGCTCGCCCAGGCCCCCGCCGGCCTGACCTGTTTCCTGCTGCCGCGCTGGCTGCCCGACGGAACGCGCAACCGCTTCTTCATCCAGCGCCTGAAGGACAAGCTCGGCAACCGCTCCAACGCCTCCGCCGAAGTGGAGCTCGACCGCGCCTGGGCGCAGCGCGTCGGCCCCGAGGGACGTGGCGTGGTGACCATCATCGAGATGGTCAATCATACCCGGCTCGACTGCATCATCGGCGCCGCGGCCGGCATGCGCCACGCGGTTGCCCAAGCCACCCATCACGCCCAGCACCGCAGCGCCTTCGGCAAGCGGCTGATCGAACAGCCGCTGATGCAGAACGTGCTGGCCGACCTCTGCGTCGAGTCCGAAGCCGCCACTGCCTCGTTGCTGCGCGTGGCGCGTGCCTATGACGGTGCCGATGATGAACAAGAGGCGCGCTTCGCCCGCCTGGCGACGGCAGTGCTCAAGTACTGGGTGTGCAAGCGCTGGCCGGCGCACGCCGCCGAGGCGCTGGAGTGCCTGGGCGGCAGCGGCTACGTCGAGGAGGCTCCGCTCGCCCGCCTGTACCGCGAATCGCCGCTGAACGGCATCTGGGAGGGCAGCGGCAACGTCATCTGCCTCGACGTGCTGCGTGCCATGGCCAAGGGGCCGGAGGTGACCGAGGCGTTCTTCGCCGAGGTCGAGCGCGCCCACGGCGCCGACCATCGGCTCGATCAGTTCGTCGACCGGCTCCGCGACGACCTCGC
>CAYYWP010000316.1:0-3746 GCA_964475125.1 uncultured Binatia bacterium (SeqCode) | reverse complement strand
GTGCTGGCGCATCAACCGATAGCGGTCGTCCATCAGCTCGACCATGTTGTTCAGGACGTACACCGACTGCTTCGGGTCAGTGACCACCGGCACCAGCAGGTGCGGGATGTCCTCGTAGACCGATAGCTCGAGCATCTTGAGATCGATCATCACGAAGCGCACTTCGCGCGGCGGCGCCTTGTACAGCACACTCATGATCATGGCGTTGATCGCCACCGATTTGCCGCTGCCGGTGGCCCCGGCGATCATCAGATGTGGCATCTTCGCCAAGTCGCCGATGACGCACTGCCCGGCCGTGTCCTTGCCGAGCGCCAGGGCGAGCGCCGAGGCGGCATGCTGGAAGTCCTCGGCCTCGATCAACTCGCGCAGCACCACCTCTTCGCGTTTGGGATTGGCCACCTCGATGCCAACCACGGCCTTGCCGGGCACCGGCGCCAGGATGCGCACGCCGGGAACGCGCAAGGCCATGGCGAGGTCATCCCCCAGGCTGACGATGCGGTTGACCTTCACCCCCGGCGCGGGCTCGATATCGAAGGTGGTGATCACCGGCCCCGGGCGCACCTCGACGACTTTGCCGGCAATGCCGAAGTCGGCCAACTTGGCCTCGAGGATCTGCGAGCTGCGCCGCAACGCCTCCTCGTCGATCTTGCCCCCCTCCTGCTGCGGCGGATGCAGGAAGCGAATCGGCGGCACTTGGTAGCGGTCGTCGCCGAACGGCAACTCTTCCTGAACCACCCGGCGGGCCTTGCCGGCCGGTGCCCCGGCGCGGCGCTCGAGTACGATGATCGGCGCCACCTCATCCGCCTGCGGGTCGCGCTTCACGTTCGCGGTCGGACTCGGCTTGGGCCGTCGCGCCGCCGGGGCTGCCGGCGGCTCGCTGGGCTCGGCTCGTTCGCCGACCCGGCGCACGCCGCGCACGGCCCCGCGCACCACCCCACTCGCGAGCCCGCCCAGGGAAAGCCGGGTGGCGACGACGAAGGCCAGCAACGCGACGCCGCCGACGATGATGAAGGAACCGCCGGCGCCGAACGGCTCCGACAGCAAGGCGGCGAGGAAACCGCCCAGCCAACCGCCGGCCAGGGTCACCGGTCGAGCCGGCGGCGCCGGCAGGGCGAGCAAGATGGCGGCGCACAGGACCAGGACGCCGACCGCCGCCGCCCGCGGCGCCGATGCGGCCGCCGCCGCGTGGCGGAACAGCAACACGGCCAACGCCGCCAGCGCCGCGGGCAGCAGGTACGCGGCGTAGCCGAGGGTCTGGACGACCACATCGGCCAATCCGTGACCGACCCGTCCCGCGACGTTCCAATTCGGCAGGTCGTTCTGGTAGGCGACGAAGCTCAGCAGCATGAAGGCGGCCGCCGCCAGTGAGACGACGGCCGCTACCTCGTCGAGCAGCCCCGCCTCGTCGCGCCCGTCGTCCTTGGCACGTCCCGTCTCCGCGACCTCCACCCGAGCCCGTGCCACGTCACATCTCCAAGACAAACGGCAAGACGACCGGGCGCCGGTCGAGAGTGCGACTGAAATAGCGCCGCAGGGCTTTGCGGACCTCTTCCTTGACCTCGCCCGCGTCGGTGCGCGATTCGGCTGCCAGATCGTTCAAGGTTGCGATGACTACGGCGCGGGCCTCTTCGAACACCCGCGCTTGTTCGCCCTCGGCGACGACGCCGCGGGCGGTGAAATCCGGACCGGCGATCAGCTCGCCGGAGTGCTGGTCCAGAGCCAACACCGCCAACAACAGGCCGTCTTGCGACAGGTGGCGGCGGTCGCGCAGGACGATGTCGCTGATGTCGCCGATGCCCTTGCCGTCCACCAACACGCGCCCGGCGCCGATCGGCTCGCCACGCCGAGCCCCGCCGGCGTCGATCTCGAGCACCTGACCGTCTTCGAGCAGCAGCGTCGCCTCCTCGGCGAAGCCGAGCGAGCGCGCCAGGCGCGCATGCTCGGTGAGGTGGCGGAACTCGCCGTGCACCGGCACGAAGTAACGCGGCCGTACCAGGTTGAGCATCAGCGCCAGTTCCTCGCGGCTGGCGTGGCCGGAGACGTGCACGTCGGCGTTGCGCGAGGTGAACACCTGCGCCCCGCGCCGATACATGTGGTTGATCATGTTCGAGATCGGCCGCTCGTTGCCCGGGATGATGCGCGACGACAGCACCACCGCGTCGCCCGGCTCCAGGCGCACCGACCCATGGTCGCCCATGGCGATGCGGGTCAACGCCGAGAGCGGCTCGCCCTGGCTGCCCGAGGTCAACACGGTCACGCCGCCGGCCGGCAGGGTGGCGAGGTCATCGACGTCGGCATACAGGGAGAGCGGCGCGCGCACGTATCCGAGCTCGCTGGCGATGCGGATGCTGCTCACCAGGCTGCGGCCGACCACCACGACCTTGCGCTGCGCGGCCTCGGACAGGTCGATGACCTGCTGCAGGCGGTGCACGTGTGACGAGAAGGTGGAAAAGAAGACTCGCCCTGCCGTGTTCTGAAAAATCCCCTCCAGCCCGGCCCGCACGGTACGCTCGGAGCCCGTCGAGCCCTCGTGCTCGGCATTGGTCGAGTCGGAAAGCAGCAGCAGCACGCCGCGCGCGCCGTATTCGGCGAAGGTCTGGATGTCCGGCCCCCGGCCGTCGATGGGCGTGTAATCGATCTTGAAGTCGCCGGTGTGGACGACCACGCCGAGCGGCGTGCCGATGGCCAGGCCGACGGCGTCGACGATCGAGTGGGTGACGTGGATGGGATCGATCTCGAACGGCCCAACGGTCCAGCGCTGGCGCGCCCGCACGGTGCGCAGCTCGACCTGCTCGTCGAGCCGGTGCTCGCGCAATCGAGCCGTGACCAAGCCGGCGGCCATCGGCGTGGCCCACACCGGCGCGCTGAGATCACGCAGCGCGTAGGGCAGTGCCCCGATGTGATCCTCATGACCGTGGGTGATGACGAAGCCGCGAAAACGCTCGCCGAGCTGGCGCAAGTACTCGAACTCGGGAATGACCAGGTCGACGCCGAGCAGGCTCGGGTCGGGAAACATCACCCCGCAGTCGATGGCAATCGCCTCACCGCCATACTCGAGGATCAAGCAGTTGAGGCCGATCTCGCCGAGGCCGCCGAGAGGAATGACGCGCAGCGTACCGCTCATGGTCTCGCGTGCGTCGCCGCCGCTAGCCGCACAACCCTTGCGCGGGAAGGATGATCCTCCTCATCCGCAACACCACCGCGGCGGAGCTTAGGCCGCGCTGCCAGGGGAGTCAACGCGCGCGGCGGCGCGGCGGGTCGCTGCGCCGCCGCGATGCACAGCAGTGTCGTCGCGCAGCCTTGACGGCGGCGGAGAGCCATTGCTAGCGTCCGACCCCTGCCAGTCAGCTGCGCGACGTCCGCCGACGTCGATCGACACCGCCGGCCGGCGAGCCGGAAGCGAGGGCGCCGTGGTCAACAAAGCCATCATCGTCGGGAACCTGGGACGCGATCCGGAGGTGCGCTTCACGCCGAGCGGGCGCGCCGTGGCCAAGTTCTCTGTCGCCACCACGGAGCGCTGGACGGATCAGAACGGCCAGCGCCAAGAGAAGACCGAGTGGCACAACATCGTCGTCTGGGGCAAGCAAGCCGAGACCTGCGGCCAGTACCTGAGCAAGGGCCGGCAGGTGTATGTCGAGGGCCGCATCACCAACCGCAGCTACGACGACAAGGACGGCAACAAGCGCTACATCACCGAGATCATCGCGCGCGACGTGCGCTTCCTCGGCGGTGGCGGAGGCGGCGGA
>CAYYWP010000315.1:0-3870 GCA_964475125.1 uncultured Binatia bacterium (SeqCode) | reverse complement strand
GGAAGGCGCCCGCTCGAAAAATGGCGCACTTGACAAACGCCGCCATAGCAGACGCTGAGTACGCAGAGGGCACAGAGGCGGCGTTGCATGGGCTCGAGCGCCGCCCCATCCTCAGCGTCAATCGGGTTCGGGGTTCACTCTCTAGCAGGATGCTGAGAAGTTCTCCGCTCACCCTTCGACGGGCTCAGGGTGAGCGGAGGACTTTTCAGCATCCTGCTAGACCCTCGTGCTCTGCGATCTCTGCAGGCTCCGCGGCTCTGGGTTGAAATTCTGTCTTCCGATCGAGGCTAGCGGTAGATCACGCGACCGTATTGCGACATCGGCAGCGGGAGGCCGCGCGGCAGGAAAGGTGCCAGCGGCGGTCCCACGCCGGGAGTGTTCCAGCGGTTGTAGGCATAGGGCCCGTCGCGGTCGAACTGAAACTGATCCTGCAGCAACATGCGCAACGTCTGATGCCGCGAACGACCGCGATCGAAGGAGGTCGTGACGAAGGGGAAATACGCCGGCGGATAGTACCCTGGCCAGTCGCCGTCCCAACCGTACGGCGCGAACGGCACCACCTCCGGCGCGTGCACGCTGGCCACCGCCAGCGGGCCGTTGATCTCCACCGCGCCACCCGCCGCGGCGCCGCCGCCGCCACCACCACCGCCGCCGGCGCTGATGCGCATGCCCGCTTCGAGGCCGGCGACGTAGGCGTCTGCCAACTCCGCCGGTCCCCGACTCGGCGGCGCCGGGTCGTCCGCCGGAGCCGCCGCAGGCTCGCCGGCGTGTCCCGGCTCGGACGCCGGACGCGGCAGCTCGGCGATCAGCACGGTGGCCGCGCTGCGATACGCGGCCGGTACGGCCTCGGTGCGATTGGTGAAGTGGCGGTCGCCGGCCGCGTCGCGCCACTCGTAGATCTCGGCCGCCGCCGGTGCCGCGGCGAGCCAGCCGGCGAGCGCGAACGGGCGGAGCCAACGCATGGCGCGATTGTACGCGCACTTCGCGCGCCGAGGCAACCGGCGGCTCAGAACAGGTCGAGGCCGGTGGCGCGGCGGGTCGAGCCGTCGGCGCGAAACACCTCGAGGAGGTGGCGCGCGATCTGGCTCAGGTGCACCTCGTCGGCGCCGTCGACCAGGCGCGCGGCGCGCGCGTGGCGCATCATCTGTTCGAGGCTGGTATCGGTGGAATAGCCGAGCGCGCCATGCACCTGGATGGCGCGGTCGAGAATGCGCCACAGCGTGTTGGCGACGTGCACCTTGGCCATCGACACCTCTTGGCGGAAGGGCCTGCCCTTTTCGATCAGGTAGGCGGCGTGCAGCACCATGAGCTTGGCCGCATAGAGCTCGAGGGTCGACTCCGACATCATCCACTGGATGCCCTGCTTGTCGGCCAGCACGCCGCCGTGCAACGGGCGCTCCAGGGCGCGTTTCACCAGCATCTCGAGGCCGACCTCGGCGGTGCCGATCCATCGCATACAGTGCGCCAGGCGCGCCGGCCCGAGGCGCGCTTGGCCGAGGAGGTGGCCTTGGCCGCGTTGGCCGAGCAGGTTGTCGGCGGGCACCCGGCAGTCGACCAGGCGGATCTCGCAGTGGTTATGGCGGCCCGCCATGGTGCCGATATCGCGCACCACCGTGAAGCCGGGATTGGGCAGGTCGACGATGAAGGCGGAACTGCGCGCTTGCGCCGGCTCGGCCTCGGGATCGGTCTTGGCGATGACGATGGCAAAGGCGGCGCCGCGCGCTCCCGAGATGAACCACTTGTGCCCGTTGAGTACCCAGTGATCGCCGACCAGCACGGCCGAGGTGCGGATATCGGTCGGATCCGAACCGGCCACCTCCGGTTCGGTCAAGGCGAAGCACGAGCGCGCGCGGCCCTCGGCGAGCGGCCGCAGGTAGCGTTCGCGCTGCGCGCCGCTGCCGTGGTGCAGGAGCGTGTGCATGTTGCCTTCGTCGGGCGCCTGGCAGTTGAGCACGTACGGCGCGATGCGGTTGCGGCCGCACTCGGCGGACACCGTCGCCAGTGACAGGGGCCCCAGGCCCATGCCGCCCCATTCCGGCGGCAGATGCGGGTTCCACAGCCCCAGCGCCTTGGCCTTGTCGCGCAAGGCGCCGATGGCTCGCACCAGCAAGCGCCGCTCGGCCCGCTCGTCGCCGTCGGCGGCCCCTGCCCGCACACGCGCCTCCGCGGGCTCGATCTCCTCGGCAATGAACGCGCGCAGTCGCGCCCGGATCGCGCCCACTTCCGCGGGCAATGTGAAGTCGATGGCCGTGGCGGGCGCTCTCCGTGTGCGCCAGCCGCTAGCGCGCGCGACGCGCACCCGTCAACCGCGCTGGCGAAGCGCGGCGCGCGCATCGATCCGTCAACATATCGCAAGAGTGAGCGTGTTTGCCGGCAAGGCCTGCGCTACTGCGACACCGGTCGCACCGCGAAGCGATGCGGCAGTCCAGCGCCCGACGTGGCATGCATCCTGCTGACTACGCCACCTGCCCAGCGCGGCGGCGTTGACGCGCCGCGCTGGCGCAGTCGAGGACAGATGGCACTGGACGTCCGCGCAACTACATATTGTGAGAATTTTCTTGACTCGCCACAATCTATAGTGGTACCGTCCGCTGCACGTCGATGGTATCCGGCAAAGGGTTTGCGTGACGGCCCGCGGTTGGGTCGTCGTTCCTCGCTCCATCCAGTACCGCCGCCGCCATTCCACGTCCGTATCCGATTCACGACTTGCACCGGTGGACCCAGCCCCGGATGCTGCAGGTGAGAGGAGTACCTCGAACGGCTGACGGATCGTGCGACAGACAGGTGGCCAGCCACCAAACGGGGGTGGGGGCGGTGCCCATGCGGCAAAGGAGCGGTCAATGGAGACTGACAAGGCCATCTTCGAGAAACTGATTCGCGAGGATCGCGCGGCGCGCGAGTCGCACAACTGGAGCGGCCCCTTCATCGAGTATCTCGAACGGGTCCGGGAGGACCCGGGCATCGCCAAGCTGGCGCATGCGCGGATGTTCGAGATGATCAATGCGCTGGGTTCGCGCGACATCCTGGAGAACGACGACGGGCGGGTGAAGCGGCTCTTCAAGGACGAGTCGCTGCGCGTCTTCAATTTCTTCGCCGAGGAGTTCTTCGGCATCGAGCGCACGGTGGCGCAGATCGCGCGCTACTTTCACTCCGCTGCCCTCAAGGGCGAGGAGAGCCGCCAGGTCCTCTACCTGATGGGCCCGGTCGGCTCGGGCAAGAGCTCGTTGGTCGAGCGCTTGCAGCGCGGCCTCGAGGAGTTGCCGCCGATCTACGCCATCGAGGGCTGCCCGATGCAGGAGGAGCCCCTGCATCTCCTGCCGCGCCACCTGCGGCGCGAGTTCGAGAAGATGCTCGGCGTCCACATCGAGGGCGACCTCTGCCCAGTGTGCCGCTACCGCCTGAAGGAGGAATTCGGCACCCGCTACGAAGATGTGCCGATCGTCGTGCGCTCGTTCTCGAAGCGCAATCGGCTCGGCATCGGCGTCGTTCCGCCGGTCGATCCCAACAACCAGGACACCTCGGTGCTGATCGGCAGCGAGGACATCTCCAAGCTCGACCGCTACTCCGAGGGCGACCCGCGCGTGCTCGACCTCAACGGCGCGCTCAACGTCGGCAACCGCGGCATGGTCGAGTTCATCGAGGTGTTCAAGAACGAGATCGAATACCTGCACGCCATGATCACGGCGACGCAGGAGAAGGTCATCCCCGCCCCGGGCCGCCACGGCATGGTGTACGTCGACACCGTCATCGTCGCGCACTCGAACGAGGCCGAGTGGCAGAAGTTCAAGGCCGACCACACCAACGAGGCGATTCTCGACCGCATCGTCGTGGTCAAGGTGCCGTACAACCTGCGCCTCTCCGAAGAGGTGA
>CAYYWP010000314.1:0-3890 GCA_964475125.1 uncultured Binatia bacterium (SeqCode) | reverse complement strand
CGTCGTTGGCACCATCGCCGACACCATCGGCCTGCTCTACATGGACTCCCGCGAGTCCCATGCCGAGCTGACCTCCACCAGCCGCGACCTTCTCCAATCGCTCGCCATCGAAGCGTCGTTCGTCCTCGAAAACGCCAGGCTGCTCGAACAGGAGCGCAAGAAGCTGCAGCTTGAGCAGGAGCTCAACATCGCCCAATCCATCCAGCGCGACTTGCTCCCCGACGCCGCCCAATTCCCCCGGGGCACATCGCGCCACGCCCCCCGCCACCCGGCGACGCGCCGCGTCGCCGGCGGGCACAGGTCCCGCGGCTACGGCTCGTCGCGAACGCTCGTTATCCCACCGCCTCAGGGCGCGGGGCCGCGGCAACCGGGCGCGGACGACGGCGATTGAGCACCGGCGGTCACCTCGCGCCGCACCCCGCCCCTCCCGGCGACGCGCTGCGTCGCCGGCGGGCACAGGTCCCGCGGCTACGGTCGTCGCGGACGCGTCACTTCAGCCCTGCCCTTCGACGAGGTTGAAGACCTGGTTGAGAGCCGAGAGGTTGTAGGCGATCAGCGCCGCGCTGACCAACTCCACCAGCCCCGCATCGGAGATGCCGTGGCGGCGCACGCGCGCCACGTCCGCATCGCCGACCTGGCGCGGCGCGAAGGCGGCCTTGAGGCCGAAATCGACCAGGTCGCGTTGCCGCTCCGAGACCAGACCGCGCTTGGCCTCCCAGTCGCGTGCCACGCCGATGGCGGCTTCGTCGGCGCCCTCGAGGCGCGCTGCCCCTTCGTGGTACGGCGCGCAGGTCGGCGTCTCGTCGCCTTCGTTGCGCCACGAGATCACGGCGGCGAGCAGCTCCTTGGTCGACGACTCGATCTCGCCGTGTTTGACCGAGTAGTGCTCCATCAGGAACCAGCTGCGGAAGAGCTCCGGTTTCAACGCCAGCGTGCGCAGCGTCACGGCGCCGTAGATCGCCTCGCCCGGCACGCCGGGAATCGCCTCGAGGCCGCGCTTGATCATGTCGAGGTGCGCCTTCAGGTCGGGCGGGGCGCCGTCCTCGAGGCGTCGCAGCGCCTCCGGCGCGGCGGGAGTGATGCGAAACGGCGTGGCCACGGCGGACTCCTTTCCCGCGGTCGGCGAGACCGCTACCGGCGAATCGAACGGCGCCGACGCTACGCCGGCGTGCCGATCATTTCAATCGTCGATCGCGCTGCAAATCGCCGCGGGGCCTCGGGTCGCCCTCAATCCCCCGCCGCCGGCACCACCGCGCCGGCCGCCGACGGCTTCGGCTCCAGCGCCCGCCCGGCCAGGTAGACGACGAACGCCACGGCGAAGCCGATGAACCAGGCGTAGTGGTAGAGGTTGGCGAGCCCCGGTGGGACCGCGTCCGGCGCCAGGACCTGCACCTGGAGCAGGAATCCCGGCAGGCTCGGCAGCGCGCCGACGAGCAGCGCCACCAGCGCCACCAGGCTGAAGCCGCGCGTGAAGCGATAGGCGCCGTCGGGGTCGTAGAGCGCCACCACGTCGAGCTGACAGCGCCGCCAGACGAAGTAGTCGGCGATCAGCACGCCGCCGATCGGCCCCAGCAGGGCGGTATAGGCGATGAGCCAGGTGAAGATGTAGCCGGTCGGATCGGCCACCAGCTTCCACGGCATCATCAGCACGCCGATCAGGGCGGTGATGTAGCCGCCGAGGCGGAAGGAGATGTAGCGCGGCGCGAGCTGGGAGAAGTCGTTCGCCGGGCTGACGACGTTGGCGGCGATATTGGTCGCCAGCGTGGCGATACAGAGGGCGACCATGGCGACGACGAGCACGACGGGGTTGCTGAAACGCGTCAGCACCTGCACCGGATCCCACAGCGTCGTGCCGTAGATGACGGTGGTGGCGGAGGTCACCGCCACGCCGATGAACGAGTACAACCCCATCGTCGTCGGCAGGCCGAGCGCCTGGCCGAGCACTTGATCGCGCTGCGAGCGGGCGTAGCGCGAGAAGTCCGGGATGTTGAGCGACAACGTCGCCCAGTATCCGATCATCCCGGTCAGGGCCGGAAAAAAGTAGGAGAAGAACTGCCCGGCGCGGGCTTGCCCGGCATCGAACTGCGAGGGCTGGGAGAGAATCGGGCCGAAACCGCCGGCCGCCTGATAGGCCCACGCGACCAGCGCCAGCCCGAGCGCGATCAGCAGCGGTGCCTTGATGTTGAGCAGGAAGCGGATGGTCTCGATGCCGCGGTGGATGACCCAGAGGTGGACACACCAGAAGAGCAGGAAGCAGACGAGCTGCGCCGTGGTGATCCCCAGCACCGGCAGCGGCGCGGACGCCGCCAGCGCGGGGACGAACAACGCCAGGATGCTGAAGATGGCGTGGCCGCCGATCCAGGCCTGGATGCCGAACCACCCGCACGCCACCAGGGCGCGCAACACGGCCGGCACGTTCGCACCCAGGGTGCCGAAGGCGGCGCGACAGTAGACCGGGAAGGGAATGCCGTAGCGCGTGCCGGCGTGGGCGTTGAGGACCATCGGAATGAGCACGATGAGGTTGGCGAGGAAGATCGTCAGCACCGCTTGCCACCAATTCATGCCGCCGCTGATCAGCGACGAGGCGAGCATGTAGGTGGGAATGCAGGCCGACATGGAGATCCACAGCGCCGCGAAGCTGCCTACCGCCCAGGTACGCGCCGCGGCCGGCACCGGAGCGAGATCGTGGTTGAACAGGGCGCTGGATCTCAGCCCGTGGCGCTGCGCATCCGTGATGTCGATCTGCACGATTCCTCTCCTGTCGCGTCGTGTGCCGGCTGGCGGTGAACGGGCGCCGGCGGGCCGGGCGGACGCCGCACCGAGGTGTCGGGAGGCGGCGACCGGGGCCGGCAAGCGCGCTTACTTCACCGCTTGCCCGCCGTCGACGGCGAACACCCCGCCGGTGCAGAAGCTGCTCTCGTCGCTGGCCAGAAAGAGGATCATCTCCGCCATTTCCTCCGGCGCCGCGTAGCGGCCGAGCAGCGTGCTGGCCTCGAGCAGGGCGCGGCCGCGGGCCGGATCATCGGGGGCGAATCCGGCCGCCAGCGCATCGATCATCGGGGTGTCGGTCGACCCCGGGTGGATGGTGTTGACGCGAATGCCGGCCGGGCCGCATTCGATCGCCGCCGAACGCATCAGCCCTTTGACCGCGTGCTTGCTGGCCGTATAGCCGCTGATGCCGCCGAAGCCCTTGGTGCCGGCGATCGAGGAGGTGAGAATGATGCTGCCGCGGCGGCGCGCGCGCATATGCGGGATCACGTGCTTCAGCGACAGCCAGGCACCGCGGACGTTGACGGCGTAGATGCGGTCGAAGTCCTCGACCGTCACCTCCGTGAGCGGCGCGATCGGCCCGAGGATTCCCGCGTTCGCCACCAGGATGTCGATGCCGCCCAGGCGCTCGACGGCAGCGCGCACGTAGGCGGCGGTCTGGCCTTCGTCGGCGACGTCGGCGGCGAACCAGGAGAGGGCCGCATGGCCGATCGCCTCCGCCTCGCGCCGCACCCGCGCCGCTTCGAGATCGACCATCAGCACCTTCGCGCCTTCCTGCAAGAAGCGCTTCGCCGTCGCCAGTCCGATCCCCGACGCCGCGCCGGTCACGATCGCGCTCTTGCCCGCCAATCTGTCCATGGCCATCCTTTCTTCGCTGCCCGTCGGGCCTCGGCGGGCGGCGGAAGATACTCTGGCGCTCCGCGCTTCCGCAACGGCCTGCCCAGCCTGGTGCGAGGGGGGCACTGAGTGGTGAGTGGTCGGCACTAGCCTCGATCTGAAAAAACCTCAACGCAGAGACCCGGAGTACGCAGAGGACCCAGAGGCAGCGTGCATGAGTTCGAGCGCTTGACTCATCGCCATCGTCAATTGGGTTTGGGGTTCACTCTCTCGACCCTCGTGCT
>CAYYWP010000313.1:0-3958 GCA_964475125.1 uncultured Binatia bacterium (SeqCode) | reverse complement strand
CTCAGGGCTCAGGGTGAGCGGAACGCCCGGCACTCTTCCGCTCACCCTGAGCCCTGAGCCCGTCGAAGGGTCGAAGGGTGGGCGGAACGCGTCAACCGGCGGTTAGGGCTTTCGACCATCCGCTGCACCGCTTTCATCGCTGCGCATCTGGTCGTCGAAGCGCAGCGGGTCGAACGGCTCCAGGGCCATCTTGATCACCTGCACCGAGGACTCCGGCTCCACTTTGACCCGCGCCCCGATGCCTTTGGCCTTCTGCTCCAGGTTCTCGTTGCTGAGCACCATGGTGCGCGTCTCCCAGCGCTCCGTCCCTTCGGAGAAGGCGCAGGTGACGTGCACTACCCACGGCACGCCTTGCGCCAGCCTGTGCTCCACCCGGGCGCCATCGAAACCGGCATCGACCGTCTGCTTGTGCTGGCTGACCAGGGCCCCGCTGTCGCGGCGCGCCACCAGGAAAGTCGGCTTGAGGGTCATGGCGAGGCGCGTATCGTTCGCCTCGCAGACTTGGATCTTCCAACCGTCGATCTGCATGCGGCGCGCCAGGTGGGGCGCGTCCAGATCGATCTCCACCGCCCGTCCCGATTCGACGATGCGCGCGCTGCCGCTCGGCCCGTGCCCGCAACCCGCGCCATCCGAGAAAAGCTTCTCCTCGATCCCCACCACCACCGCCGTGCTCGGATCATACGACGCGGCATTTTGCACGGTCTGGGTGAACAGCTCCGCGGCCGCCACCCGCCGGTGTTGATTGGCGCGCCCCTCCTTGCCCGCTGTGGTGGCCTCGTACGACGCCGGGCGGTCGGCCTCGACTTTCTCCAGCCGCTCCGGGTGCACCTCGAAGGTCTCGATCGTGCACGAGAACGGCTTCGCCTTGCCGACCGCGAGCTGTTCCTGGAACTCGACGTCCTCGCTCCACAGGCCGAAGAGCCCCGATCGCTTCTTTCCCCGCACCGTGAAGGGCACCGTCTGCTCGGCGGCCAGCGCGACTGCCTCCGGCACCGCGAACACCCCTCCACCGCCGGCGGTGCGAAAGACCGAGGTCGTCTTGCCGCCGATGGAGACGACTACGTCGTCGTTCGATTTGCCCGGCAGATGGCCGTAGAGCTTGATCCGCGCCTGCTTGCTCGCATCCACTCGCGAGGGCGAGATCGCCAGCACGGCGGGGGGGAACTCGACCCCCGGCACGGCATTGAGCCGCTGGCTGATCAAGGCCAGCGACACGTTCAGGGGCGCGCTCGCGTACGCGCCCGCCTTCGCTCCGTCCGCCTTCAGTTTCACCAGCGCATCGACCAGCTCGGCGGCCACCTGACGAACCACGGCGGCGCCGTCCGCCGCCGTCCCGTTGCGCACCGCCTCAAGCGCCGCCGGCAGGCGTTCGATCTCATCCGCGGCGCGCCCGATGCGCTCACCCAGGACCGCATCCCCGGCGGCCACCGTATCGCTGCCGAGGTCGCGCAGTTGTGTAGCCACCGCTTCGATCGCCGCCTTGAGGCTCCCTGCCTGTTCGAGGGTGTCGCGACAGACGCCGCCGCAGCCGCCGAGGACGGCGGTCAGCAGGGCCACCGCCGCGAGCGCGTGCGCCGCGGAGTCGTGGCGGGCGATCGCGCCTCGCACGGTACCGTCAGATGCTCGCGCGCCCACTGTAGCCGCCTCCTTCCTTCTGTCGCTCTCGTCGGATAGCGCAGAAGCGCCTGAATGTGAATCGCCATTGACTCGCAGGCGCGCACAGCGTGCGCCCGGCGGGGCGCTGGGGGCCCGCGCCATGCGCTCCCGCGACATGAGACGCCAAGACCTGCGAGGCGATAGACGACATCCTCTTGACAGACTGCGCGTTCCTTGAGCCGTATTGCCGCCATGGACATCGCCAGTTGTGAGAAACTCCTCACCACCACGCGCTCGGTGCGCAAGCGGCTCGACCTCAAGCGCCCGGTCGACCTCGCCGTGATCAGCCGCTGCCTGGAGATCGCCATGCAGGCGCCGACCGCGACCAATCTGCAGCGCTGGCACTGGCTCGTCGTTACCGATCCCGCCAAGCGCGCCGGGCTGGCCGACATCTACCGGCGGGTGCTCGACGAGTTTCGTCAAGGCTACGAGGAACACCTGCGGCAGGAATTCTCCGAGGACGAGATCCGCGCCGCCGCCTTGCCGCGCATGTTCGAGTCGTCGGGCCATCTGGCGGCGCACCTACACGAGGTCCCGGTCCACGTCGTCCCCTGCGTGCGCGGCCGCGTCGAGCGCGCCACGGTGTTCAACCAGTCCTCGACCTACGGATCGATCCTGCCCGCCGCATGGTCGTTCATGCTGGCGCTGCGCGCCCACGGCCTCGGCGCGGCCTGGACCACGATCCACGTCGTGCGCGAGGCCGAGGCCGCCGCGCTCCTGGGGATACCCGACGATTACACCCAGGTCGGGCTCCTCCCCGTGGCGCACTACACCGGCACCGACTTCAAGCCCGCCAAGCGCTACCACGCCCACCAACACATCTCGTGGGACACCTTCGGCCACCAGCGCTGACCTGTCGATAGGCGCCGGTTTCGATCCGTCTCGACCACTCGGTCGAGACTCGTCCCGCCAGCAGTGCGTCGATATTCGTTCCGCTCACCCTGAGCCCGTCGAAGGGTGAGCGGAACGTTCTTGCGGCGTAGAGAATCTCCGGCTTTCCACAGCTCATCAAACGCCGCGCCGGCCGGCGCACCTGGCGCGATCTTCTTCCGCCGCCGGCTGACTCAGACGCGCCGCCGCCGCAGCAGCGCCAGGCCACCGAGGGTCAGCAGAACGGCGAGTGCCAGCCAGACGCCGCCGTGCGACAGCGCCGGCGCCGGCGCGGTCGGATCTGACGAACACTCTCCGGCTTGACCGGGGTTGTCGCAGGACTGCCCCGGCGGGCAGGAGGCGTCGGCGCAGCACACGTCGTCGACACAGTTGCCGGAGAGGCAGTCGGCCGGATCGTCGCAGCCGCCGCCGTCCGGAACCGGCGTGTTGGTCGGCGTCGCGGTCGGGGTGTCGGTGGGCGTCGCCGTCGCGGTGGCCGTCGGCGTCGCCGTCGGGGTGTCGGTCGGCGTCGCGGTCGGCGTGTCGGTCGGAGTAGAGGTCGGCGTATCCGTCGGCGTGTCATTCGGCGCCGTGCAGTTGCTTGCGCAGCTACTATCGAGCACGAACTGGCCGCCCTGCAGTAGGCAGGAGTCGCATTCGAACTGACCAGTGTCTTCGCACGTGGTCGCGTTGAGCTGGCAACAAGCCTGTCGTCGGACGATTCTCGGGCAACTGCAGACGCCCGCGATCAGAGGACAAGTAATGTCTCCACCGCACGCCGCCGACCGTGGAATCCAAACCGTCGAAGTGCAGTTCGCCGGATCGACGCCCATGCAAGGACAACCAATCCCGGCCTGCCCCTGCTGCAGGGGCACCAGCGAGAACAGAACCCCCGCCATCGTCGCGGTTACCAAGGCTCCCCAGACGCCGTTGCTCTGCCTCGTCGCCATTCGCCCCCCCCAGGACTTTGACCTTCGCGCGATGCGGTAACGACGGGCAAGCGCAAAGGCCGGCACCGCCAACATTCATTCGATCCGCCATCCCGGATCAGCCTGCCCCACGGGCACGATCGCCCGCGAAGACAAATCGGGCGCCCCGCAGGACGCCCGCTGTGCCGGATTCACAAGTGGAGCCGAAGGGAGTTGAACCCTCGACCTCTAGAGTGCGATTCTAGCGCTCTCCCAACTGAGCTACGGCCCCGTCTTCGCGTCGGTGGCTTAACCGATCCACCGCAGCGTCGCAAGCCGGTCGCGGTGCACGGCCCGCCACTCGGCGGCACCTCAAGCGCGCCGCTGTTTGCGCTCTTCGGCTTCCTGCTCGGCTTTGCACTCGATGCACAGCGTGGTGACCGGGCGGGCGCGCAGTCGCTCGAGGCCGATCGCCGCGCCGCAGGACTCACAGACGCCGTACCCGCCCTCTTCGATGCGCTGCA
>CAYYWP010000312.1:0-3968 GCA_964475125.1 uncultured Binatia bacterium (SeqCode) | reverse complement strand
CAGGGGCGCTGAGGGCCGCCGAGATAGGCAGCGAATTTCGGATACAGGATACTAGGTTGTTCGTTGTTAGGAAGAGGGAGTCACTCTTTCCTAACAACGAACAACCTAACAACCTAACAACCTACCTCACGCGATCACCTGATCGATCGCCCGCACCAGATGCGCCTTGGGCACGGCGCCGACGATTTGGTCGGCCACCTGGCCGCCCTTGAAGACGATCAAGTTGGGGATGCCGCGAACGCCATAGCGGGAGGGCGTCTGCGGATTGTCGTCGACGTTCATCTTCACGACTTTGAGTCGCCCGGCGTACTCGCCTGCCAGCTCTTCCACCACGGGGGAGATGGCCCGGCAGGGGCCACACCACGGAGCCCAGAAGTCGATCAAGACCGGCGTCGTCGCCTTGAGGACTTCCTGATCGAAACTCAGGTCGCTGACTTCCATCACCTTGCCCACGGCCGTCTCCTTCTCGGCGAGACCTTAACCAGGCCCCGTCGGCTGACGCAAGGCGGCTGGGCGCGCGGCGCGGAGGGTCAGTCGTCGGCCAGATCGCCTTCGATGGCGCTCAATTTCGACAGCCGCTGGCGCAGGCTCAGCTGGTCGCGCACGGTCGACAACAGGCGGGCGCGGTCGACCGGCTTGGGGATGAAGTTGGCCATCCCGGTGCGCATGGCGCGCTGCTTGTAGCGCGTCAGGTCGTAGCAGCTGAAGGCGACGATCGGGATATGGCGGAACTGTTCGCGGCCCAGGATGTTCTGCGCCAGGGAGTAGCCGTCCATGCCCGGCATGTGGAGGTCCAACAGGATCAGATCGACCGGTCGCTCCTGCAAGACGCGCAAGGCATCCCAGCCGCGTTCGACGCAAACGCACTCGTACCCCTGTCCATCGAGGAAGGTCTTGGTGATGACCAGGTGATCGCGCTCGTCGTCGACGAGCAGGATCACCGCCTTGTGCTCTGCCTCGTGGCTGGGTTCCATAACCGGCCGGATCGCTCCGCCCTGCTTGATAGAGCACACATCATACCAAGCTCGCCGGCGCGACGGCAAAGGTCTCATCGCCCGCCGCGGAGACGCCGATTGTCGTCCGGTGCGGAATTGTGGACGTGGCGTGAAATTCTTGACTGTCCGCGGCTCCTGACACTCTGGACGTCGTGCGCTAGGGAGAGGACGTGTCGAAGGGGATGGGTCCGCCGCGAAAAATCGCCGCCGAGTGTGAGCGCCTGCGGCGAGAGATCGAGGCACACAACGTGCGCTACTACGTGCATGATGCGCCAGCGATCTCCGACGCGGAGTACGATGCGCTCTTCCGGCGCTTGCAGGACATCGAGGCGCGCTACCCGGAGCTGCGCAGCCCCAGCTCCCCGACCCAGCGCGTCGGGGCGGCGGCGGCGGCGAAGTTCGCCACCGTGCGGCACAGCCTGCCGATGCTGTCGCTGGACAACGCCATGTCCGAGGCCGAGTGCCGCGAGTTCGACGAGCGCGTGCGGCGATTGCTGCGCAGCGACGGGCCGATCGACTACGTCGCCGAACCGAAGCTCGACGGCCTTGCCGTCGAGCTGGTGTACGCCGAGGGGGCGCTGACGATCGCCTCGACCCGCGGCGACGGCATCACCGGGGAAGATGTGACGGCGAACGTCAAGACGATCCGTTCGGTGCCACTGCGCCTGCAGGGCGCGCCGGGCGCGGCGCCCCTCCCGGCCCGTCTCGAGGTGCGCGGGGAGGTGATCTTTCCGCACGCCGCCTTCGCGCGCTTGAACGAGGAGCGCCGGCAGGCGGGCGAGCCGCCCTTTGCCAACCCGCGTAACGCCGCCGCCGGGTCGCTGCGCCAGCTCGACTCGCGCGTCACGGCGACCCGGCCGCTCGCCATCTTTTTTCACAGCCCCGGATTGATCGAGGGCGCACACTTCGAATCGCACTGGGGCTTCCTGACCGGGCTGCGCGCCTGGGGCCTCAAGACCAACCCGCTCAACGCCCGGGTGCGCGGTGCGCAGGGGCTGATCGATTACCACGCCGACATCGGCCGCCAGCGCGCCGCGCTGCCCTACGAGGTCGATGGCGTGGTGGCGAAGGTCGATGACCTGACGCTCCAGCGCCGTCTGGGCGAGGTGTCGCGCTCGCCACGCTGGGCCGTGGCCTTCAAGTTCAAAGCCCAACAGGCCGAAACGCGCGTGCGCGATATCCAACCGTCGGTCGGCCGCACCGGCGTCATCACCCCGGTGGCCGAGCTCGAGCCCGTCTCGGTCGGCGGGGTGACGATTGCCAACGCCTCGCTGCACAACATGGACGAGGTCGAGCGCAAGGACGTGCGCATCGGCGATACGGTGGTGGTGGAACGCGCCGGCGACGTGATCCCCTACATCGTGCGCGTCGTCAGCGAGCGCCGGCGCGGCGACGAGCGCCGTTTTCGCATGCCCGAGCGCTGCCCGGTGTGCGGCAGCGCGGTGGTGCGCGAGAGTGGCGCGGCGGCGCATCGCTGCATCGGCTTGCGCTGTCCGGCCCAACGCCGCGAGCTCATCCGCCACTACGCCTCCAAACACGGGATGAACATCGATGGGCTGGGCGAGAAGCTGGTCGCGCGGTTGGTCGACCTGGGGTTGGTGGAAGACGTCTCCGACCTCTACCGGCTGACGGTGGAGCAACTGGCCGCCCTCGACCGCATGGGCGAGAAGTCGGCCGGCAACGTCGTCGAGGCGATCCAGGCTACCAGGGCGCCGGCCCTCGATCGGCTGCTCTACGCGCTCGGCATTCCGCAGGTCGGCGAGCGCACGGCCCGCCTGCTGGCCGAGCGCTTCGGTTCGCTCGAGGCGCTGGAAGAGGCCGACGAGGAGGCGCTGACCGCCATCCGCGACATCGGCGCCGAGACCGCGCGGGCGATCCGCACCTTCTTTCGACAGCCGCAGAACCGCACCGCGTTGCAGCGCTTGCGCGCCGTCGGCATGCGCCCACAGGCGGTGCCGCGGCCGCGCCACGGCGGGGCCCTGCACGGCAAGACCTTCGTGCTGACCGGAACGCTCTCGCAGCCGCGCGAGGCGGTGATCGCGCGCATCGAGATGGCCGGCGGGCGAGTGAGCGGGGGCGTGAGCAAGAAGACCGACTATGTGGTTGCCGGGACCGATGCAGGCACCAAGCTCGAGAAGGCCCGCCAGCTGGGGGTGACGGTGGTCGATGAGATCGGGCTCGAGGCGCTGCTGCGATGAGCCCGATGAGTGATCCCGTCGCTGGTCCGGTCCGTTGCCGCGCGGCGAGTTCGGCGTTCGCTGGTAGTTATTTGGCAGGGGGTTCGGGGTGAGGGGGTTAGGCGGTTAGGGGATCAGAGAAGATTCTGCACTCCGCACAATCCCCTAACCGCCAACCCCCTCACCCCGTCACCGCCTGGAGCTTGCGCGGGGGCGTGCAAGCGACTAAGCGGCAGAGCCGCGCGGCGCGGCAGGGCGCCGCCGGGACCAGCAGCGGGAAGGAGAGCAGCGATGGGCAAGGGCGAGGACGAGGCAGAGATTCGGCGCCTACACCGGCAGTGGTGGACGGCCAATCACGGGCTGGACATTCCGAAGATGCGGGAGTGTTTCGCGCCGGAGTATTTGATGTGGAACCTGAACAGCCACCCGTATTACGGGTTGGCGGAGAAGGTGAAGCTGTGGGAGGCGTATCAGAAGGAGATAGCGGTGCCGGAGCCGGTGGAGGTGTGGGATGTGCGGGTGACGGTGGAGGGGGAGATGGGGTACCTGACGTGCGAGGGGGTGTTGCCGATAGCGGCGCGCACGCAGGCGGGGACGGGGGCGGAGTATTTGGCCACCAAGGGGGTGGGGGAGACGATTGGGTTTCGGTTTCGGGAGACCAGTGTGTACCGGCGCGATGATGGGCGGGGGAACAAGGTGTGGAAGATGTGGCATTTTCACTGTTCGCCGTTGGCGCCGGAGGATGAGCCGCGGCCGCCGGTGTGGGCCTTTGGGGACACGGCGCGGCAGCGCCGCC
>CAYYWP010000311.1:0-4006 GCA_964475125.1 uncultured Binatia bacterium (SeqCode) | reverse complement strand
CCGATGCCGGTGATGATGCCGGCCGCCGGCGCCTCGCCGCCGTACAGTCCGTACGCCGCCAGCGGGGAGAGCTCGAGGAACGGCGTGCCGGGATCCAGCAGCGCCTCGACGCGCTGGCGCGGCAGCAGCTTGCCGCGCTCGCTGTGACGGCGCTTGGCGTCCTCGGGTCCCCCGGACTGCGCCGCGGCCAGGCGTTCTTGCAGCTCCGCGACCAGGGCGGAATTGTGCCGGTGGTTCTCCTGGAACAGGCCATCGCTCGTGCGGATCTTGCTTTCGATGCGCGTCATGCCTGGGCAATCCGCACGCTGCCGCCCTGAGAACCACGGATGAACACGGAACCGCGCCGCTCCTCTGCCGCTGGACACCGAGCGTGCCATTCCTGCCTCACGAGGTCGAGAGGCACGCCGGGGCGGTGCACTGGTGAAGCGAAAGACCCGCGCGTGATCGGCGGCGGAGTGGGCACCGGCTCGCCGTTCAGCGGTGGTGTCGGGATGCGCCCTGGGCTCCGGGCAGGTGGCGAGCGAGAAAGTCGCCAAGCACGGCCGCCAATGCCGCGGGCTGATCGAGCATGACGTGGTGATACGCCTCGGGAATCTCGGCCAGCTCGGCGTCGGGCCGCGCGCTGGCAAACTCGGCCAGTGCCGCGGCATCGACGATCGCGCTGCGGGCGCCGCGCACGGCCAGCACCGGGCAGGGCGCGGCCGACAGGTATGGGGTGAGCTCCTGGGCCGCCGTGCCGGTGAGAGCGCGGCGATCGAACTTGAGCGTCCAGGTGCCGCTGGCCAGGCGCACGACGCTGTGGCGCGCCGCATGCGCCAGGACGGCGGGAGCAGCCGAGGTGCCGGCCGGGAGCAGGCGAAAGCGCGCCACCGCGTCGTCCAGGTCGGCATAGCGCGGTTGTGGCAGCTTGCCGAGCGCTTCGAGAAAGCGCACCGAGCGCGGCGAAATGCGGGCTTGACTGTCGACCACCGCCAGCGCGCCGAGTGCGACGTCGCCCCGGCCGGCGTACGCCATGGCCACGTAGCCGCCGAACGAGTGGCCGACTAGGGCGCTGCCGTGGAGATCGAGCTCGGCCGATACCGCGGCGACATCGGCGACATGCGAGGCGAGGTCGTACTCGCCGCCGGCCGGCCGCCCGCTGTCGCCATGACCGCGCAGGTCGAGTGCGATGCAGCGATAGCGATCGGCGAGCGCCGCGATGACGAGGTCCCACCAACGTGCGTGCGCCGATCCGCCGTGCAGAAACAGCACTGCCGGGCCGCCGGGGCTGCCCCAATCGAGATAGTGCAGGGAGAGGTCGTTGGCGCGGATCCAGCCGTCGGTCGGCGTCGGCACCGCGGAACCTCCTGCAGGCCTCAAGCCGGCTCGGTTCGCGAGTCGGGATTGCCGCTCGACCGCCACTCCTCGGGGGTGAGCGTGCGCAGGGCGAGGGCGTGGATGGTCGAGCCGATGGCGTCGCCGAGGTGGGCGTACACGGCGCGCTGGCGAGCGACGGCGGCTTGGTTGCGGAAACGCGCCGAGACGATCAGCACGCGGAAATGCCCGCCGCCGCCGGCGGCGCCGGGATGGCCGCGGTGGAGGTGGCTCTCGTCCTCGATCGTCAAATGCAGCGGATCGAAGCCCCGGCGCAGTGTATCGGCCAGCCAGGCGGACCGTTCGCTGACCGTGGGCTGGTCGCTCACGGCTGTCCCGTCAGCTGGGGCGCGCCGGCGATCTGTGTGGCGAAGCGGGCCGGCGTCTCGTCGCCGAAGCGCTGGGCGACGACTTCGACCGCGGCCCCGTCGAGGGACATGACCGGGCGCTCGGTGTCGATCACCAGGTAGCCCTCGAGCGGCTGTCCGGGCCCGAAGGTGCCGTTGGCCAGGAGGTGGCTGCGCACCGTGAACAGCAGGGAGTCGCGCACGTCGCTGCTCAGCCCGCCGGGCACGTGACCGTCCTGGGAGAGGTACGACATGTCCGCGTCCGCGATCGTCGTACGGCGCAAGAGCACCTCGGCCCGCGGCGGGTCGAGGACGCGAACCCGCGTGTTGTCGGGCAGCACGATGCTGAGATCGCTGGTGGTGAAGGCGTAGTAGGTCGATTGGCTGGTCGCCGTCAGGGTAAGGCGGATGACGAGGACGCGCGACGGCAGGTCGACGAGTGCCGGGCTGGCGACGAGGCGAAAGACCGGAGTGACGGTGGCGGTGAAATCACTCGCCGTCGCAGTAGCGGTCGGCGAAGTGGTCGCGCGCGGCGCCGAGCAAGCGTTGGCGCACAGCAACGCCGCCGTGCCGATGCCGCCGATCCAGCCCACCCCCAACCGCCTCCACGTGGCGCGCCGCATGACGGCTATAGATACCGATGCCGCGAGCCGGTGCAACCCGGCGCCGGCCGCCTCACGTGTCCTGACGGCCGGCCCGCCAGAGATGCCAGCGGCGGGGGGTCAGGCGCACCATCGGATGGTCCGCCTGGGTCAGTGGCATGGCGCGATAGGCCGGGTAGCGGGCGCGCAGCGCCAGCAGGCCGGCGGCGTACTCGGCGGCGTCGCTGACCACGGCGGCGTCGAGATGCAGGAGCAAGAAGGCCAGGCGTTGCCAGTCGTCGGTGTAGTCGTCGACGACCAGCGCGGCGCGCGGGTTGGCCGCGAGGTTGTGGAGGCGCTTCAGCCGTTTCGGGCCGTGTCGTTTGGGTTTATCGTCGGCGACGAAATAGACGCAGCCGCCGACCCGCGCGAAGCACAGCGGGACGACATGCGGCTCGCCGTCGGCATCGGCCGTCGCCAGGTGGCCGACCACGTGGGCATCGAGGAAGGCCCGCGCCTCGGCGCTCAACGGCGCCGGCGACGGCGGCTCAGTCGGGCTCATCGGGCGGCAGCTCGCCGCGGAAGACCGCTTGCGCCTCGGCGCGCAGCGGCGTCGGATCGCGATCGTAGCGGGAGGAGAAGTGAAAGGTCTCCAGACGCGCCACGCCGGCGGCGCGGGCCAGACTGCCGGCTTGGCGCGCGGTGAGGTGGTAGCGGCGCGAAGCCTGATCGCGGTCGGCATCGAGGAAGAGCGACTCGCAAAAGAAGATGTCGGCCCCGCGGGCGAGTTGGCTGACGCGCGCCAGGTTGTCGCGGCTGAAGAGCGTGTCGACGACGTAGGCGATCTTCTGCCCGCGCGTATAGACGAGCAGATCGTCGCGCAGCGTCCCGAGCTCGAAGGTCCGCGTGCGCGGTTCGCCGTTTTCGCGCCAGGTGGCCACGATGAGGGTCTCGGCGGGGCGGTCGGCCCGCACCGCCTCCTTGAGCTCGTTGATCCAGCGCCCCGGGGGTACGCCGAGCGCCGCCAGCCGCTCGGGTCGCACGTTCAAGCGGGTCTTCTCGGCGACGGCGAAGCCCAGGCAGGCGATGCGGTGATCGAGGTGGACGGCGGAGACGCTGTAGTCCTCGGTGTCGATCAACACGCCGTCGAAGCGGCGGGCCGGCAAGGGCTCGGGCGCGAACGCCGTGCGCGCCGGCAGATGGACGGCTTCGATGTGCTCGGAGCCGACCTCGTGCACGGTCAGCCGGAACGGGTAGCTCTCGATCAGATTCCAGGTGTAGCCGGCCAACTTGCCGCGCACGTTGGCGATGATGCCGGGGGGGCCGAAGAGATCGAGGTGGGCGTCGCGAGCGAGGAAGATGCGCAGCAGGTGGTCGAAGCCGACGAAGTGATCCATGTGCGTGTGGGAGACGAACACCTGGCTCACCCTGAGCAACGCCGCAGCGGGTTGGCGGTCGATGCGGCCGAGATCGAAGAGCAGGGCGCGGCCGTGATGGCGCAAGCCGACGTAAAGGCCGGGGTCGCCAAACGGCGGATTGACCAGCCGGGGCAGGAAAGCGGAGCGCATCGGGTGCGCCGCAGCGTAACGCGGATCGCCCCGATGGACTAGCCAAGGCAGGCTGTTAGGGGGTTAGGGTGTTAGGCTGTCGGGGATCAGGGGCGAGATCTCGATCCGAATCCCGTAACCGCCTGACCCCTTAACAGCCCGTTGAAAAACGCGTTCC
>CAYYWP010000310.1:0-4048 GCA_964475125.1 uncultured Binatia bacterium (SeqCode) | reverse complement strand
GCAGCCGACGTGGTCGGCGCGCAGGGTGTCGACCACCACCAGAATGACATTCGGCGCGGCGCTGCCGGCACGCACCCGCGCGCCAGCCACCAGCGCCGCACCCCAAACCAACAGCAGGGCCACGCTCGCCGCCGCGAGCCCCCTCGACCGCCTTCCCCGTGTGAGCCGCCGCCGATCCGGCCGGCGAGTGACATACGGCACGGCCAGCGAGGCGACCACCAGTACTCCCCACCACACAGCCGCCGTCACCGGCAGGGTCGCATGGCCGCGACGGACGAGGTTCTGTGCCGCCAACGCCCAGGTGCCGTCGTGCAGGTCGCCGGCTTGCCAGACCGCGCGCGCGGCCAAGATTGCGCTGGTCAGCAGTCCCAAGAGCAGGGCCGGCCAGAGCAGGGCGAACCCGTGCCATAGCCGACCGCGCCAACGCTGGGCCGCGTCGGGTGCTCGGCTCATCGCCCCTCGCCCGCGCAGGCGCGCTCGTACGCGGCACGCGTCTGTTCGGCCGTGCGCCGCCAGGAGAATTCGCGCGCCCGGCACAGGCCGGCGGCGATCAGGCGCCGGCGCTGGCCGGCGTCGCTCAGGAGGACCCGCACGCTCCCCGCCAGCGCCCCGGCGTCGAGCGGATCGACCAGCAGTGCCGCGTCGCCGGCGACCTCCGGCAGCGACGAGGTGCGCGAGGCCACCACCGGCGTGCCGCACGCCATCGCTTCCAGCAGCGGCAGACCGAATCCCTCGTAGAGCGAGGGATAGGCGAAGACCGCGGCGCGGCCGTAGAGTTCCGGCAGATCGGCATCCGGCACGTTGCGACACACCCGCACCCACGGGCGCAGGTGCTGGAAGCGCGCATCCTCGAGCGGATCATTCCACTTCCACCCCTCGCGGCCGGCGATGACCAGGCCGATGGGCTCGCCGCGCGCGTGCAACTGCGCCACCGCCGCCAGCAGGGTGGCGTGGTTCTTGCGCGGTTCGAGCACGCCGACGGTCAGGATGAAACGCTCGGGCAGGTCATAGCGGCCGGGCAAGTCGGGGGTGCGCACATCGGGTCGAAACTGCTCGCCGACACCGTGCGGAATAACGCAGACGCGCGACGGATCCAGCGCCGTCTCGGCGAGCAGATCGGCGCGCGTGTGCTCCGACACCGCGATAACCTGATCGGCCTTGCGCAGCGCCTGCCGCATGAAGAGACGCTCGGCGAGCACGCGCCGGCGCGGATGCGTGCTGGCCAGGCGGACGGTGGTCAAATCGTGCACGGTGATCACCCGCTTGATGCGGCGCGGCAAGAATCCCCCGCCCCATTGGTTCGGGTAGTGCAGCAGGTCGAGTCGGAGCCGCAGCGCCGCTTGACGGAACGGCCAGTCGAAGACCTCGCGGTGGTCGAACGGGAAGCGCGGTGGCAAGCGCACGGCGCGTCCCTCGTAGACGTCCAGATCGCCACCGCGACGGCACAGCAGGAAATACTCGTTGCTGTCGTCGCTCGCCCGCAGGTGCTTGACGAGGTTGTAGGTGTATACGCCGACCCCGCCGTTGGCCAACTCGACGCGGTCGCCGCAGCGCCGCTCCTGCATGCTGTCGGTGAGAATGCCGATGCGCAGGGCTCGAGTCGGAGGCGTCATTGGGCGATGCCAGCTCGCTTGGCGCCCGCCTCGCCCCCTGTCAACCGCCAGAGAGGTCGCCGCAGCCGGTGCGCGCGAGTCGCCCCAACCATTCGGCACTCGGCTTGACCTGGCGCTCCTGCGTCGCGCGGTCGACGGCCAGCAGGCCGAACTTGGGCCCGTAACCGAACAGCCATTCGAAGTTGTCGAGCAACGACCAGTAGAAGTACCCGCGCACGTCGAGGCCGTCGTCCAGGCAGCGGGCCACGCCGGCGAGCGCGCGGCGCACGTAGGCGAGGCGCTGCGCGTCGTCGGCCGTGCCGATGCCGTTCTCGGTGACCACGATCGGCACGCCGGCGGTCGCGTGCGCGGATCGGATCGTCGCCGCCAAGGCTTCGGGCCAGAACTCGTAGCCCAAGGCGAGCACCGGCACACCCGGCTCGGGGCCGAGCGGCCCCTCGGCACCGAACCGCTGGCGGCTGTACGTCTGGACGCCGACGAAATCGTCGTCCCGCGCCAGGGACAGGAACGGCTCGAGGCTGCACGCCCAGGCGCGCTGGCGTTGCGCCTCGCCGCCCGGCACGGCCTGGTAGTCCGGCATCGCCAGCGTGATGCCGACCGGAAAGCGGTGCGCGCCGCCCTTGAGCACGTCGCGGGCGCGCGCGTGCGCGGCGAGCATGGTGTCGCGAACCTTCATCGGGTGGCCGAGCAGGAACGGACCGAAGCGCTCGAGGCTCGAGCCACAGTGGGCCGCGGCCGCACGCACGAAGGGCGCCGTCGCCTTGACGCCCTCCGGCGGCAGCAGTCCGCTGACGGCCAGCGCCGCGGTGAGGTTGGCTTCGTTGATCGTACAGGCAGCGTCGATCAGATCGCCGAGATGGCGCATGGCGCGTTCGCAATAGCGCGCGAAGCGATCGACGTTGGTCGACACCTCCCAGCCGCCATCGGCGGTGAACCAACGCGGCGAGCTGAAGTGGTGGAGCGTGACCCAGGGGCGCACACCGTGCTCGCGGCAGCAGGCCAGCATGCGCCGGTAGTGATCGAGCGCCGCGACCGAGAAGCATCCTTCCTCGGGCTCGATGCGCGCCCACTCGATGGAGAACCGATAGGCGCCGAAGCCGAGCCGGCTGAGCAGGCGAATGTCCTCGGCGTAGCGGTGGTAATGATCGCAGGCGTCGCCCGACGGCTCGGCGAACAGCGACCCGGGGGTGTGCTCGAGGAGCCAGAAGTCGCTGTTGACGTTGTTCCCCTCTACCTGATGGGCGGCGGTCGCCACGCCCCAGAGGAAGCTTGGGGGAAATCGATAGCTCATTGCGCCCGCTCAACCCGCCATTAGCCTTGAGTGGCGGAAAACCTCAACGCCGGCGTCGCCCTGTTGCCGCGAGGCCGGACGGCAACGGGGCAAGGCGAGAGCCCTGGCGCGCTACAGCAACGAGGCGACGCCGCGCCCGCACAACGCCTCGACCGCCTCGACCAAGCCCTCGGTGGGTGAGACGCGCAGCTCGCGCGGCAGCGCGATGACGGTCTCCGTCTTGTCCGGCAACAGCAGGTGGACGAAACACGGACACTCGCCGCGATGCTCGGCCAGTGTCGACTTGAGCTCTGCGAACAGCTCGGCCGTGACGCGCTCCGCCACCAGGGCCAGGTGCACTTCGTGGGCGGCGCGAGCGCGAAAATGGGTCAGCAGCACCACTTCATCGGCGATGATCTGGCAGCGCTCCTCGCCCACCTCGAGTGTGCCGGTGACGCACACCGGCTCGTCGGTGGTGAAATCGATCTCCGCCCGGCGATAGGTCTCCGGCCAGCAGATCACCTCGACGATGCCGCTCTTGTCCTCGAGCGTGAAGGCCGCATAGCGGTCGCCCTTGCGGCTGTTCTTGAGCTGCAGGTTCTGAATCACGCCGCCCAGCATCACTTTGCTCTGGTGTCCGCGCTCGGGCAGCTGGGCGCACGCCGCGTTGGTGAAGCGCCGCAGGTCGGCCTCGTACTGATCCAGCGGGTGGGCGGTGATGTAGAAGCCCAGCGCCTCGCGCTCGGCCTTGAGCATCTCCTTGTCGCTCCACGGCGGGCAGGACGGCAGCGCCGGCTCGGGGCTGACCAGTTTCATCCCCTTGGCGGCAAAGAGGCCCATCTGCGTGGTCGCCTCTTCGCGCGCCTGGGCGGCGCCCCAGGCCAGGGTTCGGTCAAGGCCTTCGAGCAGTTGGCGCCGGCTGGCGGCGGTGAAATCGAACGCCCCGCACTTAATCAGCCCTTCCACCACCTTCTTGTTCACCTGCGCCGGCCCGTCGCCATTCGCGGCGCCGTTGCCGGCGCGACCCGCGCTCGCCGCGGCGCCGCCGTCCGCCACCGCCGGCGCGCCGCTGCGCACGCCGAGCACGCGGCGGCTGAAATCGCCCAGGCTGGCGAACCGCCCCTCGGCGTCGCGGGCCGACAACATGGCCTCGACGGCCTTGCTG
>CAYYWP010000309.1:0-4072 GCA_964475125.1 uncultured Binatia bacterium (SeqCode) | reverse complement strand
GTCGTGCGCGGCGCCGCGCTCATCAAAAGCGACCGCCTGCATGCCGATCTGGGAGCGCCTCTGAACGGTCAGTCGACGCAGGTGCGCATCGTGCCGTTTCGCGGCGAGTACTACGAGCTCCTCCCAGCCCGCCGGCATCTGGTGCAGGCGCTCATCTACCCCGTGCCCGACCCGGCCTTCCCGTTTCTCGGCGTGCATTTCACCCGCCTGGTCGGCGGTGGAGTGGAGGCGGGACCGAACGCGGTGTTGAGTTTCAAGCGCGAGGGCTACGGCAAGACGGACTTCGCCCTCGGCGAGGCGTGGCAGACGCTCGGCTATTGCGGCTTCTGGCGCCTGGCGCGCGCTTACTGGCGCACGGGGGTCGGCGAGTTCTACCGCTCCTTCAGCAAGGCCGCCTTCGTGCGCGCGCTGCAACGGCTCGTGCCCGAGGTCGGCATCGATGATCTCCGCCCCGCCGGCGCCGGCGTGCGGGCGCAAGCGGTCGACGCGCACGGCGCCCTGGTCGACGATTTCTCCATCCAGTCGTTCGGCGGCGCCGTGCACGTCCTCAACGCCCCCTCACCGGCCGCCACCGCCTCGCTGCCGATCGGCCGCGCCATCGCCGCCGAGGCGCGACGGCACTTGGGTTTGCCAGGCAGTTAGCCCCTAAATCCGAAATTCTTTGCAACCACGAAGGCCACGAAGCACTCGAATGGCGGCCTTCGTGGACTTCGTGGTGAAAGGTTTTTTTCGGCTTGGAGTTAGCTGTGATCTGACAGAACCTCAACGCAGAGACGCAGAGTACGCGGAGGACACAGAGGCAGCGTGCATGAGTTCGAGCGCTGACTCATCGTCATCGTTGATTGGGTTCGGGGGTCACTCTCTCGACTCTCGCGCTCCGCGTTCTCTGCGGCCTCCGCGACTTTGCGTTGAACTTTTCTTGTCCAGTCAAGGTTCGCAGCGGTCTTTTTCTACTTCCGTTCGCCCGACTGCCGTGCGAGGCTCGCGAACTGAAACACGCGAACTCGACTCGTCCACGATGCGGCCCGCGCTGGTGTTGCTCCTGCTGATGTTGTGTGCTGCCGCGTTGGCCGATGACGCGGTGCCCACGCCCGATGCCGACGGGCACGTCTACCGCATCAAGAAGCTGGCGAAGAAGGAGGTACGCCATCGGCGCCTCGAGGGCGGCTGGGTGCGTGTCGCGCCGTATTTTCTCTACCGCTTGGAGCGGGAAGACGAGGAGTATCTCTACGTGCGCGAGTACCTCGCGCCACCGGCATCGCCGCCGGCGGCACGACCGACACCGCCGGCGCAGCCGGACGCCGACGAGGCCGCCGCGGCGGCCGGCGCCGGTCGGGTCGATCGACTCACCCTGGCGCCCTTCTCGGACGGGCTGCCGAGCGCCGGGCAATGGCGCAATGGGTTCGCCCTGGCGGACATGAACGGCGATCGCCATCTCGACCTCGTCCACGGTCCGCCGCGCAAGGGCGGCGGTGGCCCGCGCATCTTTCTCGGCGATGGCGCCGGCCACTGGCGGAGCTGGAAGGATGCTACCTACGCGCCCGGATCGTACGACTACGGCGCCGTGGCGGTGGCGGACTTCGACGCGGACGGACACCTGGACATCGCCTTGGGTGCGCATCTCACCGGCATCAGCGTCGTGCTCGGTGATGGCCAGGGGCGTTTTCGCCGCGGCAATGCTCCCGGCGACTTTCTCGCCGAGGGGGCGGAGCCGTTCACCACCCGGGCGCTGCTGGCGCGCGACTGGAACCGCGACGGCAAGCCGGACCTGATCGCGATGGGAGAGGGACCGAGTCGCGCCGCCGGCGGCTCCTTCGGTTGGGGCGTGTATCTCAATCAAGGAGGTGGGCGTTGGGAGAAGCAGATGCAGCCGCCGGAGCCGCCGCGCACGTTCGGCGATGCGCTCGCCGCCGGCGACTTCGATGCCGACGGCCACGACGACTTGGTGACCGCGTCGCTCAGCCTCGGCAACCGCCACATCCTGCACTACGGCGGTCCGCGCCGGCGCACGGTCGCCCTGCAGGCGGTGCACCCGCAGGCTTTCGTCTACTCCGTTGCCGCCGCCGACTTCGACGCCGACGGACGCTCGGATCTCGTCGTCGGCTCACTCAGCACCGAGGGCGGGCGCTGGCGCTCACAGCTCGAGGTCTTCCTCTCACAGCCGGAGGACCGCTGGCGAGCGGTGCTGCTGCACCGCCGTCCGGGGCGCCAAGCGTTCTACTCGCTGGCCACCGGTGACGTCGACGGCGACGGGCATGCGGACGTCGCGGCGGCGGACGACACCGGCGCGGTGCAGCTCCTTCTCGGCGATGGGAAGGGTGCCTTCAACATTGAAGACTCGCCCGAGCTGTCGCCGCTCGGCACCGGCTGTCGCGGCTACGACGTCCAGCTCGTCGATCTGAACGGCGACCGGCGCGCCGAGGTGGTGGCTGCGTTCGCCAGCGAAGTCTCCCCAACCAGCGGGGAAGCCGGCTGTCCCGGCCAAGGCCGCCTACAGGCCTGGACGCCGCGACCCAAATCCCGCTGACGCGCGTTCCCTTTCCCGCCCGAGAGACTGTCGGTTCTCTGCCAGTGGGCACGAGCTCAGGTGGCGTGCCATCGAGCGTAGCGCCGGCTGTGGCGGCCATTGCCCCGCTCGGGCGACGCCTGAAGCGGCCAGCACAGCCGGCAGTACATCTATTGTCGACAGTCTCCCTACGTGAGGGATATGAGGGCGCAGCGCATACGCTATGCATCTTTACAAAGCATCAAAGTGGAGAAAAAATTTCTGTTGACATTGCCGTTGATGCCGTGAGATCCAGAAATTGGTTGTAAAAGCTGCGTCGGAGGGTGTCACGGGTATGCGCAAAGCAACCGTTGCGGCTTGCCTTGGATTGATCTGGCTGCTCGCTGTGCCAGGCGCGCGGGCCGAGCTCGCCACGATCGATGCAGTCCCCGCCGCGACCCTGCTGCTGCCTTACTTCGAGGTCGATCTCAACAACGCGAACGGCATGACGACGGTGTTCACCGTCGTCAATAGCGGAAACTTCGGTACTCCGCCGGATACGGGCTTGCCGGCGGCAAGCGCCGCGCTTGCACACGTCACGCTATGGACCGATCTCGGCATTCCCACCATCGCCTTCGACATCTACTTCACCGGCTTTGATGTCGTCTCCGTCAATCTGCGCGACGTCTTCAACGGCAACCTGCCGACGACGGCCAGCGATGGACAAGATCCCTCCGACACCATTTCTCCACAGGGCCAGTTGTCGCAGGACATCAATTTCCCGGGTTGCTTCTCGAAACTCCCGTATGCCAATCCGGCGCTCACCCCGGTGCAGGTCACGGGCTTGCGCGATGCGCATACCGGCAAGGCCTCCGGCCTGCTGGGCGGCGACTGCGCCGGGCGCGACCTCGGCGACAACATCGCGCGCGGCTTCATCACCATCGACGACGTCTTTGCATGCTCGGACCTTTCTTCGCCGGTCTTTCCGAGCACCCCCGGGTTCTTCGGCTCGATCGCCGGTCGGCGCAACCTCTACGCCGGCGACTTTCAGTACGTCGACGTGGCGCAGAACTTCGCTCAGGGCGACGCGCTGGTCGCGATCCAAGCCGATCCGGCAATGACACCGTCGTTCGGCGCGGGCGACTACACCTTCTACGGACGGTTCGTCGGCGGCGACGGCAGCGACCGGCGCGAGCCGCTGGCGACGCGCTGGGCCGTACCGTATCAGGACAAGCCCGCCCACGGGCTCAGGACCGACCTGATCGTCTGGCGCGATCCGATCACCGCGCCGGCGCCGTTCGCCTGCGGCGGCCCGCTCCCGGCCCCGTTCCCGCTCGGAGCGCAGCAACTCGTCGGCTTCGACACCGCCGAGAACCCCACTGCCCTGATGCCGATGGCGGCGCCGTTCCCCGTCGTCGCCCAGCGGGTGCGCATCAACGGGCCGGGGTCGAACCTCTCCGTCAGCCCGCGCGCCGGTTGGCTCTTTCTCGACTTGAACTCGCCTAGCCCGGTGGCGAGCAGCCCGTTCACGGACAAGTCGGCGCGCCAATCCTGGGTGATGGTGGTCAAGCACGCCGAGGGGCGCTT
>CAYYWP010000308.1:0-4090 GCA_964475125.1 uncultured Binatia bacterium (SeqCode) | reverse complement strand
CCCATTCTTCTCCCCCTTCTCTCCTTCCTTATGAGGGGGGAGGGAGCATGGCGTTGTCGATGAGGCGGGTGCGACCAATGATCGCCGCCAGGGCCAGTCGCGTTGGGCGCTCGATGACAGCGACTGGCTCGATCGTTTCGGCATCGACCAGCTCGGCGTAGTCGACGTGCGCCAGCGGCTCCGCTGCCAGCACGGCGCGCACCCGCGCCAGCACGGCGGCACCGTCGCGCAGGCCATCGGCCACGGCCGCGCGGCCTGCCGCCAGCGCCTGCGACAGACAGCGCGCCGCCAGCCGTTCCGGGGGCGAGAGGTAGGCGTTGCGCGAGCTCATCGCCAGGCCGTCGGGCTCGCGCACGATCGGCACGCCGACGACCTCGATGCCGAAGTCGAGATCGGTGGCCATGCGGCGGATCGCCGCGAGCTGCTGGAAATCCTTCTCGCCGAACACCGCGACGTGCGGGCGCACGGTGTTGAAGAGCTTCGCGACCACCGTGGTCACACCGAGGAAGTGGCCGGGGCGCGAGCGCCCGCACAAGCCCGCCGTCATGCGCGGCACCTCGACCTCGGTCTGAAAGCCCTCTGGGTACATGCCCGCGACCGTGGGCGTATAGAGCGCATCGACACCCGCGGCCTCGAGCCGCGCCCGGTCACGCGGCAGGTCGCGCGGATAGCGCTGGAGGTCTTCCTGGGGACCGAACTGCAGCGGGTTGACGAAGATCGAGGCGACGCTCACTTCGGCTCGCCGCCGCGCCTCAACCACCAGCGCCAGATGGCCGTCGTGCAGATAGCCCATCGTCGGCACCAGGCCGATGCGCCGCCCGGCGGTACGTGCGGCCTCGGCCCAGGCGCGCATCGCCGCCGGCGCGGTGAGCTCGCGCATCACCTCAGCCCTTGCTGGCAGCGTCCTTGCCCGACACAGTGGTGAGCGATTGATAGCTGTGGGCGGGGGTCGGGAAGACGCCGCCGCGCACCTCGCGCGCGTAGGCCGCGATGGCTTCTCTGGCGAGGGGTCCGAGCTGGGCGTAGCACTTGGCGAAGCGCGGCGCCGGGCGCTCGCTCAACCCGAGGACATCGTGCAGCACCAAGATCTGCCCGTCGCAGTGCGTGCCGGCGCCGATGCCGATGGTCGGAATGGTCAGGCGCGTCGTGATCGCCGCGGCGAGATCGAGCGGCATGCCCTCCAGTACGAGGGCAAACGCCCCGGCCTCTTCGACCGCCAGCGCGTCGGCGATCAGGCGTTCGCGCTGCCCGGGGGCCTGGCCGCGACGGCGGCCTTGGATCTTGTGCCCTCCCATGCGGTGCACCGACTGCGGCGTGAGACCGATGTGGCCCATCACCGGAATGTCGACCGACGTGATGCGTTCGATCGTCGGCGCCACGGCTGCGCCACCCTCGAGCTTCACCGCTTCGGCGCCGCCCTCCTTGATCAACCGGCCGGCGTTGCCGACCGCTGCGGCCGGGTCGACCTGGTAGGATAGAAACGGCAGATCGGCCACCAGCAAGGCGCGCTGGCGCGCCCGCGCCACCATGCGGGTGTGATAGACCATCTCGTCCATGGTCACCGGCAGGGTAGTGTCGTGGCCCTGCACGACCATGCCGAGCGAGTCGCCGACGAGGATCAGGTCGACGCCGGCAGCGTCGGCGAGACGCGCAAAGGGAAAGTCGTACGCCGTGATGGCGACGAGCGGCCGGCCCGTGGCCTTGGCCTTGACGATCTCGGGAACGGTAACTTTCTGCTCCATGCGAAAGCCCTCCGAGACCGAGCGCCGGAGGGCTGTTCGGGAGCAGGAGATCGGTCCGCCAGTCTGGCTGCCGTTCGAACCGTCATGAGTCGGGATGTGTTCCCGCTCGGCTCGAGGTCGGTCGCGCTGGCGATCGCACCCGCTGATGCCTCCGTCTCGGTCCAGTCTACCTGGATCCAAGCGGTATGTAGTGTTGTACGCCTTGCCCCATCTCGCGGATTTCCCGCATCAGGTCGGCCGTCTCCTCGGAATGGGCGACAAAGTCGATCTCCGAGCAGTTGACCACGAGGAGGGGCGTCTCCTCATAGTGAAAGAAGAAGTCCTTGTATGCCTCCGCTATGCGTCGCACATATTCCGGGGTGATGTGCCGCTCATAGTCACGCGACCGCTTCCGTAGTCGAGCCATAAGCACATCCGGACGGGCTTGCAAGTACACCACCAGGTCCGGCTTGGGGATGCGGGCGCCGAGCAGGTTGTACAGCTGGCGGTAGAGAGCCAGCTCGTCGCCGCCGAGGTTGAGCTGGGCGAAGAGGTGGTCCTTGGCGAAGGCGTAGTCGGCGACCAGGCGCTGGTGAAAGAGGTCTTGCTGGGCCAGCTCCTGCTGCTGGCGGAAGCGGGTGAGCAGGAAGAACAACTGGGCCTGGAAAGCGAACTTGTCGGGATCGTCGTAAAAGCGGCGCAGGAAGGGATTGTCGTCGACCTGCTCCAGCACGGTGCGGGCCTGCCATTCCTCGGCGAGCAAGCGGGCCAGCGTGGTCTTGCCGACGCCGATGGGCCCTTCGACGACGATGTATCGCGTCTTGCTCACCGGCCTCCCCGCTTGGCGTGGCGAGCGAGTAGCACGCACAGCGGTGAGGAGTCTAGCCGCAGCCGCGCAGAACGGTGAGTTTACCGGCTGCGAAGAGTCGCCGAGGGCGCAGGTCCCGCGGCTGCGGTCCTCACGTACGTCGACCGTCCGCCGCGCGCCTGCTAGCGTCCCGCGGCGTGAAACAGGAGTCGTCCCGCGACCGGCAGATCGCGGTCAACCGGCGCGCCCGCCACGAGTATCACATCGAGGAGACGGTCGAAGCCGGCATCGCCTTGCTCGGCAGCGAGGTAAAGGCCCTGCGCGACGGCAAGGCGAATCTCTCCGACAGCTACGCGCGCATCGACCACGGTGAGGTGTGGCTGCAGAACGCCCACATCAGCCCCTATGGCCCCGCCTCCCAGTTCGGTCATGAGCCCCGCCGCAACCGCAAGCTGCTCTTGCACCGGGCGGAGATCGGGCGCCTGCAGGGCAAGGTGAAGGAGCGCGGCCTGACCCTGGTGCCGTTGCGGCTCTACTTCGCCAAGGGCCGCGCCAAGGTCGAGCTGGCCCTGGCCAAGGGCAAGCAGCGACACGACAAGCGCGAGAGCATCCGCGCCCGTGAAGTACAGCGCGAGATCGAGCGCGCCCTCTCCCGCCACCGCAGCCGCTCGTAAGCGCGCGGTGCCAACGGCGCGCGGTCAGCTATTCGGGGTCGGCGTCGCCGTGTTCACCGCCGTGGCGGTGAACGGCACCATGCCCGGGAAGATCAGATCGTCACCGCCACAGGACAGCGCCGACGCCAGCAGCGCTACCAGCAGCGCGCTCGCGCCCGTCAGGGCCAGCCATTCGCTGACTCGCGTCGTACTCTGCTCATCTCGCTGCATCGCCATCACCCTGCCAAACCGTCGCCGAGGATGGCGACCACGCTGGTTTGAATCGGTTGTCCCGTCACCACGACCTCCGCCGCATCGACGAAGGCGTTCAGCTCGCTGCGCACGCCGAACTCGCCGGGGAGATAGACACCGGGCTCGATCGAGAAGCAGGTCCCCGGCAGGAGCCGGCGCTGATCGGGAGTCTCGAAGCCATCGATGTTGGCGCCATTGCCATGCACCTCGACGCCGATCGAGTGACCGGTGCGGTGGACGAAATGCGCCCCGTGACCGGCGGCGTCGATCACCCCGCGCACGGCCCGGTCGACGTCGCAACCGCGCATTGGAGCGGCGGCGCGCACGGCCGCCTGCACGGCTTCGACGCCCGCGTCGCGCGCCCGGCGCACGACGTCGAAGACGGCGGCGTAGCGCGGCGGAACGGCCGTATCGACCACCCCCGTCCAGGTGATGTCGGCATACATCCCGGCCGGTTCCTTGGCCCACAGATCGATGAGCACGAACGCCCCTTCCTCGAGGCGGGCGCCGCCGCTGGCCGGCGTGGTGTAGTGCGGGTCGGCGCTGTGGGCCCCGGCGGCGACGATCGGCGGATGCTGGGTCACCACACCGTGGGCGGCAAACTGCTCGAGGATGAAGCGCTGCACGGCGCCCTCGTCGGTCGGACGGGCGGCGCG
>CAYYWP010000307.1:0-4107 GCA_964475125.1 uncultured Binatia bacterium (SeqCode) | reverse complement strand
GGCCGGATTCGTTCGAGAACACGCCGCGCGCCACGCCCATGCGGATGGTCAGCAACACCCCGGCGCCGGCGAACCCGCCGCTGGCGGCGGTGGGAGTGAAGGCCTGTTGGAGCACCAGGGCCAGCGCCGGCAGGATGCGATCGACGTGCATCGCCAGGATGATCAGCGACGCCGTGACATAGAGGACGATCATCACCGGTACCAACAAGGAGGCGGCGCGGCCGATGCTGCGGATGCCGCCGAGGATGACCGCGCCCGTCGCCACCGCCATGACCGCGCCGCTGAGCAATGGCGAGATGCCGAACACCGCATGCACGACGTCGGCGACCGAGTTCGACTGCACCATGTTGCCGATCCCGAAGGCGGCGATGGCGGTGAAGACGGCGAACAACGTGCCGAGGGCAGGCACGCCGAGGCCCTCGCTCAAGTAGTACATCGGCCCGCCGCTCATCTCGCCGCGCGCGTCGAGGCGCCGGTAGCGGACGGCCAACACCGCCTCGGCGTACTTGGTGGCCATGCCGACCAATCCGGTGACCCACATCCAGAACAGGGCGCCGGGGCCGCCGACGGCGATGGCGGTGGCGACACCGGCGATGTTGCCGGTGCCGACGGTGGCGGCGAGCGCCGTCATCAGCGCCTGGAAATGCGAGATGTCGCCCGGCTGGTCGTCGGACTCGCGGCGCACGACCAGCGCCAGATACAGCGCGTGGCCGAGGATGCGCAGCTGCAGGCCGCGCAGCAGCCAGGTCAGGTAGATGCCGGTGCCGACCAGCAAGGCGAGGGTCGGCGGTCCCCACACCCACGAGTTGATGGCTCCCAAGACTGCCAGCAGGTCGCTTTGCATCGCCGGCTTCTACGCGACGCGCCGCAAGCCGACAACACGGGCGAGGAACGCCCCTCTCCCGCGCTACCGGCGCGAGAGCGCCGGGGTGAGGGCCCCTGATGGTCGCGCGCTTGCCGTGTGGTAGACGGGTCGCATGTTTACCGGGATCGTCGAGGAAGTAGGCGAGGTGATCGAGGCGGGCGGCGGTACCTTGCGCATCCGGGCGCCGCGGGTGCTGGCCGACGCCAAGCTGGGCGACTCGATCGCCATCAACGGGGTCGACCTGACCGCCGCCGAGATCGCCGGCGAGACGTTTTTCGCCCACGTCATGCCGGAGACCTATCGGCGCTCGAATCTCGGCCTGCTGCGCGCCGGCGACCGGGTCAATCTCGAGCGCTCGCTGCGCCCGACCGATCGATTGAGCGGCCACATCGTCCGCGGTGTCGTCGAAGGCGTCGCCACGCTCGAGTCCCTCACGCCCGAGGCCGACGCGATCATCGCCCGCTTCCGCACTCCCGCCGAGCTGCTGCGCTACATGGTCGTGAAGGGACCGGTGACCATCGACGGCGCCAGCCTGACGATCATCGACAAGACCGCCGGCACCTTCGCCGTGTCGCTCGTGCAGTACACCCAGGCCCACACCACGCTGCTCGGCAAGCGTCCCGGCGACTCGGTCAACATCGAGACCGACATCATCGCGCGCTACGTCGAGGCCATGCTCGGAGAGGCGAGAAGCGACGGCTGAACACCGAGCCCCGCCCGGCGCCGCCCCGGGGAGCACGTTGCGGTGAGGCAGCTCTAATCTACCGTCGCCCGGGCGCAGGGGATCGATCCGTGTGCATCGGCGGGGCGGCGGCGGTGGGGCTCGGTGTTCATCTGTGGCTGAGGCGAGTAAGGTGCCCTCACCCCAACCCTCTCCCGCCGGTCACGCGGGAGAAGGGGGTTCATCGGTGGCCTTCGGGCGCAACCGGCTGGGGGCGCACTTCGAGGCGTGCGGTCTGCGCGACGCGGCCGCGGGGGTCGACGAGCTCGAGGGCGAAGAGGCCGCGGCGCGGCGCCCAGAGGACGGGTGCGCCGGCGGTGCCGAGATCCTCGCCGTCCAGGCGCCAGCGGTAGCCTTCGGCGTCGGCGGCCTCGAGCCAGAGGCGCTGGCGGGTGGGTGGAATGTCGGGATCGAGGGCGACGATGGTGCCATCGGTTGGCGCCACGATGCGCGGAAAGGTGGCTCGCTGACCGCCATGCGGAACGGGCACGGTACCGCTGAGGTACCATTCGGGGCGGCCAGCGCCAGCGGCGCCGGCAGATGCTTGCACGAGGTCGGGCGCCGGCTCCGGGGCGCGGCTCGGCAGGTCGCGATGCAGCCACTCCATGACGTCGAGCCAGATCGGCGCGGCACCGCTGACGCCGCTGACGTCGTGCATCGGCGCGCCGGAGAAGTTGCCCACCCAGACGCCGACGGTATAGCGGCGCGAGAAGCCGACGCACCAATTGTCGCGCATGTCCTTGCTCGTTCCGGTTTTCACCGCCGTCCAGAAGCGCGTCGTCAGGGGGCTCTCGAGCCCGAATGTGATGCTGCGGCTGGCGCGGTCGGCGAGCACGTCGGCGACGACGAAGGCAGCCGCCTGACTGGTGACGCGCCGCCCCGGGGGGGGATCGGCCGACGGCTGTAGCTGCAGCGGACTCCACAGGCCGCCGGTGGCGAGCGCCCGGTAGGCCCCGACCAGTTGCCAGAGGCTGATGTCGGCCGAACCGAGCGCCAGCGCGGGGCCGTAGTAGTTGCCGTTCTGGCGCACGTCATCGAAACCAAAGGCGCGCAGCTGCGCGGCGAAGGCGTCGGCGCCAAGGAGTTGCAGGGTGCGCACGGCCGGAACGTTGAGCGACCCGGCCAGCGCCGCGCGCACGGAGACCGGGCCGCGGAAGCGGTCGTCGTAGTTGCGCGGCCGGAACAGCCCGCCGGCGACGGCGATCTCGAGCGGTGCATCGTCGAGCACGCTGGCCGCGGTGAGCAGGCGGCGGTCGAGCGCCAGCGCGTAGAGGAACGGTTTCAGCGTCGAGCCCGCCTGGCGCCGGGCGCGCACGCCGTCGACCTGAGGCGCGGCCGACAACGGTCCGCTCGAGCCGACGTACGCCAGGACGGCGCCGGTGTCGTTGTCGGCGACCAGCACTGCCGCATCGCGCACCGAGCGTTCGCGCAAAGCGAAGAGATGGCGCTGCACCGCGTCGGCAGCGGCTTGCTGGATCGACGCGTCGAGCGTCGTGGAGGTGTCGCTGCAGCCGCCGCCGTCAGGCAGCAGGCGGTGGGCCAGGTGCGGGGCGAGCGCCGTGGTGGCGCGACCGCCGGGCGGCGAGTCGATGACGGCGGCGAGCGCGGTCTCGATGGCGGACGGGGCCGCGGCGTATTCGAGTGTGGCGTTGAGCGCGGCGGCGCGGCGCGCCAGCGCAGCGCGCGGGGCATTCGGACCTCGCACCAAGCTGGCCAGCACGACGGCCTCGGCAGTGGTCAAACCGTGCGGGGCCTTGCCGAAGAGCATCGCCGCTGCCGCGCCGACGCCCTGCAGCTCGCCGCGGAAGGTGACCAGGTTGAGATAGGCTTCGATGATCTCGTCCTTGGTCCACGATCGTTCGAGCGCCCAGGCGGCGCGCATCTGGGCGAGTTTTCGTGCCAGCGAGCGCGGTCCGCCGCGGCGGCCGAGCGCCGGATCTAGCATGGCGGCGAGCTGCATGGTGAGCGTGCTCGCGCCGCGTGGTGTCCCGCCGCGCAGGCCTTGCCACAGGGCCGACAGCAGCGCCCGGCCGTCGACGCCGGCATGGCGGAAGAAGCGGCGATCCTCGGAAGCGATCAGCGCCGCGACCAGGGCCGGTGAGACTGCGTCGAGCGGCGTCCAGGCCAGGCGGCGCCGGGTGTGGTCGAGGCGCAGCTCGTGCAGAACGGCGCCATGGCGGTCGAGCAGTCGGGCATCCGACGGGCAGGTGGCGGTGCGCACTTCGTCCAGCGTAGGGATGGCGCGCCCGTCGCCAACCGCGGGCGGAGATAGACCGCGCTCACCCTTCGACGGGCTCAGGGTGAGCGGGTTGGAGTCTGGCCGAGACAGACGGGGTCTCTCTCGGGACGAGCCGTAGCCGCGGGACCTGTGCCCGCCGGCGACGCCACGCGTCGCCGGGCGGTGGGGGGCGAGGCGCGCTGTGAGCGCCGGTGCCGGGCTAGTGGCGGGCCATCGGTGCCAGGCCGCCGCCCCACCGGGCAGCGCGGTGCGCTGCCGGCGGGCACAGGTCCCGCGGCTACG
>CAYYWP010000306.1:0-4174 GCA_964475125.1 uncultured Binatia bacterium (SeqCode) | reverse complement strand
CAGCGCATCGAGGCGAATTTGCGCCTGGTCGTCAGCATCGCCAAGAAATACGCCAACCGCGGCTTGCCGCTGCTCGACCTCGTGCAAGAGGGCAACATCGGCTTGATGCGCGCGGTCGACAAGTTCGAGTACCAGCGCGGCTACAAGTTCTCGACCTACGCGACCTGGTGGATCCGGCAGGCGATGGCGCGCGCCATCGCCGACCAATCGCGCACCATCCGCATCCCCGTGCACATCATCGAAGCGATCAACAAGTTGGTGCGCACGTCGCGCGCGCTGGTGCAGGAGACCGGGCGTGAGCCGAGCATCGACGAACTGGCGCGGCGGGTGGGCATGCCGCCCGACAAGGTGCGCAGCGCGCTGCGCATCGTCCGCCAGCCGATCTCGCTCGAAACGCCGGTCGGCGATGACGAGGACGCGACGCTCGGCGAGTTCATCGAGGACGCGCGCGGTCCGTCGCCGCCGGAGGCGGTGATGAGCCTGGGCTTGCGCGAGCACACCACGAGCGCCCTGGCCGCGCTCACGCCGCGCGAGGAGCAAGTGTTGCGGCTGCGCTTCGGCGTCGGCGAGGCGACCGACTACACGCTCGAGGAGGTCGGGCAGCGCTTTGCCGTGACGCGCGAGCGGATCCGCCAGATCGAGGCGAAAGCGCTGCGCAAGCTGCGGCGGCCGACGCGGCCGCTGGCTGGGGTGCGGCGCTCATGACGACGTCTCACCGCGGGCCCATAGCTCAGTCTGGTCAGAGCCGCCGGCTCATAACCGGTTGGTCCCAGGTTCGAATCCTGGTGGGCCCATTTCACGCAAGGAGAAGACAAACGCCGTGACCGAGAACCCGATATCAGACATCGATCGCCTGGCCGCGCTGCAAGAGTTCGACCGCCACCTGAAAGAGCGGCGCGACCGCCTGGCGGCGCTGGTCAACGAGGCGGATGAATTCGAAGTCGAGCTGAGCCGCCAGCGCGCCGCCGTCGGCGCGCTGGCGAGCGAGCGCGACACGCTCGAGCTGCGCCGCGCCGAGCTCGATCGTCAGCTGGACGTCAGCGGCCTGCGCATCCGCGACAACCGCATGCGCATGAACCGGGTGCGCAACTCCGTCGAGTTGTTGGCGCTGCAGCGCGAGATCGACCTCAGCAAGGAGGCCAACGTGCAGGTCGAGGAAGAGCTGCTGCGCGTGATGGAAACGCTCGAAGGCCTGGCGGTTCAGCTCAGCGCCGCCGAGGCGGCGCTGGCCGGGCTCGAAGCGCAGGCCGCCGAGGTGGTCGGCGCACGGCGCGCGCAGGCCGACGCGTTGCGGCAAGAGGTGGATGCCGCCCTCGGCGAGCGCGAAGTGCTCGCCAAAGGCATGGACACGTCGCTGCGCAGCAAGTACGAGCAGATCTTCGAGCGCCGCGGCGGCAGCGCTGTCGTCGCCGCCGTCGGCGGCATCTGTACCGGCTGTCGGGTGCACATCCCGCCGCAGTTCTACAACGAGCTGCAGAAATTCCGCGACATCCGCCAGTGCCCGAACTGCCATCGCATCCTCTATTGGCGCCCGCCAGCAGTGGCCTGAGGCGATGCTCTGAACGGGTGCGCTGCGCCGGGCCGCTGGAGCGCGCCGCTCCGCGGCGCCCGGCGATGCGTAGCATCGCCCTGAATCTCGGGCAGGAACGTCTGGGGCCCTCGCCGGGCGGGGACAAGAAGCGGAGTGGATACGCGAAGGCGGTGCGGTGCGCCGCGGAGCGGCGCGCTCCACGGGTGCGGAGATCGGCAGCGGATCGAGATCTAATGACACCGCCTGCCCCGCCACCCGCCGCTCTCCACGCTTGCGCGCCGGCGCCGGCGTTTCTATTCTCGCGCCCGGTCGGAGAGGATCGGGCAGTCGCTCGCCCCGGACCGGGGCGGGAGGAAAGTCCGGACTCCAGAGGGCAGGGTGGCCGCTAACGGCGGCCCTGGGCGATCAGGGGAAAGTGCCACAGAAAGGAGACGGCCCCGCCTCGTGCGGGGAGTCGGTGAAACGGTCGGCAACGACCCGCGGTGCCGGTAACGTCACCGCGCGGCAAACCCCACCCGGAGCAAGACCAACTGGAGGTTGTGCGTGGCCCGCGCCGAGCCTCAGGTACGTCGCTAGAGCCGGCGGGTAACCGCCGGTCGAGAGGAATGACTGCCGCCCCCGGCGACGGGGGAACAGAATCCGGCTTATAGATCCTCTCCGACCCCGACAGGATGGGGATCGGGGTCCGGGGCCCAGGGGCCAGGGAAACACCCCCGATCCCCGGCCCCTGATCCCCGATCCCCGGCCCCCGATCCCCGCCTCCCCGCCTCGCCGAGGTAGTTTTTTGTTGACACGCTTTGACCTCCGACGTATAGCGAGTGGGCGAAAGTGGTTGAGAGTGGTGGGGTGGGGTCGTTCAGTGGGAGAGGTAGGGTCGGCAGGCCATGTTTCGTGGCACCTTCGAGCAGCGCATCGATGAGAAGGGACGGGTCAACGTGCCTGCGAAGTTCCGCGACGCGCTCAACGACCTCGGTGAGGAGATCCTGTTCGTCACCAACTTTCGCGTCGGCGACGCCCGCTGTCTCGAGGCCCGTCCCTACTCGGAGTGGGTGAAGCTCGAGGCGCGCGTCGCCTCGCGCAGTGATCTGTCCGCCGCGGCGATGGAGTTCTACGACAACTACTATCTGCCCGGCGCGCAAGAGTGTCCGATCGACAAGCAGGGTCGATTGTTGGTGCCGCCGGTGCTGCGCGAATACGCCGGGTTGGTGAAAGAGGTCGTGTTCGCGGGCGGACGGGGAAAGTTTCGCATCTGGGAGAAGTCGAAGTGGAGCACCGTGCATCTCGCCGGTGAGCAGCGCGGAGTGAGCGATCCGGGCGTTCTGACCGAGTTGGGGTTGTGAGTCATGCCGACGGTCGCTGCCGCTCGTTCGCTCGCGCTCGGACCGCCCGCGGTCGACGTGCCGGCTCGACGTCCGGCCAACGTCGACGCCGTGGCGCGGGCCCAGGTGCGCCGGCTGCTCACCTGGGCGGCCGCCCTCGGGGCGTGCGCGGTCTGCTTGTTACTCGGCTACGTGTGGGTGCGGCTGATGGTGGTGGAAGCCGGGTACCGACTGTCGGTGACGCGGCAGCTCGTGGAGGCGTTGGAGCGGGAGGGGCGGGAACTCGCAGTTCGGGCTGCTGCGGCCGACAGTACGGCGCTTCTCGAAACCATGGCGACAGCGCGCCTCGGCATGCGACGGCCGGAGCGCGGTGAGGAGGAGCTACTGCCGTGACCGGGCGCGCGATGCGTCAGCGGATCGCGGCGGCGGCGGCCCTGTTTGCGACAGTTTTTCTCGCCCTCACGTTGCGCGCCGTGCACCTGACCTTGGTGCAGGGGCCCGCGCTGGCGGAGCGCGCCTCGCGCCAGCATCAACACGCGGTGCCGGTGGCGGCCTTGCGCGGCACGATCGTCGACCGCTACGGCGAGCCGCTGGCGCTGAGTCGCGAATCGGCCGCCGTCTACCTGCGCCCGCGCGAGTTTCACGCCCACCCGGAGGCGGTGCAGGCGGTGGCCCGGTTGCTCGACCTGCCGCAGGATGTGGTGTTCGAGCAGGCCGCCGCGCATAAATCGTTCGTCTGGCTGCAGCGGCAGGTCCCGCTGGAGCGGTGGACGGCAGTGGAAGATCTCCAACTGGCGGGCATCGGCAGCGAACCGGCGCGCCAGCGCCTTTACCCGCACGGTTCGCTGGCCGGACACGTGCTCGGCTTCGCCGGCATCGACGGCCATGGCCTGGAGGGCGTCGAACGCGCTCTCGATGCGGAGTTGCAGGGGGTGGTGCAGGCCATGGTCGTCGGACGCGATGCGCGTGGGCGGGCCTTCCTGAGCGGCGAGGGATCGGTGGCGCCGCCGCAGCCGGGGGCGCACGTCGAGCTCACCATCGACGCCGCCTTGCAGCGCGTCGCCGAGGAATCGCTCGCCGCCGCGGTGCGCGATTTCGGCGCCCGCGCCGGCACGGTCGTGGCGCTCGATCCGCGCAGCGGCGAGGTGCTGGCGATGGCCAACGTCCCCCAGTTCGACCCCAACCGCTTCGCCACCGCCAGCGCCGACCAGTATCGCAACCGCGCCATCACCGACGTGTACGAGCCGGGCTCCACATTCAAGGCGTTTCTGGCCGCGGCGGCGTTGGCCGAAGGGGTGGTGCGACCGGAAGAGCGCATTCACTG
>CAYYWP010000305.1:0-4229 GCA_964475125.1 uncultured Binatia bacterium (SeqCode) | reverse complement strand
CTCGGAACACTTGAAACTACGTCCCCTTCTTTCCGAGTCGTTGTTGGGTGCGGCGGCCGCGGTTTTGGAACCAGGGGGCGAGGCGGACGTTCCACTTTGGTGAGATGCCGACCAGGCGGGCGAGCAGGCCGCGAGATCGCGGTACGAAGGCGATGAGATCACCGCGCTCGATGAGGGCGAGGCCGGCGGCGGCGACGGCGCTGGGCTCGAGGAGCCGGCCGGCACTGAACGACAGCGCCGAGTGGCGGTCTTCGAGGCGGCCGTGCAGCATCGGGGTCCAGACGCCGTCGGGACAGAGGAGGGAGACGCACACGCCGCTGCCGGCCAGTTCGCAGGCCATGGCGACGGTGAAGGCGCGCACGCCGTGTTTGGTGGCGCCGTACACCGCCAGGCCGGGGGGCGCCACCCAGGATGCCATTGAGCCGACGTTGAGAATGTGTCCCCGCCCGCGCCGGTGCATGACGGCGACGGCGGCGCGCGTGCCGTGGATGACGCCGAGCAGGTTGACCCGGACGACGCGCGCAATCTCCTCGTCGGGTTGATCCGCCGCCGCCCCGGCGCCGAGCACGCCGGCGTTGTTGATCCAGACGTCCGGCTGCGCCGCCTCGGCCAGGGCGCGGCACGCCGCGGCGTCGGTCACGTCGAGCACGCGGTCGGCGCCATGCAGATCGGCACCGATCACTTCGTAGCCCTTGGTGCGCAGGCTGACGCAGAACGCCGCGCCCAGGCCGCCGGCGGCGCCGGTGACAATCGCGATCGGCATCTCACCTCGTGCCAGCCGTAGAGTGGAAGGGGACGTAGTTTCAAGTGTTCCGAGTTGCACGCAACTCGAAACACTTGAAACTACGTCCCCTTCCTTCCCCCCTTTCAGAGCACCAGCGCCAGCGGGCCTTCGACGAGCTCGCGAAAGGCGGCGAGGAGGCGGGCGCCGATGGCGCCGTCGAGGGCGCGGTGATCGGCGGCGAGGGTGCAGGTGAGCATGGTGCGGACGACCACGGCGCCGTCGCGCGCCACGGGGCGCGGCTCTGCCACGCCGAGCCCGAGGATGCAGCTCTGCGGCGGGTTGAGGATCGGCAGGAGGCTCTCGATGCCGTACATGCCGAGATTCGAGATCGTGCACGTCCCGCCCCGGTATTCCTCCGGGCGCAGCCGGCCGGCGCGGGCGCGGGCGCTCAGATCGCGCAGCTCGGCGGCCAGCGCCGGCAGCGGTTTGCGGTCGGCATCGCGCACCACCGGTGTGACCAAGCCGCGCTCCGACGCCACCGCCACGCAGAGATCGATGCGCTCGTACTGGCGCAGCGCGGCCTCGGTCCACGACACATTGGCCTCCGGCACCGCGCGCAGCGCCAGCGCGGCGGCGCGGACGAGCAGGTCGTTGAGCGTGATGCCGGCCTCGCCCTTGGCGGTGAAATGGCGGTCGAGGTCGCTCCGCAGGGCCTGCAGCTCGCCGACCTCGCAGTCGAGGAAGAGATAGAAGTGCGGGATGGTGCGCTTCGCTTCGGCCAGGCGGCTGGCCTGGGCGCGCCGCGCCGCGCCGTGGCGCAGCTCGCGATAGGGGGTGTCGGTCTCCGCCGCCAGCGGCTGCGGCGGTGCAGCGGCCTCGGGGGCGGGTGCGGACGCGCCAGCACCGTGCCGCAGGCCGAGGGCCGCTTCGACGTCGCTCTTCGTAATCCGCCCGGCAACTCCGCTGCCGTGCAGCGCGGCGAGCGAGACTCCGCTCTGCGCCGCCATGCGCCGCGCCAGCGGCGTGGCGGCGATCGAACGCCCTTCACTCCCATCGCCGCCGGGCGGTTTTGCCACGGGCGCGGCATGCGGGGCCGGCTGTGCCGGTGGCAACTTTGGAAGTGTCGGTGCGTTCGCCGGTGGCTCGTTCGACGCGGGCGCCGATTGAACCGGCATTGCGACGGTATCGGTCGGTGTCGGATGCGCCGACGCGATCCAACCGAGCACGGCGCCGACGGGTACGTTCTCGCTGCCCTCGGGAACGGCGATCTCGTCGAGGACCCCGGGCGCCGTCGCCTCGAGCTCGACCGAGCTTTTGTCGGTTTCGACCTCGACCAGCACGTCGCCCGGCTGCACGGCCTCGCCGACGCGCTTGCGCCACACCAGCACGTTGGCGGCAGTCATCGACTCGGCGAGCCGCGGGAGGGGGATCTCGATACGCAGCGGATGAGTCACGAATCTATCCTCTCCATGTCAGACCGCTCGCGGCCGTTGAAGGTCGGGTCCGCGCACACTGGTTGGCCATGCGTGCGGCCTACGGCAACGCGCGGCCGGCGCGATCGAGCAACGCCCGCGCCGCCGCCTCGACGATGGCATCGGCCGTGAGCCCGTGCTCGCGGTAGAGGTCGGCGACATCCGCCGACTGGCCGAAGTGGTCGACGCCCAGGGCGACGACGCGGTGACCGCCGACGGCGCCGAGCCACGACAGCGTCGCCGGATGGCCATCGAGCACCGTGACCAACGCCGCGTCCGCCGCCAGATTCGCGAGCAGGCGCTCGATCGGCGCGCGCGCGCCGCCGTCGCCCGCGGCCCGCGCCCGCTGCGCCGCGCGCCAGCCAGCGTGGAGTCGGTCGGCCGAAGTGATCGACAGCAGGCCGAGGCCGGGCACGTCTTCGCGCAGCGATTCGAAGGCCTCGCGCGCCTCGGGGGCGACCACACCGGTGTAGGCGAGCGCGAGCTCGGCGCCCGGCGCCGGCGCCTCGAGCCAGCAACCGCCATCGATCCAGGCGGCGCGCAGCTCGGGCGTGACGGCGCGCTCGAGCTGCGGGAGCGGGCACGTCGACAGGCGCAGGTAGACCGAACCGCCGTCGTCGGCCTGCATGTACTCGAGCGCGAAGCGCACGATCTCGGCCAGCTCGTCGATATACGCCGGCTCGTAGGCCACCAGTCCGGGTTGACCGATGCCGATGAGCGGGGTGGCGATCGACTGATGTGCCCCCCCTTCCGGGGCGAGCGTGATGCCCGACGGCGTGGCGACGAGCAGAAAACGCGCCTCCTGGTAGCAGGCGTAGTTCAACGCATCGAGCCCGCGCGCGATGAACGGATCGTAGAGCGCGCCGACCGGCAACAGACGCGCGCCGAACAGCGGTCCCGACAAGCCGAGCGCGGCGAGCAGCAGGAACAGATTGTTCTCGGCGATGCCGAGCTCGATGTGCTGACCGCGCGGTGAGATCTCCCACTTCTGCGCCGAGGCGACGTCCTCGAGGTGGAGGGCCTCGGCCCGCGAACGGTGCTCGAACACGCCGCGGCGGTTCACCCAGCCGCCGAGGTTGGTCGAGACCGTGACGTCCGGGGAGGTCGTGACCAGCCGATCGGCGAGCCCGCCGCCGAGACGCGCGATCTCGACCAGAATGCGGCCGAAGCCTTCCTGCGTCGAGGCGATCGTGCTCGGCGGCGGGGCGAGCGTGGCCGGCACGGCGATGCGCGGCGCGGCGTGATGCCGCGCCAGCGGGGCGGCGAAGGGTACGGCGGCGAGAAAGGCGCGCAGCGCCTCGGCATCCATCCCGTCGCCGCTGAACGGTTCCCACTCCTCACCCGGCGCCACGCCCTGGGCGGCGCGGAAGGTTTCCATCTGCGCCGCCGTCATCAGGCCGGCGTGATTGTCCTTGTGGCCGGCGAAAGGCAGACCGTAGCCCTTGATCGTGTAGGCGATGAAACACGTCGGCTGATCGTCGGTCACGCCGTGGAAGGCGTCGAGCACGGTTTCCAGATCGTGCCCGCCGAGGTTGGTCATCAGCGCATGCAGCGCCGCGTCGTCGAGTTGCTCGAGCAGCGCGCGCACGCCGGCGACGTCGCCGATGGCGCGCTGCAGGTGCTCGCGCCAGGCGGCGCCGCCCTTGTAGACCAGGGCCGAGTACACCGAGTTCGGACAGGCGTCGATCCAGTCGCGCAGTGCCTCGCCACCCGGGGCGAGAAAGGCCGACTCGAGCCGGCGGCCGTACTTGAGCACGCGCACGTTCCAGCCCATGTCGGTGAACAGCGCGCCGACGCGTTGAAAGAGCCGGTCCTCGACCACGCGGTCGAGGCTCTGGCGGTTGTAGTCGATCACCCACCAGACGTTGCGGGCGCCGTGCTTCCAGCCCTCCAGCAGCGCTTCGAAGACGTTGCCTTCGTCGAGCTCGGCGTCGCCGACTAACGCCACCATGCGCCCCGGCGCGGTCCACTCTGGCACCAGCTGTCTGGCGCGCAGGTAGTCCTGCACCAGCGAGGCTAACAACTTCATCGCA
>CAYYWP010000304.1:0-4238 GCA_964475125.1 uncultured Binatia bacterium (SeqCode) | reverse complement strand
TGAAACGCTTGACGATCTCGCTCGCCGGCTCGACCTCTTCGAGGGCAACGGGCGCCGCGGCCTTGAGCTGCAGCAGGCCGCGCAGGGTGCAGATCTGCGTGTTGTGGTCGTCGACCAGGCGCGTGTACCGCTTGAAGAGCTGATAGTCGCCCTTGCGCACGGCGTGCTGCAGCGTGGCGATCGACTCCGGGTTGTACATGTGGAACTCGCCGCGCCGCCGCCACTGGTACTGGCCGCCGACCTCGAGGTCGCCGTCGAGCGCGGGCGACACGTGGTAGGCGTGGTGGTGGCGGGCGGCGCACTCCTGGGCGATGACGTCGAGGCCCACGCCATCGACGCGCGACGGCGTCCAGGTGAAATACCGGTCGATCACCTCGCGATGCAGCCCGATGGCTTCGAAGATCTGCGCGCCGCGATAGCTCTGCAGGGTCGAGATCCCCATCTTCGAGGCGACCTTGAGCAGCCCCTTGGTGATCGCCTTGCTGTAGTTCGCGATCGCCTCGTTCGCCTCGACGCCCTTGAGGACCTGGCTGTCGACCATCTCGGCCAGCGTCTCGAAGGCCAGGTAAGGATTGATCGCGGCGCAGCCGTAGCCGATGAGCAGAGCGAAATGCATGACCTCGCGCGGCTCGCCCGATTCGAGCGCCAGGCCGGCGCGCATGCGCAGGCCGGCGCGGATGAGGTGGTGGTGCACGGCGGAGACGGCGAGCAGGCTGGGGATCGGCGCGTGCTGCTCGTCGATGTCGCGGTCGGACAGCACCAAGATGGTGGCGCCCTGTGCCACGGCGTGCGTCGCGTGCGCACAGAGGGCATCCAGCGCCGCCTCGAGCCCGCGGCCGCCGTCGAAGACGCGGTAGCGGATCGGCAGCGTCACCGCGCGCAGGACGCCGCGGCGGATCGCTTTCACCTGCGCCATCTGGGCGTTGCTGAGGATCGGCGTCTCGAGGCGGAGCTGCCGGCACTGCTCCGGCGTTTCCTCGAACAGGTTCCCCTCCGCGCCGATGGTGGTCACCGACGACATCACCAGATCCTCGCGGATCGGGTCGATGGGCGGATTGGTCACCTGAGCGAAGAGCTGCTTGAAGTAGTTGAACAACGGCTGCGGCTTGTTCGACAACACCGCCAGCGGCGTGTCGGTCCCCATCGAGCCCACCGCCTCCTGGGCGTTGAGCGCCATCGGCGCCATCAGGATGCGCAGGTCTTCGAGGGTGTAGCCGAAGCATTGCTGGCGGGTGAGCAAGTCGTCGCTCGGTCCGACCGAAGGCACGTGCTCGGGCGCCGGCAGCGCGGCCTGGCGCACCAGGTTGAGGTCGAGCCAGGTGCGGTACGGACGGCGGGCCGCCATCCCTTCCTTCAGCTCCTCGTCGGCGATGATCCGCCCCTGCGCCGTATCGACCAGGAACATGCGCCCCGGCTGCAGGCGATCCTTGTGCAGCACGCGCTCCGGCGCGATGTCCAGCACGCCGACCTCCGAGGCCATGACGACGAACCCGTCGGTGGTGACCACGTAGCGCGACGGGCGCAGCCCGTTGCGATCGAGCACGGCGCCGATCACCGTGCCGTCGCTGAAGGCGATCGAAGCCGGGCCGTCCCACGGCTCCATGAGCGAGGCGTGATACTCGTAGAAGGCCTTCTTCGCCGCGCTCATCGTCTCGTGGTTCTGCCAGGCCTCGGGGATCATCATCATGACGGCGTGCGGCAGCGAGCGGCCGGTGTGCGTGAGCAGCTCGAGCGCGTTGTCGAACATCGCCGAGTCGGAGCCGTTCGGCTCGATGATCGGCAGGAGCTTCTTGAGGTCGTCACCGAACAGCGGCGAGGCGAACTGGCTCTCGCGCGCCCGCATCCAGTTGATGTTGCCGCGCAGGGTGTTGATCTCGCCGTTGTGCGCCAGCAGGCGATACGGGTGGGCGCGATCCCAGGAGGGCAGCGTGTTGGTGGAGAAGCGCTGGTGGACGAGCGCCAGCGCGCTGGTCAGGTCGGGATCGACCAGATCGCGATAGAAGGCCGGGATCTGCGCCGGCAGCAGCAATCCCTTGTACACCAGCGTGCGCGACGACAGGCTCGGCAGGTAGAAGTAGGCCCGCTCGCGCAGCGCCGAGGCGCGGATGGCCGCTTCGGCGCGCTTGCGAATGACGTAGAGCTTGCGCTCCAAGGCCGCCTGGTCGGCGACGCCGCCGCCCCGGCCGATGAACACCTGGCGGATGACCGGCAGGTTCGAGCGCGCCAGGCGGCCGCAGTGGCTCTCGTCGACCGGCACCGTGCGCCAGCCGAGCAGGCGCTGCCCCTCCTCGCCGACGATCGCCGCCAGCGCCTGCTCGCAGGCCTCGCGCTCGCTCCGCTCCGGCGGCAGGAACACCAGGCCGACGCCGTACTCGCCGGCCGCGGGCAAGCCCACGCCGATGGCGTCGCAGGCCTTGCGCAGGAAGGCATCGGGAACCTGGATCAGAATGCCGGCGCCGTCGCCGGTCTCCGGATCGCAGCCGCAGGCGCCGCGGTGGGTCAGGTTCTGCAGGACGGTGAGTCCCTGGCGGACGATCTCATGCGAGGTCTGCCCGTTCAGATTGGCGACGAAACCCACCCCGCACGCGTCGTGCTCGAAAGCGGGATCGTACAGCCCCTGTGCGACCAATCGCCGTTGCACCATGCGATCGCCCTCACCCCGCCGACTCGGCCTGCGCCACCTTCGCCACGCCGCGCCGTAGCCGCCGCCGCGGCGGCCCGGCCTCGCGCTGCACGGTCAACTGGCGCTCGGTGTGCGTCGACAACACCACCATCGTCTCGGTACGCGCCACTCCCTCGATCGAGCGCAGGTGGCTGATCAGCGCTTCCAGCGCCGAGGTGTTCGCGGCCCGCACCTTGAGCAGCAGCGTGTAGGAGCCGGTGACGTGGTGACACTCGAGCACCTCGGGCCAGCGCTCGATGCGCTCCTCGACGTCGCGAATGCCGCGCGGGGTCGAGGTCTGCACGCCGATGAACGCCGCGATGTCGTAACCCAGCTTGTGGGCATCGAGCAGCGCGGTGTAACCCACGATCACCCCACCCTCTTCCAGCTTCTTGATGCGCTCGATGACCGCCGGTGGGGACAGTCCCACCTGCTCGCCAATCTTCGCCAGCGGCGTCTTACAGTGCTCCTGCAGACAGGCCAGGATCTGCACGTCCATCTGGTCGAGATCGACCTGATCCTCGTCGAGTTTCATTAGGTCTAAGCCGGCTTCTAGTAGAGCCAACAACGGAAATCAAGCGCCTTCCAGAATGAAATTCTGCAAAAGTGGAAAACTGGCGAATAAACAGCCGGTATGCCTCGATGGCATTTCCGTTCAGCCAATAGGTAGAGGTTGGGCGGAACGAGAGGACTCGGCGGGACGGTGCCTCGGTCATCTCGGATTGGCAGCGCGCGTGGTAAGCAGGCTGTCATGCATGCGGCACTCGAGTGCATTGCGCATCGTCCCTGGGCGGTTCCGGCGCGCCGCTGGTCGTGGCGGCAATCGTGGTGTGACCTGCTGTTCGCGCATTGGCCGGTGCCCGCCGCGCAACTGCGCCGCGTGATCCCGCCGAGTCTGACCGTGCAGGAGTTCGGCGGCACGGCGTGGATCGGCGTCGTCCCCTTCCGCATGGAGGGCGTCATGCTGCGGCCGCTGCCCGACCTGCCGTGGCTCTCGACCTTCCCGGAGCTCAACGTCCGGAGCTACGTCGAGCGCAATGGCAAACCGGGCGTCTGGTTTCTCAGCCTCGATGCCGCCAATCCGCTTGCGGTCTGGGCGGCGCGCCGCTTCTTCCACCTTCCGTACTTCCGCGCCGAGATGCGGGTCGAGGCGGCGCGCCAGGGAGTCTCGTATCGGTCGCAGCGGGTCTCGTCGGAATCCGGTCCGGTCTTCGAGGCCCGCTACGCGCCCTGTTCCGAGCCGTTTCGTGCCGCGCCCGGTACGCTCGAGCACTGGCTCACCGAGCGCTACTGCTTGTACGCCCTCTCACCGCGCGGTCGATTGTATCGCACCGAGGTGCACCACCGCCCCTGGCCGCTGCAGCGCGCCGAGGCCCACATCAGCCGCAATGAGATGGCGCAGCCGCACGGTGTGTCGGTCGACACGGCCCCCGCGCTGCTGCACTTCAGCCGCCGGCTCGATGTCGTCCTGTGGTCGCCGGAACCGGAATCGGCCTAGCTAGTCTTGATCTGACAAGAACTTCAACGCAGAGACCCAGAGTTACCATGTGCTGGAGGGCCAGCATGAGGTTGCAGA
>CAYYWP010000303.1:0-4245 GCA_964475125.1 uncultured Binatia bacterium (SeqCode) | reverse complement strand
ATCCCCAACCCCCGACCCCTGTTCCCTGATTCTCGCTCCACCGACGACTGCTATAAAGAACAGGTGCTTGACCGGCTCGATCCACCGCCCAGCTCTCGCCGGCTGTCTCGACGGACGATGCTGCGCCTGGCGCTCGGCGGCGCCGGGCTCGCCCTCGGCGTGCCGTGGCTGGGCGCACGGCCTGGCGGCGCGGCCGAGCGCTCCGCGGGACGCCCGTCGCTCAACCCGCCGGATGCAAACGGCGTCCGCCTGCCGCCCGGGTTCAGCTCGCGCATCGTGGCGCGCAGCGGCCAGCCACCGGTCCCCGGATCCAGTTACCTGTGGCCGGACTCACCCGACGGCGGCGCGACTTTCGCCACCACCGATGGCGGCTGGGTGTACGTCTCGAACAGCGAGCTGCCAGCCAACCTCGGCGGTGTGGGTGCGCTGCGCTTCGATCGCCAAGGGACCATCGCCGCCGCCTACTCGATCCTGCGCGGTACGACGCTCAACTGCGCGGGGGGCGCCACTCCCTGGGGTACGTGGCTGTCGTGCGAGGAGTACCCGCGCGGCCGGGTGTGGGAGTGTGATCCGCTCGGCGTACAACCGGCCGTCGTCCGCCCGGCCCTCGGCACCTTTCAGCACGAGGCCATCGCCGTGGATGCGCACGAGCGCCGCCTCTACCTGACCGAGGATACGCCCGCGGGCCGCTTCTACCGCTTCACCCCCGCGCGCCGGCTCGACGGGGGTCGCTACGACCTCTCGGCGGGCCTGCTCGAAGCGTGCGAGGTTCGCGCCGACGGCAGCGTCACCTGGCACGCGGTACCGGATCCGAGCGCGGCGGACATCTCGACGGCAGAACAGGTGCCGAATGCTACGGCCTTCGCCGGCGGCGAGGGCATCACCATCCGCAACGGTGTCGTCTATTTCACCACCAAGCTCGACGACCGCGTCTGGGCCTACGAGGTCGGCGCGCAGCGCCTGTCCGTCTACTACGACGATGACCGCCAGGCCGATGCCATCCTCACCGGCGTCGACAACATCACCGTATCGCCCGCCGGTGAGCTGGTGGTGGCCGAGGATGGCGGCGACATGCAGCTGGTGGCCTTCACGGCGCGCGGCGAGGCGTACCCCCTCCTGCAAGTCGTCGGACACGACGACTCGGAGATCGCCGGACCGGCCTTCGATCCCTCCGGGCGCCGCCTCTACTTCAGCTCGCAGCGTGGAAAAGAAGGGCACCCGAACGCGGGCATCACCTTCGAGGTCAGCGGACCGTTCGAAAGCGGCTTGAAAGCAACGCCCGCTCTGGGCTGAGCCAGGCGCGCATGGCTGCGAAAGTATCCGTTGCCTGAGTCACGCTCCGACCATATTCTCAGCTGACGTGAGCGGATCGAGCGGCCCGCCATCGGATACCCGTCGACTCCGGGTAATCTGCCACACCCCCGGGCGAGTCACGGCGCCCGTCAGGCACGACCAACAGCGAAGGACAACTCATGCACAAACCTCTCGTCGTCACCGTCGCCTGCTTCCTCCTCGTGGCGCCAATCGGCTGCGGATCCGACTCGAATTCGAAGCCACCCTCGACCGCCCAGACCGGCTATATCATCGGCGGACTGGTCGAGAACCTCGAGTACGTCTGCGGTGAGCATCGGGGCCGTACCGGCCGTCTGGGCGAGTTCACCTACCAACCCGGCCGGCGCTGCACCTTCCGGCTCGGCGCTCTCGAGCTGCGCGTGCCTGCCGCGGCGCTCGAGGACGGGTCCGTCACGCCCTACGACATGACCCGGACACCGACCGCGGCCTGGACCCTGATGGCAATCCTCGACGGGATTTCCTACCGGCGCCCGACCACCGCCCTCTTCACCGTCGTCGATGGCATCCTGGCGCAGCGGGTTCCGCGCGTCGACCTGCGCCGCGGCGATCCGGCGATCGCCGCCGCACTGGCGCCGTTCAAGGGCACCACCAAAGCGGTCAGCGTGGCGTCCGGACGTGCGCGGCTCGGCGAGTTCGTCGACGAGAACAACGTGCTCAAACGCCCGCTCGAGGATCTCGTCGCGGCCGGCGAGGAGGCTCTTGCCTCGCTCAACGTCGCCCCGCGACAGGGGCAACCGCCGCCGCTCGAGTTGGAGACCGACCACGATAACGTCGTCAATCTGCGCGTGTACAACTACGAGGGCAACCCGCTGACGGTCAACTCGGTGTCCTACCAGCCGGGGCAGAACGACACCGACTGGCTGTGGGTCACCGACGGCCAGAACCCGAACCACAGCGAGCCAGTCGCCGGCCTGGACCAGGGCGACATCACCGGCCCGAACATCTTCGGCATCGATCTCGACGTCGGCCGCGTCAAGTCGACCCAGGTCGGCACCTCCTTCATGGACACTGCCCAGTCGCCGGGCACGTGGGCATCGCCGGTGACCATCCTGGCCTACGGCGCCACCGACGACGAGTCGAACAACACCTATTTTCCGCAGGAGCTCAACTTCGGCTACCACATCGACCTGACCGTCAACACCAGCGCCGGCACCTTCGCGTGCCCCAACATCATGTTCGGTCAGGGCTCGACCTCGCCGTCGCTGAAGACCTTCCTCAATCTCGTCGAAAACATCGGCGACACCATCTTCGACGGCTTCGAGTTCGTCGCCTCGGACGGCAGTGAAGGCGGCGAGGACACCGTGCAGAGTTTCGGCTCCGCCGTCCATGACGCACTCGACATCAAGTACCAGAACTGGTGGATCCTGGGTCTGAACGCCCAGAACACCTCCTACCGCGCCATGGCCTGGGGCTATCCCGTGCTGTTCATGCAGTGTTTCCAGAACGGCAACACGATCCCGGTGCTCGGCTACTCCGACTACGACGACCACACCTTCAACCTACAGGTGTCCTTCCCCGGCCAGCCCATCACCGTCACCCAGTAAGAGCGCCAAGATCCTCCCGCCAGCCGTGCACCGGTCGGTCTGTAGTCTCCGATCACGGCAGGACGAGCCACACTACCCCGACGTAGACCGGGAGCAGCGCGCTGGTCGCGATGAGCGCGTAGCCGAGGAAGTGCGGCATCGCGACCCGCGCGCTGCCAGCCCGCTCGGCCACCGCCTTGACGAGAAAGTTAGGCCCGTTGCCGATGTAGGTGTTGGCGCCCATGAAGACGGCGCCCAGGCTGACCGCGGCAAGCAGCTCCGGGGCGTTCGCGGCCAGCGCCGCGAGGTCGCCGGCAAAGCCGGCTCGCTCCGCGGCCAGGCTGGCAAAGATCATGTAGGTCGGCGCGTTGTCGAGCACGCTCGAGAGAATGCCGGTGAGGAGGAACAGGCCGGTGGTGGTGTCGACCGGGAGGCCGGGGGCCATGTGCCGCAGCGCCTCGAGCGCCGGCACCATGGTGATGAAGATGCCGAGGAAGAGTAATGCGACTTCGAGCAGCGGCCCCTGGTGAAAGCCATTCGCTTGGTGGAGGCGCCTCGGTGTCCACCAGAGCGACAGCGCAATCAGGGCGAGGAGGATCGCCTCGCGCCAGGGCGCCGGCACACTCGCCGCCACGGTGCCGATGATCCCGAGGGCGACCAGGATGTTGCGCCGGCCCTCGACCTTCAGGGCGCGTCGCTGCCGAGTATCACGGGCGATGTCGGACGGCGTCTCGCGCGCGTAGGCGCGTCGGTCCCAGATGAGAAAGATCGCCAAGAGGACGCCTTGCGCCAGCAGCCACGCCGGCCATAGCTGCAGCGTGAAGAAGAACGGCACGCCGCTCAGGTAGCCGAGGTAGAGCGGTGGGTCGCCGAGTGGGGTCAGCAGCCCCCCGGTGTTCGAGACGATGAGAATGAAGAAGATGACGATGTGCGTCTTGTGCTGGCGCTCGCGGTTGGCGTCGAGCAGCGGGCGGATGAGCACCATCGAGGCGCCGGTGGTGCCGATCAGGCTCGCCGCCACGGCGCCGACCGCCAGGAATCCGGCGTTGACCCACGGCGTCCCGCGCGGGTTGCCGGAGATGTAGATGCCCCCGCCGACGACGTACAGCGCACCGATCAAGACGATGAACGCGACGTACTCCAAGACTCCGTGCCCGATCTCGGCCAGCGTCCCGCCGATCACCGCGATGAGGATCGCCGGCACGGCGCAGGCGGTGGTCAGCAGCGCCGGTGTCGCCGGGCGCTCCCACTGATGCGGCGCCACCAGTGGCACGATCGCGATGCCGAGCAGCATCGCGGCGAAGGGTAGGATGTGCAGGAGGTCCATCGCGCTCCGCGTCCCGTGCTGCGTAGCAACCAACCGACGGCA
>CAYYWP010000302.1:0-4263 GCA_964475125.1 uncultured Binatia bacterium (SeqCode) | reverse complement strand
CTGCCGAGGTCGAGCTTGACGCCGCCGTTGATATCGAACGGTCGATCGAGGTTGTCGGCGTTGACGCGCAGGAGATTGCCCTGCGGCGTGCGCTCGAAGAGCATCAGGCTGTACACGACCTGGGTCGGGTCGGCCTGGCGCAGCAGGCGCTCACCGGTAAGGCCGTTGGCGCGCACGAACTTCTGGTCGCCGAGGTTGGAGAAGAGTTGCTCCACTTCCGCCTGCAGCCCGAGGTCGATCGTGCTGTCGGCCTCGAGGTGCAGGCGGTCGAGCTCGTAGAAGCTCGGCAGGTCGAGCCATTGCAGCAGCGCGGTGCGCACGGCGTTGGGGGCCTTCTTACGCGCGTAGGGCAGCGGCGGCGCCACCGGCGCGCGCTGCAGGAACTCCAGCCGGGCGCCCGTCACGGCCGCCGCGAAGTCGGCCTCGATGACACCGTCGGCGGCGAGCAGGCGGGTGTATTCGTCGAGGCGCTGGTGCAGTGCGAGGCGGTCCTTCTGCAGGTAGAAGGTCGGTGCGCGCAGGGCGATGAGCAGCGCCAGCACATGCTTGTAGGCGCGCGCCCGCTGGTCTTCATCGCCGGCGGTGAGCTGGGCCCGCACGTCGGCCAGATCGAGGCCGAACCAGGCATAGAGGCCATTGCCGAGACCGTAGATCTCACCGTAGCCCGGGGCGGCCGCCAGCGGCGCCGTGTTGAGGTAGTCGACGACGATCGCGCGCCGCCCGTCGCGCGTATCGGCGCCGTCGCGATAGGCCTTGAGGCTGGCGCCCGCCATCTGGCGCAGCTTGTCGAGCGGCGAGTCGGTGCGCCCGCGGGGCGAGTGGCGATACTTCTCGAGCTGGATGGCGAGCGTGCTGCCGCCCTGCAGGGGCACGGCGAGGCCGAGCTTGTTGCCGGTGTACAGCACGCTCGCCTTGGCGAGGCGGTCCCACTCGATGGCGGGATTGGCGCGCGGATCGAACGGCGCCAGCAGCTCGCGATTCTCGATGTAGAGGAGCGTGGCGACGAGGAGCGGCGGTACCTCCTCGAAGCGGTGCAGCTGGCGCCCGGTGCGGGTGGCGTCATAGAGCGGCTCGCCGTCCATGCCGCGGATCCTCAGACCGGCGACCGGCGGTTCCCGGTAGGGTGGGGCGATGCCGAGATCGACCAGGCGCACGAGCGCGGGCGAGCCGACGGCTTGGCGGCGGACGACGAAGCCGCGGGCCTCGAGGCGGCGCTGGTATGCCTGCAAGCGCGAGTACCCCAGGCGGTCGTCGAACGGCGCGCTGCGCGGGAAGGCGATGCGCGGGCTCGGTCCCTCGCCGAGCTGATAGGTCAGCCGCGCCGCGAAGCGCGGGAGGACATACGCTTGCAGCGCCGAGGTGCGCAGCTCATAGGCGAGCCCGCCGATGGCGATCGCGGAAGCGATCAGCCACCCGGCGATCCGCCACGGCCGCCGGCGGCGTGGCGGCGCCGCGGCCGGCTGGTCGCGGTCTGTTACCGATGAAGAGGTGTTTCGCGCCTGGTTCGCATCCATCACCACGCCACCGCGTGGCAACTATGCGACCGCGCCTCAGATCGCGCAAGCCCGCTGGCCGAGGCGCTCGGCGAGCGCGCTCCATTGCGACGTGAAGGCGACCGGCGTGCGGATCAGATCTGCGTGCTCACCGCCTCTTCGCGATCGGTCGGCTCCGGCCGCTGCTCGATCGGGATCCATTTGCGCGTCCCTTCGCCGAGGTAGAGCTGGCGCGGCCGGCTGATCTTCTGTTCGGCGTCGCGCACCATCTCGGCCCACTGGGCCAGCCAGCCGCTGACGCGCGGGATGGCGAACAGCACGGGAAACATGGTGACCGGGAAGCCCATCGCCTGGTAGATGATGCCGGAGTAGAAGTCGACGTTGGGGTAGAGCTTGCGCGAGACGAAGTAGTCGTCCTCGAGGGCGATGCGCTCGAGCTCGAGGGCGATATCGATGAGCGGGTTCTTGCCGACGACGTCGAAGACCTCGTAGGCGAGCTGCTTGATGATCTTGCCGCGCGGATCGTAGTTGCGGTAGACGCGGTGCCCGAAGCCCATCAGCCGCCCCTTGCCGGCCTTGAAGTCCTTGATCGCGGTGGGCACCTTGTCCACCGAGCCGATCTCTTCGAGCATGCGGATCACCGCTTCGTTGGCGCCGCCGTGCAGCGGACCGTAGAGCGCGGCGACGCCGGCGGCGACGGCGGAATACGGGTCGACGCGCGAGCTGCCGACCGAACGCACGGCGTTGGTGGAGCAGTTCTGCTCGTGGTCGGCGTGCAGGATGAAGAGCACGTCGAGCGCGCGCTCGAGCACCGGGTTCGGCTGGTAGGTGCGCTCGCCCATCTTGAACAGCATCTGGAGAAAATTACCCGCGTAGCTGAGCTCGTTGTCGGGGTAGACGTACGGCAGGCCGCGGCTGCGCCGGTAGGCGAAGGCGGCCAAGGTCGGCAGCTTGCCGATCAGGCGCCGCGTCTGCAGCCGGCGCGTCTCCAGATCGTCGACGTTCTTGGCGTCGGGGTAGAAGGTCGACAGCGCCCCGATGGTGCTGACCAACATGCCCATCGGGTGGGCGTCGTAGCGAAAACCGTCCATGAACAGCTTGACGTTTTCGTGCACGAAGGTGTGCACGATGATGTTGTTGCGCCACATCTGGAAGCGCGCCACGTCGGGCAGCTCGCCTTTGACGATGAGATAGGCGGTTTCCAGGTAGTTGCTGCTTTCGATCGGGTAGCCGCGGTAGCGCAGGATGCCCTGGTCGCCGTCGATATAGGTGATGCGACTCTTGCACGACGCCGTATTGGTGAACGCCGGATCGTAGGTCATGAGGCCGAAATCGTCGTCGCCGACCTTGATCTGGCGCAGGTCGGCGGCGCGGATGGCGCCATGCTCGATGGCGATCTCGTACTGCTTGCCGGTGCGATTGTCGGTGATGGTCAGGGTATTGGCGCTCATGGCCGTCCTCCCGAAAATGTACAGGGGCGCGCAGCTCGAAGCGGCCGCGGGCGTTATCGCGCCGCGGCCCGCGCGGCGGGGCGTTGGAGAATCTGGCGATCCATTGCGTCGGGATGGGATATCAAATCCGCTTAGTAGCTGGCGGGGTGGGCTCGGACAACCCGGGGCTTTACACGCCCCGGCGGACGCGCGATGGGGGCCGGACACGGTCGCATGGCGAGGAGGATGCAGGGCATGCCCGTTCCCTACCGGATCTTCGGCAGCGAGCTGTCACCCTACTCGGTCAAGGTGCGTTCGTACTGCCGCTACAAGCAGATCCCGCACGAGTGGATCATCCGCAACGCCGCCGTCGAGGAGGAGTTTCAGCGCTACGCGAAGTTGCCCCTGGTGCCGTTGGTGGTGACGCCGGAGGGGCGCGGCCTGCAGGATTCGACGCCGATCATCGAGACGCTGGAGCTGCGCTTTCGCCAGCCGTCGATCCATCCGCCCGAGGCCGCGGCGGCGTTCCTCTCGGCCGTGATCGAGGAGTACGCCGACGAGTGGGGCAACAAGCCGATGTTCCACTACCGCTGGTTCTACGAGCCGGATCAGCAGTCGGCGGCGGAGCGCCTGGCGCGCAGCCTGCGCCCGGGCGTCGCCGGCGATCTCGCCGCCGCCGTGGCGGCGGTACGCGCGCGCATGACGCCGCGCCTGGCCTTCGTCGGCTCGAGTGCGGCGACCCGGGACCTGATCGAAGGCTCGTATCGCCGCCAGCTGTCGATTCTCGAGCCACACCTGGCCCGCCGCCCCTACCTGTTCGGCGGCCGCCCGGCGTTTGCCGACTTCGGCCTCTTCGCCCAACTCCACCAGCTATCGACCGACCCGACGCCGGCAGCGGTGCTGCGCGCCGACGCCCCGCATGTCGTACGCTGGATCCAAACCATGCTCGGTCCGCGCGTCGAAGGCGATTTCGAACCGTGGACGGCATTGGCACCGACCCTGTCGCCGTTGCTGCGCGACGAAGTCGCCGGCCGCTTCCTGCCGTGGAGCGCCGCCAACGCCGCGGCGATCGCCAGCGGCGCGCGCCAGTTCACCGTCGAGCTCGGCGGCCAGCCGTTCACGCAGCAGGCACAGAAATATCACGCCAAGTCCCTGGCCGCGTTGCGCGGCCGTTACGCCGCCGTGACCGACAAATCCGCCCTCGACCCGATCCTGCGCGAAACGGGCTGCTGGCAGTGGCTGCAAGCGGACTGAGCCCCGGAAGGGGACGTTGGGCCGAGTGGGCCGGGTAGGTCCACCGGAAGGGGACGTTGGGCCGAGTGGGCCGGGCTGGCCCGACG
>CAYYWP010000301.1:0-4295 GCA_964475125.1 uncultured Binatia bacterium (SeqCode) | reverse complement strand
GGGCCGCGCTCGGCGCCACCGCGGTGGCGGGCGCGCGGGTCGTGCGCGCGCTGGCCGCGCCGACCGCCGCCGCGTACGTGCCGCGGCCGAACCCCACCCAGTACACTCTGCGCGTCGGCGCCGCGCCGATCGCACCCGACGGCACGCAGGCGGTTCCGTCGGTGCTGGTAAACGGGACGCTGCCAGGACCCGAGATTCGGCTGCGCGCAGGCGATCTGGTTCGCATCGTGGTGGAGAACCACCTGCCAGATTCGCCGACCTCGATCCACTGGCACGGCCTGTTGGTTCCGGCCGCGATGGATGGGGTGCCGGGCCTGTCGAACGCGCCCATCCCACCCCAGCAAATGTACGTCTACGAGTATCCGATCCGGCAGAGCGGCACCTACTGGTACCACTCGCACTACGGCTTCCAGGAACAGATGGGCTGCTACGGCGCCTTCATCATCGCGCCGGCCGACGAACCGCTCCAGAGCGAGCGCGATGCGGTGGTGCTGCTGGGCGACTGGTTGCATCGCGATCCGATGCAGGTCTTCGAGGAGCTGCGCGGCGGAACCGCCGGCACCGCCGCGACGGGTGGGATGGAGAGCGCCACGCCGGCGGCCGGCGCGATGAAGATGGGCTCGCCCACAGGCGGGATGAAGATGGGTTCGGCTGCGAACCAGGCGACGAAGACGGCGGGCGGGATGAAGATGGGCGCCGCGGACGCGGATCTCGCCGACGTCAAGTACGACGCCTACCTGCTCAACGGCCGCGCCCTGGGCGCCCCCTGGACACTCGCCGTACAGCCGGGCGATCGCGTCCGCCTGCGGCTCATCAACGGCGGCGCCTCAACCTACTTTCGCCTGCGCCTGGACGGACACCCGTTGCAGATCACGCACGCCGACGGGCTGGCCGTGGAACCGGTCACCGTCGATCACCTGCTCATCGGCATGGGCGAGACGTACGACGCGCTGGTCACCATCGCCGAGCCCGGCAGCTACACGTTGCACGCCGTCGCCCAGGACGGCTCCGGCCAGGCGATCGGCGTGCTGCATACCTCGGGGGTGGCGGCGCAGCCCAACCGGGCGATGCCGAAGTTCGATGGCCGTGAGCTGTCCTACGCCGATCTGCGGGCCCCGGCCCCGACCACGCTAGCCGAGGGACCGGTTCGGACGTTCCGCCTGCCGCTGCAGGGCAACATGGATCGCTACGTCTGGATGATCGACGGGCAGGTGTGGCCGAAAGCCGATCCGCTGTACATCCGCCAGGGCGAGCGGGTGCAGATCGAGATGATCAACCAGACGATGATGTGGCACCCCATGCACCTCCACGGCCATTTCTTCCGCGTCCTGCAGGGCGCCGGCGACTACGCCCCGCTCAAGCACACGGTCAACGTCGCGCCGCAACAGACGGTGCGCATCGAGTTCGGCGCCGACAACCCCGGCACCTGGTTCTTCCACTGCCACAACGCCTATCACCTCGAAGCCGGCATGGCGCGCCAGTTCGTCTACGTGTTGTAGCAGCACGTCGAGACAGGCCGCGCTCATCCTGCGACGGGCTCAGGACCTGTCCTGAGCCCTGAGCCCGTCGAAGGGTCGAAGGATGAGCGGGCAGTGCTTGTGCCGGGACGCCACGACTACGCCATGTTGAGCAGCCACGGCAGATGGCCGTCGACGCCGCGATCGCGGAAGGTCGCGGCCGAGATCAGCAGGCGCGGACAGATCATCTCGATATCCGCCCGCGCGGGGCGCGGCGGATCGATGCCGTGCACCGCCAGATGCCAGTCGCGGGGCGAACGTCCCTCCGCCTGCGCCGCGTCGGCGGCGCGCTCGACCGCCTCCAGATAGGCGATATCCTCGTTGCCGATCCGGCGCGCCTCCTCGACCGACATCAGCGGGCCGTGGCCGGGGACGACCCAGCGCAGGTCGAAGCGGTCGAGCGCCTCGAGCAGCCGATGCGTACTGCGCAGCGCCTCGCTCAGCGACCACCAGACCAGAGGGTACATCGCGCTCGAGAGATAGTCGCCGACGGCGAAGATTCCCTCCTCTGGGAGGACGTAGCCGAGGCCGTCGACGGCATGACCGCGGGCCTCGATGGTCGCGACCCGAAACGGTCCCAGCTCGACCTCCGCGCCGGCCTCGACGACGCGATCGATGCGCAGATCGGCGGCGAGGTCGAACCCCCATTGGCGGGCTTCTTCGCGCAGCTCGGCCGCGGCGGCGCCGCCGTCGATACGCATGCGGCTGCGCGAGCCCATCACCACCGTCGCCTCGGGCAACAGGCCGATGGCGCAGGTGTGGTCGATGTCGGCGTGGGTCACCAGGTGGTGGGTGTGATGGTGCGCGACCCGGGCGGCGATGTGCTCGATGTCGGCGCGGTTCCAGCAGGAGTCGATCACGATCGCGGCGTCGCCGCGCCCGATCACCAGGCAATTGCACTGCCAGATCTGCGATTGGAAGTGGGTGATCGACGGCTCGAGCTCGGTGATCGCCGCCGGCGCGACGCGGCTGGCATACCGCCGCGCCGTCATCAGCGAACCGTCCCGTCGGTACCCGTGCGCTGCAGCGCGTTCGCGATCGCGGCGGCGATCTGTCGCGCCTCGTCTTTCGTCAACACCAGCGGCGGCGAGAGCACGAGGCTGTGGCCGCGATCGTTGACGCAATCCCGGACGATCACGCCGTGCTCGCGCCGGATCACGTTCGGCAGCGGTTCGGCGCCCACGGGCAGGGGTCGCCGCGAGGCGCGGTCGGCGACCAGCTCGACCGCCAGCATCATCCCCACTCCGCGCACCTCGCCCACGATCGGCAGCTCGGCCAGCTTGCCGAGCTCGCGGAGGAGAAAGGCGCCCGTGTCCTTCGCCGCGGTCAGGAGGTTCTCGCTCTCGATGATCGCCAGGTTGGCCAGGGCCACGGCGCACGCCGTCGGATGGCCGTTGTAGGTGTAGCCCATCGGGAAGCCGGAGTCGGCGCGCAGCACCGCGGCGATCTCGCCGCTGACCAGGACGGCGCCGAGCGGGATATAGCCGCTGGTGATCCCCTTGGCGGTGATGATGATGTCGGGCTCGACGCCGTAGCGCTGCGCCGCGAACCATTCCCCGACGCGTCCGTAGGCCGTGACGACCTCGTCGAGGATGAGCAGGATCCCATGCGCGCGAAGGACCTCGGCGATGCGCGGCCAGTAGTCGGGCGGAGGGGCGATCATACCGCCGACGCCCATGATCGGCTCGCCGATGAAGGCGGCGATGCGCTCGGCGCCGACCTCGTGGATCGTCTGCTCGAGCTCGCGGACGCAGAAGTCCGTGGTGTCCTCGCCGCCGTACACCTCGCGATGGAACGGCCACGGCGGGGTCAGGTGCCGAACGTTCGGCAGCATGGGGCCGAAGCCGTCGTGGTAGCGCGAGAACCCCGTGGCCGTGCCCGACCCGTAGCCGATGCCGTGGTAGGCATAGCGCCGCGCCAGAACCCACGTGCGCTCCGATTGCCCGCGCCGATGGTGGTAGTAGCGCGCCATCTTGATCGCCGCCTCGTTGCCCTCGGAGCCGCCGCTGGTGAAATAGACCTGCTCCAGGCGCGCCGGCGAGATCTCGACCAGGCGGGTCGCGAGCTCGACCGCGCGCTCATTGGAGAACTCCCAGAAGCTGGTGAAGTACTCCAACTGCTGCATTTGCCGCGCCGCCGCCTCCGCCAACGACTGCCGCCCGTGACCCACCTGGGCCAGCCACAGGCCCCCCGTGGCATCGAGGTACTCGCGGCCGGTGGAGTCCCAGAGGCGACTGCCCGCCCCCCGCACCATCACCACCCGCTCGCTCACCTTGGACGGCAGATACGGGTGGATGATGTGAGCGCGATCTCGTTCGATCAGCTCATCGGTGGAGATGTGCAAGGCGCTCAAGGCGACCGTCATCAGACCCTCCCATCGCGGTGTGCGACCCGAGCCCCGCACACCGCTCAGCGCAAGACCGGCTTGCCGGCGCGACAAGCGCTCCGGTGATCCGCCGCTACCACCGAGAGAGCCAAGCGTGCAAACCAGCGTCACGCACCCGGACGCGGGCGGGGGGACTGCCGAGCTCTTGTCCGAAGCCGCCCGCGCGGTGTAGGGCTCGCCGCCACGACGGGCATCGCCCGTGCATCTGGGGAATGTCGGCTCGAGCTGGTTGAAACGACGTGCGACGGAGGGACGAGCGGCCAATGACTCCCAAGAAGTTTCATCTCGGATGGTTCATGAACTTCACGGCGGATTGGTGGGACCAGCCTTTCGCCAACGGCGGCATGCCGTGGTCGGGCGAATTCTTCGTCGACATGGCGCAGATGCTGGAG
>CAYYWP010000300.1:0-4311 GCA_964475125.1 uncultured Binatia bacterium (SeqCode) | reverse complement strand
AGGAGGGGAGGGTGAGTCGCGTCCGTTCGGCCGTCGCTCACTCTCCTACTCTACCAGGCTCCGCGGGGGCGCGTATGGGGGTGTGCCCTGTGCGCCCGCCCCTACGGCGATTTGGCGAGCTGGCGGTTCGTGCGCTCCAGGCGATCGCTGAGGATGCGAGCCAGATTCAGGAACACCCGGGCGGCGACGCGCGGGTAGCGGCGCTGGATGCGCTGCAGGAAACGCTCGTCGACCGCCAACGCCTCGACCGGATCGCGGGCCACGACGTCGGCACTCCGTTCCTCGTCGCGCACCAGAGCCATCTCACCGAACACGTCGCCGCGGCGCAGCTCGGCGACCTGGCGGCGCTCCGCGCCGCCGCCGACGAAGACATCGGTGGTACCCGAGAGGATGACGAACATCTCGCGGCCGCGCTCACCGGCGCGCACGATCGCGGAGCCTGGCGGGAAGCGGCGCAGCTGACCCATGAGCACGACGAGGCGCGCCTGGGCGGGGCGGAGCCCGGCGAGCAGCGGGATCGTGCGGGTGGGATCTTCGCCCAGCTTCAAGCCGACCAGGTCCCAGAGCGTGATGATGCGGGTGGTGGCCAACAGCGCCGGGAGCAGGATCAGGTTGGCGCCAAAGGCAGTGCCGAGGGTGATGGCCGACAGCACCCCGAAACTGCGAATCGGCACGAAGCTGGAAAACGCGAAGCTGAAGAAGCCGGCGAACAGGGCCAGCGTGGTGTACAGGACCGGTGCACCGACGGCGCGCAGCGTGCGCTGCATCGCTGCCGCCTGATCGGACTCGCCGCGCAGCTCACGGCTCAGTCGCGACATGTAATAGACGCTCGAGTCGACGGCGATGCCGAGCGCAATGGTGGCGATCAGGCTGGTGCCGAGGTTCAGATAGATACCCAGCCAGCCCAGCAAGCCGAAGAACACCGCGATCGCCAGGGCGTTCGGCACGATGGCCAGCAGGCCGACGCGCACCGACAGAAACATCAGCGCCATGACGGCGAAGATCACCACCAGGGCGATGGTCAGGCTCTGCACCTGGCCGATGACGATGTTCGAGCTGGTGCCGGTGAGCAGCACGAGGTTACCGGTCGGCACGACGCGGATCTGGGCCGGGAAACGCTCGCCGATGTACTGGCGGATGCGGGTCAGCAGCGCTTCGACCTGACGCGAGCCGGAGAGGTGGGTGCGCACGACGATGTTGGCGCGCTTGAAGTCGGGAGTGATCACGCCGCCGAACGTCGACGGGCTGTTGGTCACCAGGGCGAGCACCGGGTCGAGGTTGGCGGGGTTCTGCCAGAACGGCTCTGCCGCGGCGCCGCCGGCCACCGGCTGGCCACGCTCGTCGAGCACGATGTCGCCCTCGCCGGACTTGTTCAGGCCTCGCTCGAGCAGCTCGAGGTAGTCGACGACGGAAATGCTCGTCGCGACCCCGGGCAAGGTGGCGAGGAAGGTTTGCAGATCCTTGACCAGCTTCAACACCTCCCAGCGCTTCAGGGCACCGGGTTGGTCGCCTTCGACCACCAGGTAGAAAGGGTTGCTGCCGACGATCTGTTCGTTGATGACGGTGTAGTCGCGGCGCACGCTGGACGACTCGTCGAAGTAGGTGAGGAAGTCCGAGTCGACGCGAATCGATCGCGCCCCGACGAGCGACACCGAGGCGATGACGGCGGCGGCCCCGATCACGGGTCCGCGCCAGCCGTACGTCGCCGCGCCGAGTCGCTCCATCAGTCCGTCGATGCGGCGTACCGGCGGCGGCGCGGCGCTCTGCGCCACCGCGCCCCAGAGCTGGAGCGCGGCAGGCAGGAAGAGCAGACAGGTCACCACCAAACAGACCAGGCCGACGACCGAGAACATCCCCAGGTCGCGGATGGCGGCGATCTCGTTGGTCATCAGCGAGCCGAAGCCAATGGCCGTCGTCATCGCCGAGATGAGCACCGGGGCCTGGATCTGGCGCAAGGCGCGCTGCAGCGCCGCCGTGCGCTCGCGGCGCGACGCGTGCTCGTAGAAGGCGGCGACGACGTGCATCGCGTATTCGCTGCCGATGACCAGCAGCAGCGGCGGCAGCACGAAGGTGCCGATGGTGATCGCCTTGCCGGCGAGGACCATGATGCCGAGCGTCCAGGCCAGGGACGCGAGCACCGCGAGCAGCGGCAGGGCCACCGCACGGCCGCGGCGGAACGTCAGCCAGAGGACGGCCACGACCAGGGCAAGGGCCAACGGCGTGAAGCGCAGCAGATCGAGCCGCATCATCTCCACCGCCGACTGCTTCACGTGTCCCGCGCCGGTGTAGAAGAAGTGCTCGGGCCCTTCCGCCTCGGCGAGCACGGCGCGGATCTGCTCGTCGATGCGCAGGTCGGCGTATTCGGCGTCGCTCAGGTTGCGAAAGAAGACGTTGAGCGCCGCCCCCTGCATGTCCGGCGCTACCAGGTTGCGCGCGTACAGCGGCGTCGCCGCCAGCTTGGCCTTCAGCGTCGCGACGTCAGAGGGACTCGGCGGCAGGTGCGGCAGCAGCCGCGGTGGGTTGAAGACGTCGGCGGCGACGTCGACGGCGTTGGTGATGTCGAGCACGCGCTCCACACCGTCGATGGCCGCCAGGCGCTCGCTCACCCGCGCCAGCTTGGTCAACGTCGCCGCGGCGAAGAGATCGCGGGCGCGCACCCCGACGACGGCGTTGTCGTCGCTGCCTAAGGTGGCGCGCACGCCGGCGTAGTATTCTACCGCCGGATCGTGCGCCGGCAGGACGCTCTCCAGCGAGCCTTCGATGCGGATGCCGCTGGCCAGCCAGCCGAAAACGGCGGTCAGCGCGAGGCCACAGAGAACGACGGCGCGCGGAAAGCGGACGACCAGTTCGGCAGCGTCGCGCATGAGCCGCGTGTTCTATAGCGCAGCGGCAGAGCGCATCGAAACCGGTACGGCCCGGCTGTGCGGCGCGGCGCCCGATGTGCTACAGCGCTGCGCAGCTACCGCCAGCCGAGAAGTCGCAGCGGGGCGGGATTCTCTTCGAGGGGGAAGGCCGTGGCCGATCAAGAAACAGCTGTAGGCGCGCTCGGGCGCCTTTCGCGCGAGGAGGTCGACCAGTTCTTGTCGGCCGGCACGCGACGCCTTTTCCGCGTCGACGAGGTGGTGCTCGAACAGGGGAGCACCAACGCCTCGCTGTTCGTCATCACGCGCGGGGTGCTGCACGTGCGGCGACACGCCGAGAAGAAACAAGTCCTGCTCGGCCGCCTCGAGGCCGGCTCGTTCTTCGGCGAGGTCAGCTTGTTCGCGCCCGGGCCGACGATCGCCGCCGTGGTCGCGGCGTCGACCGGCGAGCTGGTCGAGCTGAGCCGCCATCAGATCGAGGCCTTCGGCGCCGCCAACCCGGCGGCGCTGGTGCGTTTTCTCACCGGGGTGCTGGAGGAGATGGCGCGTCGGCTGCGGCGCACCGACGATCGCCTGGTCGAGGCGATCTTCTGGGGCGGGCTGTTGCGCTGATCCCGCCGTCCTGGACGGTGCCGCGCTGCCGGCGCCTGTGACGGCGGAGGGACGGAGCAGTCGCTCGCCAGCAGGGCGGCAACACCGCGCCGCCCCTCCATCGGGTACGTCAGGGGGGGCGCGCCGACTTGACCGGCGCGGGAACGTCAGCCTAGCTGACAGAGGCGGTCGTCGGGTCTGGGCGGCCGTCGTCGAGGAAAGTCTCAGTGCGATCGCGGATCCTGCCTAACCGACCGAGGTGGTCATGCGCGGCCTGACGGCTGCACTGATCGGCGCAGCGCTCATCCTCACCGCCGTCGCGCTGCTGATGCGCCGGGGTGAGCGACCGGAGGGGCGGCCGGCCGACGCGGTGAGCGCCACCGGCGCCGCGGCCCCGAGCAACCCGGTGCGCGAGCCGGCATCGCACTCCGGGCGCGTCGAGGAGCGCCTGGCCCGCCTGCGCCTCGAGTACGAGGAGCGCCGAGCGGCGTCGGCGAACCCGGCGCCCAACAAGCGCGGCGTTCCGGCCGCCGCCGCCCGCGCCGCGGATCGGGCGGCGCCCGCGCCGCTGCCGCTCGACCCGGAGGATGTCGAGGAGCTGGCGGAACTGGAGCGCACGCTGCGCCACGATCCCGACCCGGATGAGCGCATCGGCGCCATCTTGCTGTTGAGCGGCAGCGAGGGTCCGGAGTCGATGCACCTGCTCACCGAGGCTACCGGAGACCCGGATCCGGAGGTGCGCCAGGCGGCCGGCAGCAAGCACTGACCCGGACATGTTGCGCGGCGCTCGCGATGCGGCAGTCCTCCGGTCGGGACTCGGCAGCCGTCACTGAGCATTGATGAACGCGATGCCTCCGGG
>CAYYWP010000299.1:0-4332 GCA_964475125.1 uncultured Binatia bacterium (SeqCode) | reverse complement strand
GCAGGAGGCTGAAAAACCCGCCGCTCACCCTTCGACGGGCTCAGGGTGAGCGGAAGGTTTTTCAGCCTCCTAGACTCTCGTGCTCCGCGTTCCCTGCGGCCTCCGCGCCTCTGCGTTGAGTTTCTTTTTTCCGATCGAGGCTAGCCAGCCGGGGGCAACGCGGCCGGGGGGGAGCGAATCGCATTGCTCCAGCGTTGCGGCTCGGGCACGCTGGGGGTTAATGCCCTGGCTCCTATTGCTCTTGTTGCTCGCCGGTTCGGCGAGCGCACAGTCCTGTCCGGGGGACTGCGACAGCAACGGCACCGTGCAGATCGACGAGCTGATCACGGGCGTGCGCATCGCCCAGAGCGACGCGGACCTGCAGACCTGCCCGGCCTTCGACGCCACGCCCGATGGTGTGCTGCGTATTGATGAGTTGGTGCTCGGCGTCCTCAGCGCGCTGGCCGGCTGTCCCGCGACGCCGACCGCTTCTCCCTCGCCGAGTGCCACCCCGACGATAACCGAAACTCCGACGGCGACGCCGACCATACCTCCGGTCGAGGGCCGCTGGCGCGAAGAGGTGCTGGAAGTGACGGCCTCGACCTGCTTTCCGGTCCTGACCAGCGAGTTCGCCTCCCAGCTCGCCGCGCGCGGGCCGTGCGAGCAGGTGGTGACCAGGACCGGCGAGACGTCGGTGCAGGTGCGCGACTGCGCCGACCAATTGACCGACGGGACGCTCGAACGCGACGGCACCATCCACCTCGTCTTCCCGCCGGCCAACGACACCGTCGAGGGCTGCACCGTCACGCTCATGACCCGCGCCACCATCCCGGCGGCGACGAGTCCCACCACGGCCAGCTACGTGTTCCAGCTCGCCTTCACCGGCACCTGCCCACTCGCCAACTGCGCCATCGATGCCGCCGGCGCCTGGACACGCCTGGAGTAACTCCCCGCGAACCACCGATGACACCGGGCCCCCCTCAGGTTCTGTGTTCATTCGGTGGGGCGCGGCCGGGTTCCGTGTACATCTGTGGATACGTGCTCAGCGCCGGCGGAAGATGAGGCCGAGCACGACGGCGATGATGCGCAGCGTATCGCGCCAGGGACGGTAGTGGCTGAGGCGCGCCGCCGGCGGCGGGTAGTAAGTCGCCACCGGCACAGACACGATCGGCAGCCCGGCGCGCGCGGCGCGGATGAGCACCTCGGTCTCGAAGGCGAAGCGCTCGGCGCGGGCGCCCAGGCGGAGAGTGTCCGCCAGCGGGTAGATGCGAAAACCCGACTGCGAATCGGGCAGGCGGACGCCGCACGCGATCTCGACCCAGCGATCGGCGAAGCGGTTGCCGAAGCGGCGCAGCGCCGTGACTTCCTGGTCGCCGATCCGCCGCGCGCCGACGATCAGGGCGCGCGGCGCCGCCGCGCTCGCCGTCAACAGCGCGTGAAGCTCGCTGCCCAGGTGTTGTCCGTCGCCGTCCATGGTCAGCACGTGGGTCGCGCCGCGCGCCGCCAGCCAGTGCATGCCGTCGCGCAGGGCCGCGCCCTTGCCGCGCGTGACGGGGTGGCGCAATACTTCGGCCCCTGCCGCGGCGGCGTTGGCGGCGGTCGCATCCGACGACCCATCGTCGACGACCAGCACGGACTCGAGGTGCTGGCGCGCCGCGCCGACGACGGCGGCGATCGTCGCCGCGCAATCGAGCGCCGGGATCAGCACCGCCACGGTGCCGATGCAAGGGCGTTCGGGCATCAGGCCACCCTTCGCACGCCACCGCGGCACTCGCCAGTTGCCAGCCTGGCGGGCGGGGAATTGTCGGCGGCGCAGAGCGTGTGCTAGCCCCGGCTGCATGAACGGTATGCGCGCGCTGCTGGAACACACGAGCGCGGCGTTGCGCTTCGACGGCGTCTGGTGGCGGCGCTTCGCTTACCTGGGCAGCGCCTACGGACCCGAGTGGTGGAAGCGCGGCTCGCCGCCGGTGATCGCGGCGATCATCTTCGCCCTCGTCGGGCGCAATCGACGCGGCGCGGTGGCCAACCTGCAGCAGGTATTGGGCGACGGTGACGCCCGGCGCTGCCACGCCGCGGCGCTGCGCCTGTTCGTGCAGTTCGCCTATTGCCTGTGTGAGACGTTCGAGTCGTTCAGCCCGCGCCCGCAGCCGTTGCGCGTCGACCTTCCCACCCCCGACCTGATCGCCGAAGCGTTGCGGGAAGGCCGCGGCGCCGTCCTGGTCACCGGACACCTCGGCAACTGGGACGTCGCCGCCAAGATGCTGGCCGAGTACGGCCGGCCGATCAATTTGATCATGGGTCGTGAACTCAATCAGACCACACGCGAGTACCTGCGCGCCGCGCGTGAGCGGGCCGGCGTGCGCGTGATCTACGCCGACTCCTCGGCGCTGGCCTCGCTCAACATGATTCGGGCCCTGCGCGAGAATCAGCTCGTCGCCCTGCAGCTCGACCGCATGCGCGACGATCAAGAGGGCCGCTCGATCGAGTTCTTCGGCCGGCCGGCCACCTTCCCGGCTGGACCGTTCGTGCTGGCGCGGCTCGCCGGTGCGCCCCTCATCTCGGTGTTCGTGCCGCGCCTGGGCACGCGGCACTACGCCATCCGTTTTGGTGGCAGCCGCGTCGACCTGCCGCGCGAGGCGCGCGACGGCGCGGCCCTCGGGCGCGCCATGCGCACCGTCGTGGGCGAATTCGAGTCGATCATCCGCCAGTTTCCGACCCAGTGGTTTCAGTTCGCGCCATTCTGGCGCGCCGGCGAGGCGGCGACGCTGACCGAGCCGGCGCCCGCCCCGGTGCGCCGCCAGGTGGGGCGGTGAGCCGTCGCGCGGCAACGGCGCTGGCCGTGATCCTCGCGTGGACGGGCTGCGCGCACCTCAGCGTCGAGCGCTGGGAGCAAGCCCGCCAGACCGACATCGAGCCACTCAACAGCGCCCTGCATCGACATCTGCCGCGGGAGCTGGCGCACAAGGACCTCGACGCCGTCCTGGGCTTCTATGCCACCGACACCGGGACGGGATTGCCCTGGGACGCAGCCATCGACATCTCCGGGCCGTTCGACGAGCGGCGACTGCGCTGGCAGGGACCGGCGGCGCCCGAGCCGTTGCAGGCGCGCTACCGGCAGCTCCTCGACCAGTTCGCCAGCATCGAGCGCGCCGAGCTGCGCATCCATCGCGTCTACTGGGACCAACCCGGCGCCGCCGGCTATCCGGCGGAGGTCCGCCTGCTGGTGCGCGGAACCGGCCCGGACGGCTCGCAGCGGGTCCTCGATCAGCGCGCCCGCTTGACGCTGGCGCAGCGCGACGGGCACTGGCGCATCACCGGCGAAGAGATCACGGCGCGCGAGCTGCTGAGCAGCCGCACCCCCGCGTTCCACAACGCCACCGAAGGCGCCGGCATCGCAGACACCCACGATATCGAGGGCTCCCCGCCGTTTCGGCTGCTCGGCGACATCGGCACCAGCTCTGGCGCGGCGGTGGCGGATATCGACTGCGACGGCTACGAGGACATCGCGCTGTTGTCGAGCTCGCGCCTGCGCCTCTATCGCAACGCCGCCGACGGCAGCTTCACCGATGTCTCGGCTGCCATGGGCATCCCGGCAGAGATCGACCTGGCCGGCAGCGGCCTGGTCTTCTTCGACGCCGACAACGACGGCGACCCGGATCTGTGGCTGGTCGGGATCAAGGGCCAACAGTTGTGGCGCAATGAGCGCTGCGCCGGCTTCGTCGACGCCACGGCCGCGGCCGGCCTCGCGCCGCGCGCCTGGTCGAGCATGCCGGTGGTCGCCGACTACGACCGCGACGGTTTTCTCGACGTCTATGTCGTGCGCATGGGCGATCACCAGCACACCGCCCCCACCCCGAACTGGGACGCGCGCAACGGTGTCGGCGACAGCCTGTATCGCAACAATGGCGACGGCAGCTTCAGCGACGTCACCGAGCGCGCCGGCATCGAAGCCCGCGGGTGGGGCCTGGCCGCCGCCTGGGCCGATTACGACCGCGACGGCTGGCCGGACCTGTACATCGGCAACGAGTTCGGCACCAACCAGCTGTACCGCAACCACGGCGACGGAACGTTCGAAGCCGCGGCGGCCGCGGCCGGCGTCCTCGATCGCGGCGCCGCCATGGGCGTGGCGTGGGGCGATGTCGACAACGACGAGGACCTCGACCTGTTCGTCAACAACATGTACGCCAACTCGCGCTGGGCGCTGTTCCATCCCGCCTTTCCGCCGCCGCTGCCATGGTACCTCTGGTGGGTGCCGCGCGCCGACGTCGACGCCATCACCGACGAGCTGACGCGCGGCAGCACGCTGCTGCGCAACAACGGCGACGGCACCTTCACCGACGTCAGCGATGGCGC
>CAYYWP010000298.1:0-4394 GCA_964475125.1 uncultured Binatia bacterium (SeqCode) | reverse complement strand
CTGCGCGCCGCCCGCGCCGCCGATCTGGTGCGCGCCGACGCCGTGGCGGCCGAGATCATCGCCGAGGTACGGCGGGGCGGCGACCGCGCCGTGCTCGGCTACACCAAGCGCTTCGATGGCGTCGCCTTGAGCGCCGCGCGCCTGCGCGTGCCCGAGGCCGATCTGCGTCACGCCGCGGCCAGGCTGACGCCCGCGGTGCGGCGCGCACTCGGCCTGGCGGCGCGGCGCATCCGCGCCTTCCACCAGCGCCAGCGCCAGCGCTCCTGGCGCTACCGCGACGCCAGCGGCCTGGTGATGGGGCAGAACATCACGCCGCTGCGCCGGGTCGGCGTGTACGTGCCGGGAGGGCACGCGGCGTATCCCTCGTCGGTGCTGATGAACGTCATCCCGGCGCGCGTCGCCGGCGTCGACGAGGTGATCGTCGTCTCGCCGGCCGGCCGCGCCGGGTACGCGCCGGCCGTGCTGGCCGCCGCTCACCTGGCCGGCGCGACGGCGGTCTACCGCATCGGCGGGGCGCAGGCGGTGGCGGCGCTGGCGTATGGCACGGCGACGATCCCCGCTGTCGACAAGATCGTCGGCCCGGGCAACGCCTTCGTGCAGGCGGCCAAGCGCCAGGTGTACGGCCAGGTCGACATCGACTCCACCGCCGGGCCGAGCGAGGTCTTGGTGATCGCCGACGCGGCCGCCGATGCCGAGTACGTCGCGGCCGATCTGCTCGCTCAGGCGGAGCACGGCAGCGGCGACGAGTGCGCCTTGCTGCTCACGCCGTCGCCGCGCCTGGCGGCGGCGGTGCAGGGTGCCATCGCGCGCCAGCTCGCCGCCTTGCCGCGCCGCCGCGCCATCGCCGGCGTGCTGCGCCGGCGCGCCGCCCTGATCGTCACCCGCGACCTCGACGAGGCCGTCGCGCTGGCCGAACAGGTCGCGCCCGAGCACCTCGAGCTGCAGGTGCGCGATCCCGCCGCGCTCACCCGCCGCCTGCGCAATGCCGGTGCCATCTTCGAAGGGCCGTGGGCGCCGGCCCCACTCGGTGACTACCTCGCCGGCCCCAATCACGTCCTGCCGACCGGCGGCACGGCGCGCTTCTTCTCGCCGCTCGGCACCTACGACTTCGTCAAGCGCACCAGCGTCGTGCGCGGCAGCGCCGCCGCCCTGCGCCGCCTCGGCCCGACGGTCGAGACGCTCGCCCACCTGGAAGGCTATCAGGCCCACGCCGCGGCGATCCGCGTGCGGCTGCGCCACTGAAGAGTTCCGGACGCGCGCTGCGCGACCTCGGCCGAGCAGTGCCAACCTGCGGCGGCCCGCACACGGTCGCGGAAACGGGCGCCTTGACTTCGCGCCCGCTTCCGACGACGTTCGCCGCCTGAGAGGAGCCGCCGCCATGACCGGAGCTGTGCGGCGCGCCGCGGCCATGCCGAAGGCGCGCACGGCGCGCGTCACGCGCGCCACCAAGGAGACCGACATCGCCGTGACCCTGACGCTGGACGGCAGCGGCCGGTCGGCCATCGATACGGGCGTGCCGTTTCTCGATCACATGCTCGACAGCTTCGCCCGGCATGGGTTCTTCGACCTCGCCATCCGCGCTCGCGGCGACCTGCACGTCGACCAGCACCACAGCGTCGAGGACGTCGGCCTCGCCCTCGGCCAGGCGATCAAAGAGGCGCTCGGCGGCAAAGCCGGCATCCGGCGCTTCGGCGAGGCCGCCTGTCCGCTCGACGAGGCGCTGGTGCGGGTGACGGTCGACCTCAGCGGCCGTCCCTTCCTGGTCTACGACGTGCAGATCAAGCGGGCCCGCGTCGGCACCTTCGACACCGAGCTGGTGCACGACTTCCTGCTGGCGCTGACCAACCAAGTCGGCATGAACCTGCACGTCGACATGGTGCGCGGTCGCAACGCCCATCACATCATCGAGGCGATGTTCAAGGCCCTCGCGCGCGCGATGGACTTCGCCACGCAGGTGGATCCCCGTGTCGTCGGGGTGCTCTCCACCAAGGGAACCCTCTGAGGGCGCGCGCTCGGGCGCGCGTGTCGCTGATCGCTTATCGCCTATCGTCGGATGGCGTTTCGCTTCGAAGGCTTGCAGATCTTTCGGCACGCCATGGAGTTTGCGGCCGCGACGTACCAACTCAGCCGGGGCTTCCCCAAGGAGGAGCTGTTTGGTCTCACTGCCAACCTTCGCCGCGCGGCGGCATCGGTGGCGGCGAACATTGCCGAAGGAGCAGGGCGTGGCACGCGCCGCGACTTCTCGCACTTCATCGACATGGCCAACGGCTCCCTGTTCGAGGCCTTTTCGAGCTTTCTCCTCGCTGAACGACTCGGCTACGTCAGCCACGATCAAATCGCACTCATGCGCGAGCAAGCCGATCACCTGGCTCGCCGCCTCGCCAACTTCAAGAAGTCTCTCTCCGGCGATAAGCGATAGGCGATCAGCGATATGCGGCAGATCGCCATCATCGACTACGGCATGGGCAACCTGCGCAGCGTGCAGAAGGGGTTCGCGCGCGTCGGGGCCGGGGCGGTCGTGACGCGCGACGCGGCGGTGATCGAGGCGGCGCCGGGAGTGGTGTTGCCGGGGGTCGGCGCCTACGGCGCCTGCATGACCAACTTGCGCGCCTACGGCCTGGTCGAGGTCGTGCGCCGCGTCGTCGAGCGCGGCACGCCGTTCCTCGGCATCTGCCTCGGCCTGCAGTTGCTGTTCGAGAGCAGCGAGGAGTTTGGGCCCGTGCCCGGCCTCGGCCTGCTGCGCGGGCGGGTGCGGCGTTTCACCCCACCCGCGGGCGACGCGCTGCGTATCCCGCACATGGGCTGGAACCAGATCCGCAAGCGCCAGACCCCGGCGGTGCTGCAGGGCGTCGAGGACGGCGCCTTCGTCTACTTCGTGCACTCGTACTACATCGAGCCCGCCGACCCGTCGCTGATCGCCACCACCACCGATTACGGCGGCGAGTTCGTCTCCGCCATCGGCCGCGACAACCTCTTCGCCTGCCAGTTTCATCCCGAGAAGAGCCAGCGCGTCGGCCTGGCGATCTTGCGCAATTTCGGCGCGCTCGTCGTGGGCCGCGAATCGCAGGTCGCGGCGGAGGCCGTCAGGTGACGGCCGACTTGCGCGTAGCGCGTATCGCCTATCGCGTATCGTTTCCCCCCGCCCCCTGTTGGCCGACGATAGGCGATAGGCGATAAGCGATACGCGAGATGCGAGATGCTCATTCTCCCCGCCATCGACCTGAAAGGTGGAAAGTGCGTCCGCCTGCTGCGCGGCGACTTCGGTGCCGAGACCGTTTACGGCGACGATCCGGTCGCCATGGGGCGGCGCTGGGTGGAGGAGGGGGCGCAGTATCTGCACGTCGTCGATCTCGACGCGGCGCTGAGTGGGGCGCCGGTGAACGGCGAGGCGATTGCGGCCCTGTGTGGGGCCCTGCCGGTTCCGGTGCAGGTCGGCGGCGGGATTCGCACCGTCGAGCGCGCCGCGCGGCTGCTCGAGCTCGGCGCGGCGCGGGTGATCTTCGGCACCGCCGCGCTGGAGCAGCCGGCGGTGGTTGCCGAGGCCTGCCGCCGTTTTCCCGGCCGGGTCGCCATCGGCATCGACGCGCGCGGCGGCCAGGTGGCAGTGAAGGGGTGGGTGGAGACCAGCGCCCTCACCGCGCTCGAGCTGGCGCGCCGCTTCGCCGGTGTCGGGGTGGCCTGCATCATCTACACCGACATCGAGCGCGACGGCACCCAACAAGGCGTCAACGTCGCCGCCACGCGCGCCCTGGCCGAAGGCGCCGGCATCCCGATCATCGCCTCCGGCGGCGTCGGCTCGCTCGCCGACATCGCCGCCCTGCTGCCCTGTGCCGCCGCCGGCATCGCCGGTGTCATCGTCGGCCGGGCGTTGTACACGGGCGCCGTCTCCTTGCCCGCCGCCCTCCGGCTGGCCGAGATGCGGGAGCCATGACGAGACCGTGCGCTCCCACGCGGATGGCGCCCGTGCGCCTATCGCGTATCGCCTATCGCTTATCGTGCTGTCGCTCCCAGCGGCGAGATGCGTCAGGCGATACGCGAAACGCGATCAGCGATGTGCGGTGAGCATCGAGCGCAGCGAGATGCTCACCAAACGCATCATCCCCTGCCTCGACGTCAAGGACGGGCGGGTCGTCAAGGGCGTCAACTTCGTCGGCTTGCGCGATGCCGGCGATCCGGTCGAGGTCGCCGAGCGCTACGACGCCGAGGGCGCGGACGAGCTGACCTTCCTGGATATCACCGCGTCGCACGAGCGGCGCAAGATCATCCTCGACGTGGTGGCGCGCACGGCGGAGACGGTGTTCATGCCGCTCACCGTCGGCGGCGGCGTGCGCGAGCTGCAGGACATCCGCGATCTGCTCAACGCCGGCGCCGACAAGGTTTCGATCAACACCGCC
>CAYYWP010000297.1:0-4405 GCA_964475125.1 uncultured Binatia bacterium (SeqCode) | reverse complement strand
TGCCTTTTGCCTTTTGCCTTTTGCCTTTTGCCTTTTGCCTTTTGCCTTTTGCCTTCTCGCCTCGCCTTCGCGTCTCAAACTGAATCACTGCTGAGCGCATCGAGCGCGGCGCGGGCGGCGTCCTGCTCGGCAGAGCGCTTGCTCGAGCCGTAGCCGCTGGCGGCCGGGACGCCGTCGATCCACACCTCGACGGTGAAACTGCGCTGATGGGCCGGGCCGCTCTCGGCGGTGACGCGGTAGTCGGGCACGTTGCGATGCGCCGCCTGGACGCGCTCCTGCAAGATCGTTTTCCAGTCCGGCGAGCCCGCCGTTCCGCCGCGCGCGATATCCTCGGCGAAGTGCGGCTCGACGACGGCGCGCGCGGCGGCGAATCCGCCATCGCGGAAGACCGCGCCGATCACGGCCTCGTAGGCGTGGGCGAGAATGGAAGCCTTGCTGCGCCCGCCGCTGCGATCCTCGCCGCGCCCTAAGCGCAGCGCGGCATCGAGGCCGACCTCGCGGGCTTTGTTCGCCAGGGTCATGGTGCGCACCAAGGTGGCGCGCCGCTTGGACAACTCGCCTTCGTCGAGGCTGGGAAAGTGGCGCAGCAAGAGGTCGGCGACGATCAGGTTGAGCACGGCGTCGCCGAGAAACTCGAGTTGCTCGCCGGCGCGCACGGCGCCCACCGGCTGGGCCGACGGATGCGTCAGGGCGGCCTCGAGCAGGCGGTCGTCGGCGAAGCGGTGACCGAGCCGTGCGGCGAGCAGGCCGAGATCGTCAGCCGTGGCGCTCATCGCCTCAGTGCGCGAGCGGAACGGCGAGCAGCCGCTCACCGCGCCGCGCCGTGCCGCGCACCGTCACCTCTCGGTTGATCAGCGCGTCGCCACCATCGAGGGCGACGCGCACGTATTCGCGGCTGTAGCCACTCAGTCGACCGCTGGCGGCATCGCGCGTCGACTCGACGAGCACCTCGAGTCGGGCGCCGACGAAGCGCTCGGCAAAGGCGCGGCGCTTGACGCCGCTCAGCTGGCGCAGGGCCGAGGCACGCTGTCGGATCACCACCGCCGGTACCTGGTCGCGCGCCTTCGCGGCCGTGGTCCCCTGCCGGCGCGAGTAGGGAAAGACGTGCAGGTAGGTGAAGGGCAGCGCCTCGAACAACCGCTGCGTGTCGGCGAAGTCGGCTTCCGACTCGCCGGGAAAACCGGCGATCACGTCGGTCCCGAGCCCGGCCCCCGGCAGCACGCGCGCGATCTCGGCGACGACATCGCGCAGCGCGGCCACATCGTACAGCCGGCGCATGCGGCGCAGGACGGCGTCGGCACCGGCCTGCACCGGCACGTGCAGGTGCGGGCACAGCACCGGGCTGCGCGCCATCAGCTCGAGCAGCCGCCGGCTGACCTCGGGTGGATCGATCGAGCTGATGCGCACGCGCGGCAGCGGGGCGCGAGCGGCGATCATCTCGACCAGGTCGGCCAAGCCGAGGGGCGGGTCGAGGTCGCGGCCGTAGCCGCCGAGGTGGATCCCGGTCAGCACGACCTCGCGAAAGCCGCGCGCCGCCAGCCGTTCGAGCTCCCCGAGGACGCGCCGCGGCTCGACGCTGCGGCTGCGCCCGCGCGCCCACGGGACGATGCAGAAGGTGCAGAAGAGATCGCAGCCTTCCTGGACCTTGAGAAAGGCGCGCGTCTGGCCGGCGAAGACCTCGGCGCCGAGGGTCGTCACCGCCGTCGCCCGGCGCAGGTTGTCGACCAGGATGCGCCCTTCCTCGGCCGGGATCTGATCGTGCACGGCGCGCAGCACGTCCGGCAGGCGCCCGACGCCGACCACGTAGTCCACTTCCGGCAATGCCGCGCGGCGCGGATTGGTCTGCGCGAAGCAGCCGGTCACGATCACCCGCGCCGCCGGATTCAAGCGCCGCGCTCGCCGCGCCAGCTGCCGGCTCTCGGCATCGGCGCGATCGGTGACGGTGCAGGAATTGACCACGTAGACATCGGCGCCGGGGGCGAAGGGCACGACCTCACAGTCCGCCGCCAGCGCCGTTTCCATGGTCGCGGTGTCGTACTGGTTGACCTTGCAGCCGAGGGTGGCGAAGGCGACGCGCAGTCGCCGCGGCACAACGCTCAGACCGCGCACGGCCGCGCTCCCTTCGCCGCCGCCTCGGCCAGTTCGTCGGCCGCCACGGCACGGCGAATCCACCCGCCACCGAGGACGCGCTCGCCGGCGTACAGCACCGCCGCTTGTCCCGGGGTGACCGCGCGCAGGCCCTCGGCGCCCACGGCGCTGAAGCCGCTCGCCCCCGCCGCGAGCAGACGCGCCGGCTGGGCGGCGGAGCGCGAGCGGATCTGTAACGCCACCGCCGCGCCGACCGGCGGCGGCGGCGCCAGCCAATTGACCGCGTCGACGACCACCCCGGCGCTGACCACCTGCTCGGCCGGACCGACGCGCACGGTGCCGCGGTCGCCGTCGATCGCCGTCACGTAGCGCGGCGCTTCGCTGCCGGCGAGGCCGAGGCCGCGCCGCTGGCCGATGGTGAAGCGGTGCACGCCATCGTGGGGAACCAACTGGCGGCCGTCCGAATCGACGACCCATCCCCGGCGCGGTGGGCCGGTTGCACTGCGCGCCTCGACGAAGGCCGCGTGCTGGCCGGGCGCCGCGAAGCACACCTCTTGGCTGTCGGGCTTGCGCGCCACGCTCAGCCCGCGCTGCGCGGCCGCGGCGCGCACCGCCGGCTTGCTCAGTCCCCCGACCGGAAAGAGGGTGTGGGCGAGCATGGCCCGCTCGATGCCGAAGAGAAAGTACGACTGATCCTTGCCCGGATCCGCGCCGCGCAGCAGGGTCGGCCCATCGGCCGCGGCGCCGACGCGGGCGTAGTGCCCCGTGGCCAGGTGGCTGGCGCCGAGCTCGCGCGCGCGCTCCCACAGGGCCGCGAACTTGACGAACTGGTTGCAGCGCGCACACGGGTTGGGCGTGCGGCCGCGGCCGTACTCGGCGACGAAGTCGTCGACCACCGCGTGCTCGAAGACGGCGCGGAAGTCCATCACGTAGAAGGGCATGCCGAGCTGCTCGGCCACCAGGCGGGCGTCGAGAAAGTCGTCCAGCGAACAGCAGCCGCTGTCGCTCTCGCCCGCCCACAGGCGCATCGCCACGCCGACCACGTCGTAGCCCGCCTCGACCAGCAGCGCCGCCGCCAGCGAGCTGTCCACGCCGCCGCTCATCGCCATCAGCACGCGCGCCTTCCCGCGCCTGTTCATGTTCACGCGCCGCGCCATCGTCACCCGGTTGCGGCGTGCCGCGGCCCGACCTGGCGCATGCGCTCGACCACGCGCCAGATGGCGGCGATTGCCGTGTCGATCTCCGCCGCACGGGTCGCCGGTCCCAGGCTGAGGCGCACGCCGCCCAGCGCTTCGTCGGGGGAGCAACCGATGGCGGCCAGCACCGGTGACGGTTCAGCCGCTCCCGCCGCGCAGGCCGAGCCGACCGAGGCGGCGATGCCTTCCAGATCCAGCGCCGCGACCATCGCTTCGCCGCGCAGGCCAGTCACGCCGACGTTGAGCGTGTTGGGCAGGCACTCCCGCGCCGGGCTGTGACGGCGCACGCCAGGCAGGCCCGCCAGCCCCTGCCACAGGCGCTCGCACAAGCGCGCGCAGTCCGCCAGGTCGGGCAGCGCGCCGACTGCGGCAGCGAACCCCGCCGCGGCGGCGACGTTCTCCGTCCCGGGGCGCAGATCGCGCTCTTGCCCACCGCCCCAGGCGAGCGGCCGGAGCGCGACACCGCGCCGCACCACCAGCGCACCGATCCCGACCGGCCCGCCCACCTTGTGCGCCGAGAGGCTGCACAGATCGATGCCGTCCAGGGACACCGGGACCTTGCCGTAGGCCTGCGCCGCGTCGACGTGCAAGCGAACGCCGCGGGCGCGGCAGCAGGCGACCACGGCCGCCATCGGCTGCACCGTTCCGATCTCGCCATTCGCCCAGCCGATCGAGACCAGCGCCGTGTCCGGCCGCAGGGCCTCGGCCAGCGCGGCGGGATCGACCCGCCCCTCGCCGTCGACGGCCAGGTAGGTCACCGCCGCACCGCGCCGCTCGAGCTCGCGTAGCGGCCCCAACACCGAGGCATGCTCGATGGCAGAGGCGACGACATGAGCGCCGCACGGCTCCGGCAACGCGCCCAGAAGGGCCAAATTGTTGCTCTCGCTCGCGCCGCTGGTGAAGACGAGCTCGCGCGGCGCCACGCCGAGCTGCGCGGCCATGGTGCGGCGGGCGCGTTCCAAGCGGGCGCGCGTCGCCCGGCCGCCGGCGTGCGCGCTCGACGGTTTGCCGCACTCGCCATCGAGCACCTCGAACATGGCGGCGCGCGCCGCGCGGCTGAGCGGCGCGGTGGCATTGTGGTCGAGGTAGATCACGGTGGGGGCTGTTGTGCCGCGAACCGC
>CAYYWP010000296.1:0-4451 GCA_964475125.1 uncultured Binatia bacterium (SeqCode) | reverse complement strand
ATAGCCAGATATTCCTGCGTCGGCCGCCTGGCCAGGGCCGCCGATGCCTCGCCGACATATACAGCGAATTTCGGCAACAGGACACTAGCACGCGGCGGCGAAAAAGGGACAGCGACTACTTTTCGCCTGCCGCAGCAGACTCCACGTGGTCTGTCGACCGACTGAGCGGTGCCAGTCCCTTTCTTCCCGCCTCGAGCAGGGCCTGCGCCGACCCCCATGGCGCGATCAGCCAACCGATGACGGCCGCAGCGGCGGCGACGAAGGCCCAGGCCGGCAGGTGCCCCTGGCCGATGAGCCAGCCGCCGACCGGCGGCGCGATGATCTGCGCCAGCGAGGTCAACGACTGGCTGAGGCCCAGCACCACCCCCTGCTCGCTGGCGTCCGCGTTTTGACTGATCAGGCTGGTCAGCGTCGGGCGCAGCACCCCTTGCCCGAATGCCACCAGCGTGGCGACGCCGACCAGCGGCGCCACCTCCTCGATCGTCCCGAGCGCGGCGAAACCCAGCGCCATGGAGATGAAGCCGGCGGTCACCAGTCGCGGCTCGCCGAAGCGCGTCACCAGGCGGCCGATCAAGCCGCCTTGCAAGACGATGCCGAACAGGCCGGCATACGCGAACAGATAGCCGATCTCGCGCGGCGTGAACGGATGGTCGCCCCACCGGAAGGTGCGCTCGGCAAAGAGCGCGAAGCCGGAAGTGAAGGTGGTAAAGGCACAGCCGAAGAAGAAGAACTGCGCCAGCAGCACGGCGAGCACCGGGCGTCGAAAGTACGGCGCGTAGGCGCCCCATTCGGTCAAGCTCAGACGCATGCCGCCGGGGCCGGCGTCGTCCGCCGCGGCGCTGCGCACCGGGGGCTGATTCGGCAGCAACAGGGCGGTGACGACGATGCTGGTCAAGGACAGCCCTGCGGCGGCGTGGAACGGCGCATGCAGCCCATAGTCCACCAGGAAGGCCGTCATCGACGGCCCGAGGAAGAAGCCGAGGCCGAAGGCGATGCCGATGATGCCGAAGGAGCGGGCGCGGTTCTCGGGCTGGGTGTTGTCGGCGATGTACGCTTGGGCGAGCGAGAGGTTGCCGGCGGTGGCGCCGTCGAGAATGCGGCCGATGAAGAGCAGCCAGAGCGAGGTGGCACTGCCCATTACGAGCAGCCCGGCCAGGGTGCCGGCCTGGCTGATCAGCAACATGGGCTTGCGCCCGACGCGATCGGAGATGCGCCCGAGCAACGGCCCCGAGATGAGCTGGCAGACGGCAAACACGGATACCAGCAGCGTCGCCTGCAGGGGCGAGGCGCCGAGGCTCTCGGCGTAAATCGCGAGCAGTGGAATGACGAGCGTGAAGGCGAGGATGTCGACGAGAACGACGAGAAAGATCGGCAGCAGCATGGCACCCCGACGCGCAGCCGGGACCTGGTCACATACCCCGCCCCCAGCGGCGAAAAAAGAGGGGAACGGGATTGAAAAGCGCTACGCGGCGCCGGGAATCCAGATCCGAAACGTCGAACCGCGACCCACCTCACTGTCGAGGGCGATCGTACCGCCGAGAATCTCGACGAAGCGCCGAACGATATAGAGGCCCAGCCCGGCGCCCTCGAAGCGGCGCGCCGCGGCGGTCTCACCCTGACGAAACGCCTCGAAGATGAACTCCCGGCTCGACGGGTCGATCCCGATGCCGGTATCGCTGACCGAGATCTCCACCCCGCCGTCACGGCACCGCGTCGCGATGGTCACCGTGCCCTCGTCGGTGAACTTCATCGCGTTCTCCAGCAGGTTGGTGACGACGATGCGCAGCTTCAGCGCGTCGGTGCGCAACGGCGGAACGGACGTCCGATCATGGACGAGACGTACGGTGGACTTTCCGTGCGTGCGCCGCGTCTCGTTCGCCACCTCCTCGATCAGCGCCTCCACGTCGACGGTCTCGATGTTCACCGCCGTCTGGCGCGCGTCCAAACGGCTGAGGTCGAGCATGCTCTCGATCAGGCGGTGCAAGCGGGTCGCGGCGCGGCTGGCGCGCTGCACAACTTCCTGTTGATCCGCCGCCAAGCCGCCGAATTCGCCGTTCAGCAGCAGTTCCAGGTAGCCCAAGACGATGTTGAGCGGCGTGCGCAGCTCGTGTGAGACGGTGCTGACAAACTCCGACTTCAGCCGGTTGGCGCGGTCCAGCTCGGCGAACAGCTCGGCGTTGACCAGCGCCATCGAGGCGAGCTGTGCGATCCCTCTGACCACGCGCCGCTCCAACTCGCTGAGCCGCTCCAGACGCTGGCGGTAGCCGGCGACATGCAGGCCGATGACCTGCTCGTGTCGCCGCAGTGGCAGGTAGACGGCCAGGGTGACGCCGTGCGCCTCCATGAAGGCGCCGAACTGCGGGTTGCTCGGCCGTTCCGCCGCGCCGATCTCGACCACCGCATCCCGTTCGAGGGCCGAGATCGGGGCGACCAGCCCGGGCGGGAACTTGAGCAGCCGAATGGTCTCCCATTGCTGCCGCGAATCGCCATGGCCGGCGGCGATGACGAACGCCTCTTCTTCGCGATCCCAGAGCAGGGTGTGGCTGAAGTCACACGCCAGGACCTCGGTGGTCACGCGGCAGAGTCGCTCCAGCAACACCGGCGTCTCGAGCGAGGACACCACTTCTCGCCCCACCCGGGCCAGGGCTTCCGCCAGCGCCGCTTGTTCGCGGCGCGCCGCCTCGGCCTGTAGGCGCTCCGAGATGTCGCGGCTGATGCCGGAGGTTCCGACGAAGGTTCCCGCGGCGTCTCGAATCGGCGAGACCGTCAACGCCACGGGGATGAGGGTGCCATCCTTGTGGAGCCGGACGGTTTCGTGCGCCTCGATGCGTTCGCCCCGCTGCACCCGCTGCACGATGTCCGCCAGCGCGGCGGCCTGATCGGAGGGGACCAGGACGGTGAGGGGCAGGCCGATGGCCTCCGCCGCCGTGTATCCGTAGAGCCGCTGCGCGGCGGCGTTCCAGCTGGTGATGATGCCATCGATCGTCCCGATGATCGCGTCGTTGGAGAAGTTCACGATCGCCGCCAGTCGCGCCCGCTCCACTTCCGCCTGTTTCCGTTCGGTGATGTCCTCCGCCATGGCGAGGTGCACGTGCGCGGCGTCTTTCGTCGCCCACATCGGCACCAGACGCAGGCTCACCCAGACCGAGGACCCATCGGGCCGCACATAGCGCTTCTCCAGACTGACGTTCTCGCCCTGGAGCATGTGGGTCATGGCCTGCGCGCTCGCCTCCAGGTCATCAGGGTGCGTGATGCGCTGAAAGTCCGTCGCCAACATCTCGGCTTGCGTACGCCCGGCGATCTCGCAGTACTTCACATTGATCTGCAGAAAACGCCCGGTGAACGAGTCCGTGATGGCGACCCCGAGCTGCGACTGCTCGAAGAACGCCTGAAAGAGAAACTGACTCTGCTGCAGCGCTTCCTGTGTTCGCTCAGGCCAGGTGATGTCGCGTGTCATCTCGCCCGCCGATGCCATCCAACCGATGCGCTCGCCCTCGAACCACCTTGCCATTCACCGCCCGCGGCGGGAATCGCGCCGCGCCATGCGTTTCGCTGTGCGCCGGGCGCCTCACGGCGACCCGTCGCAGTCGTAGAGTGCGGCCTGCACCGCGCGCACCAGGTCGTCGACCGTGGCGCGCGCATCGCGATCCGAATCGGCGGCGACGCACGTGCTCAGCGGCTGCTCCCCGAGCACGACGCGAACCCCGGCCACGACCTCCGCCACCGCCACCTGCCCATCGCCGTCGCAGTCGCCCGGGCAAGGAGCAGGCGGCGTTCGCCGCAGCACCACATCGGCGCACTGGTAGTAGATGTCGTTGCCGCCGATCGCGTACGGCGGTTTGTCGTACATCACCTGAATGACCTGCAGCGTGCAGCGACCGCACTCGACGTCGGGCAGCGTGACGATCGCGCTGCCCCGCCCCCCCTGGGGGGTGTCGGGAATGGCATCGAGCAACACGCCGGCGTTCGCATAGGTCTCGATCACCGGGGCGCGCGTGTTGCAGCCGCTCAGGCAGCGCGGGTCGGCGAAGCCGTCGTCGCCATCGGGGTCGAACGCGAGCCGAAAATGTCCCGGATGATCCACGTATTCATCCCACACCACTTCGACCTGCGCACCCGCTTCGAGCACGGTGACGCGATCGCTGCGGGCGCCGCCGGCGAGGCCACACGGTCCTTCTTTGAGCACCGACTCGCCGTAGCGCGACGGCGGATAGACGAGCGCGAGATGCGCGCCAGCCGGTGCCGCCAATAGCGCCACGAGCGCGCCAGCTGCCGAAACGACCAGGGCTTTCACGGCCCGAAGGTAGTGGCCCGGCGGTGCTGTGACAATCCCGTCAAGACAAGGGCCGGCAGGTTCGGCCTTCTTCAACTGGCTGTTGGCAGCCCGTTGAAAAACGTGTTGCGGCACAACCACTTCCCGCTCATCCTTCGACAAGCTCAGGACAGGTCCT
>CAYYWP010000295.1:0-4456 GCA_964475125.1 uncultured Binatia bacterium (SeqCode) | reverse complement strand
TCGGAAGAGGACAAGCAGATCGTGGCGCGGGCACGCAAGATTCAGCGCTTCCTGTCGCAGCCCTTCCACGTCGCCGAGGTCTTCACCGGCCGCCCCGGCCGCTACGTCAAGCTGCCCGACACCATTCGCGGCTTCAAGGAGATCGTCGCCGGCAAGCACGACGATGTGCCGGAGCAGGCCTTCTACCTGCAAGGGACCATCGAGGACGTGCTCGAGGCGGCTAAGAAGCTCGCCGGCTGAGCGCCATGGCCGCCGACTTTCAACTGCGCATCGTCACGCCGCGGCGCGCTGTGCTCGACCAGCGCGTTACCGAGGTGACGGCGCCCGGCACGCTCGGCGAGTTCGGCGTGCTGCCCGATCACACCACCTTCCTCACCTCGCTGGATCCCGGCGCGCTCACCTTCAAGGACGCGCACGGTCAGCACGTCCTCGCTATCCGCAGCGGCTTCGCCGAGGTCTCCGACAACCTCATGACCGTCCTCTGTGAGGCCGCCGAGGCCCCGCACGAGATCGACGCCGGCGCCGCGCGCGCCGATCTCAGCGCCGCCGAAGCCGCGCTCAGCACGCTCACGCCGGTCGACCCCGACTACCCTGCCGCCGACGCCAAGCGCCGCTGGGCCCAGGCCCGCCTCGCCGTCGCACGCTAGGAGCCCGTTGAAAAAGGCCGCGCTCATGCTTCGACGGGCTCAGCATGAGCGGGAACTACTTGCGCCACAAAGCGTTCCGCTCACCCTGAGCCCGTCGAAGGGTGGGCGGAACGCGTTTTTCAACGGGCTGCTAGCTCGAGCGGCGCACCCGCAAGGGGGGGTTACGTCGCAGTCTTCAGCCAGTCCCAAACGAACCTGGCGCCGTGGCGACCCGGCGCGATCCGCCCGTCTGGGCCGAGGCCCGAGCCCATGCCGCGCCTGACGCTCGGAGCCAAGATCTACAGCATCGCCGTCGGCATCGTGGCGCTGATGTGCGTCGCCGCGCTGCTGTCGTTTCGCTACTCGAGGCTGATCAGCGCGGAGATCCACGTCGTCACACAGGACCACATTCCCGCCTATGCCGCCCTGGCGCGCGCCAACATCCGCTCGTTGGAACAGGCGCTGCAACTGCGCCGCGCGATCATCGCGATGCTGAATGATCACCCGCACGACCAGATCGAGGCCGAGCTCGCCGCTGCGACCGCGATGAGTGAGCAGACCGCGGCCGAGCTGGCCGCCGGCGAGCAATCGCTGTTCGCCGCGATCGAGCACGTGCAATCCACTCACACGGCTGCGACCTCGCGCCTGGCGGAACGGGCGGGGTTGCTGCGCGTCGCGCACACGGAATTGGGCTGGCGGGTCGCGCGCGTGGTGGCGACCCTGCGCGCCCGCGACCGCACCGCGCTCGAGGTCGAATTGCAGCAGCTCGATCACGATCGCGACCGGCTCGACGACCAGCTCGAGGAGTTGCGCGCCGGCATGCGCGACCTCCTGCTGAGCTCGGCGCGCGAGGCCCGCGCCGCCCAGCAGGCCAGCGCCATCGTCGCCCTGGTGCTGCTCGGGCTCGCCGGAAGCCTCGGGCTGCTCGGGGCCGGAATCCTGACCCGGCGCCTGGCCGGCGCGGTGCGCGAACTGGTGCAGGCGGCCGAGGCGGTGCAGGCCGGACGGCTGGATGTTTCGCTCACGGTTCGCTCGCGCGACGAGGTCGGGCGCCTCGCCACGGCCTTCAACGCCATGGTCGAGGGCCTGCGCGGACGCGAGAGACTGCGCGCGCTGTTCGGCAAGTACGTCGACCCGCGCATCGTCGCCGACCTGCTCGAACGACCGGAAGGAATGACCGGCGAGGGCCGCCGCCAAACGATGACGGTGCTGTTTTGCGATCTGCGCAACTCCTCCCGCCTGGGCGAATTGACGACCCCGGCGACGCTGGTCAGGTTCCTCAATCACTACCTGACGGCGATGTCCCGCCCCGTGCACGACGAAGGCGGCGTCATCGACAAGTATATCGGCGATGCGCTGATGGCCTATTGGGGAACCCCCTTCATCCCCGAAGCCGAGCAGGCCAAGCGGGCTTGCGCCGCCGCGCTCGGCATGACGGCTGCCTTCGCGGCCGTACAGCGCGAGCTGCCCGAGCTGCTCGGGATCAAGAAGAATCTCCCGTCGATCGGCCTCCGCATCGGCATCGCCACCGGCGATGTCATCGCCGGCAACATCGGCTCGGAGAACTTCCGCAGTTACACCGTGCTCGGCGAAACCGTGAACCTGGCCTCGCGCCTGGAAGGGGCCAACAAGGAATACGGCACGACCATTCTCCTTTCGGCGCGCACGGCCGCGGAAGCCGCCACGGCCGGGCTCGCGGTACGCGAGGTCGACACCGCACGCCTGGCCGGCATGGACGACGCGGCGACGTTCTATGAGCTGCTGGATCACGAAAGTGCCGGCCCCGAGGGACGACAACGGTCGCTCGGCGCCTACGCCGAAGCCCTCGCCGCCTATCGCCGCGGCGACTGGGCAGCGGCCCGCGCCGGCTTCGATACGGTCCTGGCTGCGTCGCCGGACGACGGCCCGGCACGCTGCCTGCGCGCCCGCCTCACGGCCCTCGAAGGCGCCCCGCCCGCCACCTGGGACGGCATCTGGTCCGTGGCAGCCAAGTAAGCGGCGGCGGGACGCGTCGATACCCCATCCCGCGGTCTGCGTGCCGAGAGGGAAACGAGTTACTAACCTTGATCGGACAAGAGGAATTCAACGCAGAGCCGCGGAGCCTACAGAGAACGCGGAGCACGAGGGTCTAGATCTAGAGAGTGAAAACCCCGAACCCAATTGACGACGACCATGGGGGCAGCGCTCGAGCTCACGCACCCCGCCTCTGTGCCCTCTGCTTACTCTGCGTGTCTGCGTTGAGGCTTTTGCTAGATCGAGGGTAGACCGTGAACGGAACGCTGAGGCCCAGCCGCGCGCCACTTACCCGATCGTGGACGTTGACGACTACGGTCCTCTGCTCGCTGTCGTCGCCCTCCGACGGCGCGGCGCTGCCGGCTCAGAGCGTCGAACGCATGTAGGCGCCAGCGCCGTGGTGCCGGCGCAGAGCCCGATCTCGACGTCTTCTGTCCATGGCTGGGTGTGGCGCATCGCGCCCCAGGCGTGCACGCCGGTCAGCATGGTCACGCTGCCAGCGGCGTCACCAGCCTTCGTCCGGGTCGGGGGTGTCACCGAGCAGCAGCGCGATGTCCGCTTGGTCACGCAGCGCTTTGCTACGGCGACGCGCCGGGTCCGCCGCGGCGCGTCGCTTCATCTCGATCAGATCGTCTTTGCGAACCATCGGCACCTCTATGCCGCCGATCACGATCCGTTCGGCCCGCCCGATCATCGCATCGAACCCGGGGTCGAAGGCGAGCTGCACCGGCTCACCACTGGGGTGATGGAAGTTGATGCTGTGCGGGTGCTCCCCCACCAGCTGAAACCCCGCCGCAACGAGTGCGTCGATGACCCGGCGCGTGAGCGCCGTCGACTGTACCGCCAGGTCGACATCGAGCGTCGCACGTGGGACCCCGGAGTGGATGCCAACCGCAACGCCACCGATGAGCGCACAGGACACCCCGATCGGCTGCAGGGCTCTGATGGTATCGAGCAAGGCAGCGATCTGACCAGTTTCCTGCATCTCGGGCTCCGTTCCGCGCCGGCGAGCAATCAGGACGCGCTCCCGCATGCCGAGACGCGCGACGGATCGCAGGATGGCCTCGGCGGTGGTCATACACCGCGTTTAGCACGCTGGGGCGCCTGATCACACGCGCCCATTCCCGCACCCCGCCGCCGGCGCCCGTTCCAGCGATCGTAGTCGCGGTCTGCGCTGCGTGCTACGCCAGCTCGGTGGAGGCCGCGATGAAGTTCCCCGCCATGACCGATGCGCTCTACGACTACATCGTGCGACACGGCCACAACCGCGATCCGCTGCTGGCGGAGTTGGCAGCCGAGACGGCGGCGTTGGGCTCGATCGCGATGATGCAGATCGCCCCCGAGCAGGGCACGCTGATGTCGCTGCTGGTGCGCGCCATCGGCGCGACCTCGGCGATCGAGATCGGCACCTTCACCGGCTACAGCGCCCTCTGCATTGCGCGCGGCCTGACCCCCGGCGGGCGCCTGCTGTGCTGCGACGTCAATCCGGAGTGGACGGCCATGGCGCGCAAGTACTGGCAGAAGGCCGGCCTCGCCGAGCGCATCGAGCTCCGCCTGGCGCCGGCGTCGGAGACGCTCGCCGCCCTGCCGGCCGATCGCCATTTCGATTTCGCCTTCATCGACGCCGACAAGGTGTCCTACCTGAGCTACTACGAGGCGTTGCTGCCGCGCCTGCGGCCGAACGGGCTGATGGTCTTCGACAACGTCCTGTGGAGCGGCAGTGTCCTGGAGGACCACCCGCGCGGGAGCGATACGCAGGCGCTGAAGCGCTTGAACGATGCCATCGCCGCCGATGCGCGGGTGGAAGCGGTCATGAT
>CAYYWP010000294.1:0-4466 GCA_964475125.1 uncultured Binatia bacterium (SeqCode) | reverse complement strand
GCCGGTGCAGCAGCGGCGGTTGCTGCGTGCCACACCGCCCGCCACCGGGCGACGCGCGGCGTCGCCGGCGGCCACAGGTGCCGCGGCTACGGCTGGCGAGGTGATGTCCGATGGACCTGGGCGCCTGTCTGGCAGACCGATATCAGTCTCGTGCTGGCGGAGCGGGTTGCCGTACTGGTGCTTCCCGCTTACGTCCCGACCCTCCGTCCCCGCTCATCGCTCGCGTGCCAGGCGCAGGCCGCGCGGCGTGGCCCAACGCTCGACCAGGTGCAGGAGGAGGTCGACGGCGATGGCCAGCAGCGCCGCCGGTAGGGCGCCGCTCAGCACCAGGTTGGTGTCGGTGACCGACAGCCCGGTGACGATCGGATCGCCGAGCCCGCCGGCGCCGATGAAGGCGGCGAGGGTGGCCGTACCGACGCTGATGACGGCGGCGGTGCGCACGCCGGCCAGAATGAACGGCGCGGCGAGCGGCAGCTCGAGGCGCCACAGGAGGTCGCGCCGCCGCATGCCGAGCCCGCGCCCGACTTCGAGTAGCTGCGCGTCGACGCCGCGCAGGCCGGCGACGGTGTTGCGCAGGATCGGCAGCAGGCCGTACAGGAAGAGCGCCGCGATCGCCGGCAGCGCGCCGATGCCGAACAGCGGTAACATGAAGGCGAGCAGCGCGATCGACGGCACGGTCTGCAGGATTCCGGCCGCCGCCAGGGCGGCGCCGCCGAGCCGCGGTTGGCGGCTGGCGGCGATGCCGAGCGGCACGCCGCAGAGCACGGCGGCGAACACGGCGATGCCGGTCAGCAGCAAGTGCTGCGCGGTCAGATCGAGGGTGAGATAGCGGCGCTGCCAGAGCGTGCCCCACAACGTCGTGGCGCGCGCCGGTGGCGCCAGCGCCGGCTCGGCGAGGCCGAGGCTGCGCAGGAACTCGGCGGCGACGTCGGCAGGGCTGCGCTGATCGCTTTCGACCTCGAGGTTGAGCCGGCGCATGGTCGCGGCGTCGATGCGTCCGGCCAGCAGGCGCAGCGCCATGGCGGCCCGCGGCACGCGCTCGAACAGATCGGCACGCGCCAGCGGGGCGGCTTCGTAGGGCGGGAAGAAATGGCGGTCGTCCCGCAAGGCGCGCAGCTCGAGGGCGGCGATCTTGGCGTCGGTCGAGTAGCCGTCGGCGACGTCGATCGCGCCGTCGCGCAGCGCCGCGTAGGCGAGGTCGTGCTCCATGCCGACGGTGTGCACCTCGTCGAGGCCGTAGACACGGCGCAGGCCCGGCAGGCCGTCGGGGCGGGCGAGGAACTCGTGTGACAGTCCGTAGCGCAGCGGATGCGCCGCCAGGTCGCTCACCCGCTCGATGCCCAGCCCCGCGGCGCGGTCGCCGCGCATCAGCAACACGTAGGTGTTGTCGAAGCCGAATGGCGCCAGCCAGAGCAGGTCAAAGCGCTGGCGGAAGGTCTCGCTGACCAGGGCGTAGACCGCGCTGGCGCCGCCACCGCCGCCGTCGCCGGTGGCGCCGAGGATGCTGCGCAGCGCCGTGCCGGTGTACTCGGCGTAGAGATCGAGCGCGCCAGTGCGCAGGCCGTCGAAGCACACCTGCGTGCCGGCCAGGTTGAAGCGGCGCGTCACGCTCGCGCCGGCGTGCGCCTCGAGCACCTGCGCCATGAGCTCGGCCAGGATGGCGCTCTCGGTGAACTTCTTCGCCCCGACGACGACGTGCGGTGGCGGTTCGGCGGCGGCGGCGCCGAGCGCCAGCCCGGCGAGCGCCGCGCCGACGACCCGCGCCAGGCGCCCGGTCACGGCGACTCCACCCGCGCGCCGGCGATGAAGTCGGCGACGAACGCCGACGCCGGTGCCGCCCGGATGGCCGCCGGCGTGCCGATCTGTTCGAGGCGTCCCGCCCGCAGCAGCGCCACCTGGTCGGCGAGTGCGAACGCTTCCTCGACGTCGTGCGTGACCAGCACGACGGTCTTCCGCAGGCGCGCCTTGAGGGCGGCGAACTCGTCGCGCAGGCGCCGCCGCGTGATCGGATCGAGGGCGCCGAACGGCTCATCCATCAGCACCACGGCGGGATCGGCGGCCAGGGCCCGGGCGAGGCCGACGCGCTGGCGCTGGCCGCCGCTCAGCTCGGCCGGGTAGCGGTGACCGAACTCGTCGGCGTCGAGGCCGACCAGGTGCAGCAGCTCGCGCGCCCGCGCGGCGCGGCGCGCCGCCGGCCACCCGAGCAGCCGGGGGACGATCTCGACGTTGTCCAGCGCGTCGAGATGGGGAAAGAGCCCGGCCTCCTGCACGACGTAGCCGATGCCGCGGCGCAGCGTGATCGGATCGATCTCGGCGCTGTCGCGCCCGCCGATGACGATGCGGCCGGCCGACGGCGTGAGCAGGCGATTGATGAGCTTCAGGGTCGTGGTCTTGCCACAACCCGAGGGGCCGAGCAGCGCCAGCGTGGTACCGGCGGCGACCCGCAGGCTCAGGTCGTGCAGCGCCGCCTGTCCGCCCGCGTAGGTCTTGCCCACGCCCGCTAGCTCGATCATGGCGCCCCGCGCGGCCGATACCGAATGCGTCCCGCGGCTGCAAATCGCGGTCGTTGACATTGGCGCCGCCCTGTGTTGCAAAACGCGGGTCCCCGCCGGTGAGCACCCGGCCCGGTGACGGACAGCGCGCCGTGGCGCGCACCGGAGACGACTACTGCGATGACTTCCGCCAGCGCCGCGGCGCATGCCGCCGTCGATCCCCGCCTGCGTATCGAACGCCACCTGGTGCCGGCCGCGCTGCGCCGGCAGCTCGCCGAGGACGTCCGCCGCGGCTTGCTGGCGGAGCGCAAGCGCCTGCCGCCGAAGTATTTTTACGACGAGCGCGGCGCGCAGCTCTTCGACGCCATCTGTGACCTGCCGGAGTACTATCTGACCCGCAGCGAGCATGCGCTGCTGGCCGAGGTGGCCGGCGAGGTGGTGGCGGCGGTCGCCCCGTCCCACCTGGTCGAGCTCGGCAGCGGCGCCTCGCGCAAGACGCGCCTGCTGCTCGATGCGCTGGTCGCTGGGCAGGCGGACCCGTGGTATGTGCCCATCGATGTGAGCGAGACGATGCTGCGCGCCAGCGCCGCGGCGCTGCGCGCCGCCTATCCGTCGCTCGGCGTGCTCGGCATGGTGACCGACTACGAGCACGGGCTGCCGCCGCTGCCGTCCGCCGCACGCCGCCTGGTCGCCTTTCTCGGCAGCTCGATCGGCAACTTCGCGCCGCCCGACGACGTGCGCTTCTTGCGCGCCGTCGCATCGCGCCTGACTCCGACCGACCGGCTGTTGCTCGGCACCGACCTGGTGAAGGCCGTCGACGTCTTGGAGGCCGCCTACGACGACGCCGCCGGCGTCACGGCGGAGTTCAACCGCAACGTCTTGCGCGTCATCAACCGCGAGCTCGGGGCGAACTTCGAGCCGGCGCGATTCGAGCACGTCGCCTTCTTCAACCCCGCCGCGGCGCAGGTCGAGATGCACCTGCGGGCCCGCCAGGCCCACCGCGTGCGCATCGCCGCCCTCGATGCCGAGATCCGGTTCGCGGCCGGCGAAACCATCCACACCGAGAGCAGCCGCAAGTTCACCCGCGCCAGCGCCACCGCCATGTTGGCGGCGGGGGGATTTCGCCTCGAGCGCTGGCTGCCGTCGCAGGATGGAGGGTTTGCCCTGGCGCTGGCGGCGCCCGTGGCCGAGCCGTGAGGGCGACCCCGGTGCACGAGTGGCGGAAGCGGCGCCGAGCGCGGGCGCGATGACGGCGCGTTCACTGCCGCGGCTGGAGGATATCCCGGCGACGTACGTCGACCGGGCGGACGACCTGGTGGCGGTCTGCGCCGAGCTGGCCGCGGCATCGCACCTGGCGGTCGACACCGAGTTCATCGGCGAGCGCACCTACGCGCCGGTGCTAGAGGTCATCCAGCTCGCCACCGAGCGCCGCATCGTGCTGGTCGATTGCCGCGCCGTGCCGGCGCTCGAGCCGGTGTTGGCGCTGCTCGCCGAGCCCCGCATCGAGAAGGTGATGCATGCCGGGCAGCAGGATCTCGATCTGTTTTTCAGTCTCACCGGTCGCGTTCCCAGCCCGGTCGTCGATACGCAGGTCGCGGCGGCGATGGCGGGATACGGCGCCCAGCTGGGCTACGCAGCGCTGGCCGAGCGACTGCTCAACGCATCCGTCGACAAGAGCGAGACGCTCACCGACTGGTCGCGCCGGCCGCTGACGCCGGCCCAGCTCGCCTATGCGGCGGATGACGTGCGCTACCTGTTGCCGCTCTATGCGGCGTTGCGGGCCCGCCTCGAGGCCGGCGGGCGCTGGGCGTGGCTGGTGGAGGAGTGCCGGCGGGTGGAGGGCGCGGCGCGCGGCACGGTGGCGGCGCCGGAGGAGGCGTGGCAGCGCGTGCGCGGGCGCGGGGCGCTGCGCGCCAAGGGCTTGGTCGTCTTGCGCGCCCTGGCGGCATGGCGCGAGGAGCTGGCGCAGAGTCG
>CAYYWP010000293.1:0-4611 GCA_964475125.1 uncultured Binatia bacterium (SeqCode) | reverse complement strand
ACTAGTAATCGGTTGAACAAGGCCGCGCTCATCCTTCGACGGGCTCAGGATGAGCGGGATGTGAACCCCGAACCCAATTGACGATGACGATGGGGCAGCGCTCGAGCTGATGCCCGCCGCCTCTGTGCCCTCGGCGTACTCGGCGTCTCTGCGTTGAGTTCTCGTCAGATCAAGGCTAGCTGATGTGGTCGGAACCCCGATCGCTGTTCATCCGTGTTCATCTGTGGCTCCGGTTTCTTCTCGCTTTCGGGATTCACCGTGCGGCGATTTACTCGGGTCCGACACCGGTTCATCATTGCCGCCATGAGGCGAGGCGTGCTCGCGGCGTTGGTCTGGCTGTGCGCCGCGCCGGCCGCCGCCTTCGTCACCTTCGAGAGCGGTCCGGTGCGGCCCTTGGCGCTGTCGCCGGACGGCACGCGTCTGTTCGCCGCCAATACCCCCGACGGCCGGTTGGAGGTCTTCGGCGTCGGCGAGAACGGACTGACGCACCTCGATTCGGTGCCGGTCGGTCTCGAGCCGGTGGCGGTGGCGGCGCGCACCGACGGCGAAGTGTGGGTGGTCAATCACCTGTCCGACAGCGTCAGCATCGTCGACGTCGCCGCCGCGCCGCCGCGCGTCGTGCGCACGGTGGCGGTCGGCGACGAGCCGCGCGACGTGGTCTTCGCCGGGCCGCGCATCGACGGCGCATTCGCGCGCGCCTTCGTCAGCACGGCGCGGCGCGGCCAGAATCTGCCTGCCGCGCTCTCGCCGGCGCTGCGCACGCCGGGTACCCCGCGCGCCCTGGTGTGGGTGTTCGACGCCACCGCTATGGCCGCCGACGGCGCGCCGGCGGCCATCGTCGAGCTGTTCGGCGACACGCCGCGCGGCCTGGCGGCGACGCCGGACGGGCGCACCGTGTATGCGGCGATCTTCCACTCCGGCAATCAGACCACCAGCGTCAGCGAAGGCGCCGTGTGCGACGGCGGCGCGGCGGCGCCGCCGTGCGGGGTCGATGGCATCCAGGTACCGGGCGGCCTGCCGGGAGGACAAATGCCGGGCGGCCTGCCGGCGCCGAACGCCAACCTCGAGGGTGTCCCGGGCCCCGAGACGGGTTTGATCGTGCGGCGCGATCCGGCCAGCGGCCTGTGGCTCGATCACCTCGGCCGCAACTGGACCAACGCGGTGCGCTTCGATCTGCCCGATCTCGACGTCTTCGCCATCGACGCGCTCGCCACGCCGCCGCTCGAGACGGCGGCCTTCGCCCACGTCGGCACGGTGCTGTTCAACCTCGCGGTCGATCCGAGCACCGGGGCACTCTTCGTCTCCAACACCGAGGCGCACAACGAGGTGCGGTTCGAGGGGCCGGGTTCGGCGGCCACGACGGTGCGCGGCGACTTGCACCAGGCGCGGATCACGGTCATCGATGCGGCCGGCGTGCATCCGCGCCACCTGAACAAGCACATCACGGCGCTGCCGCAGGGCTACCGCACCGTGCCGATGCCGGCCGGTGTCAAGGAGGCCAGCCTCGCCACGCCGCTCGATCTGGTGGTGTCGAGCGACGGCACGCTCTACGTCGCCGCCTTCGGCTCGGGCCGCGTCGGCCGCTTCGCCGCCGCGGCGGTGCGCGATGACACGTTCACCCCTGCGGCGGCGGCGCAGATCGCGGTCAGCGGCGGCGGGCCGTGCGGCCTGGCGCTCGACGAGGCGCGCCAGCGGCTCTACGTCCTGACCCGCTTCGACAACGCGGTGAAGGTGATCGACACCGCCGCCGGCGTGGAAATCGCGCAGCATCGCTTGCACGACCCCGAGCCGGCGCACGTGCGCCAGGGGCGGCGCGTCCTGTACGACGCTCGCTTCACCTCCAGCAACGGCGAGGCGGCATGCGCCAGCTGCCACGTCTTCGCCGATCTCGACAGCCTGGCCTGGGACCTCGGCAACCCCGACGACCTCGTGCGCGCCAATCCCAACCCCCTCGGCCCGATCGGCGGCGGCCAGAGCTTCCATCCGCTGAAGGGACCGATGACGACGCAGACCCTGCGCGGCATGGCGCACGGCGGGCCGATGCACTGGCGCGGCGACCGCACCGGCGGCCAGGCGCGCGGCGATCCCAAGGCGCTCGACGCGCGCCTCGCCTTCACCAATTTCAACGTCGCCTTTGACGGCCTGCTCGGGCGCGACGAAGGCGAGATCCCAGACGCCGACATGCAGGCCTTCGCCGATTTCATCCTCGCCGTCACCATGCCGCCGAATCCGATCCGCGCCCTCGACAACCGGCTGTCACCGGCGGCGGCGCGCGGCCGCGATCTCTACTTCGGTCGCCGCACCGACGTGGTGGCGAACTGCAACGACTGCCACACGCTCGATCCCTCGCAGGGCTTCTTCGGCAGCGACGGGCTGACGACCTTCGAGAACGAGCCGCAGGAGTTCAAGATCGCGCACCTGCGCAACGCCTATCAGAAGGTCGGCATGTTCGGCATGCCGAACGTCCCGTTCCTCGACCTGCCGCTCGCCAGCCGCCAGCACCAGGGCCGGCAGGTGCGCGGCTTCGGCTATCTGCACGACGGCAGCATCGCCACCGTGTTCGACTTCCTGCACGCCACGGTCTTCTCCACCAGCGAGACCGAGCGCCAGGAGCTCGAGCAATTCGTCCTCGCATTCGACACCACCTTCGCGCCGATCGTCGGCCAGCAGGCGACGCTGCACGCCGCCAACGCGGCGCAGGTCGCGGCACGGCTCGACCTGATGACGAGCCGCGCCCGCACCAGCTTCGTGCTCGTCGATCAGCCCGAAGCGCGCGAGTGCGACCTGGTCGTCAAGGGTGTCGTCGCCGGCCAGGCGCGCGGCTACCTGCTCGACGCCACCAGCGGCCGCTTCCGCACCGACCGCGCCGCCGAGCCGCCGATCGAGAGCGCGGCGCTGCGCGCCCTCGCCGGCACCGATGGACAGGCCCTGACCTACACCTGCGTGCCGCCGGGCGAAGGCCGCCGCCTCGGCCTCGATCGCGACGGCGACGGTTTCTTCGACCGCGACGAGCTCGACGCCGGCTCCGATCCCACCGATCCCGCCGACACCCCATTGACCATCTCGACGCCGACGGCATCGCCGTCCGCCACCGAGACGCCGACCATCGACTCGACGCCGACGGCGACCGCAACCACGACCGAGACGGCGACGACCACATCAACGGCGACCGCGCCGCCGCTCGGCTGCGCCGGCGACTGCAACGGCGACGCCGCGGTCGACATCGCCGAGCTGGTGCGCGGCGTCGCCATCGCGCTCGGCAGCCGGCCGCCCGACGACTGCGCCAACCTCGACGGCGACGGCAACGGCGCGGTGACCATCGACGAGCTGCTGCGCGCCGTGCGCAGCGCGCTCGACGGCTGCGCGCCGGTCGAGCGCGCCGCGACGTCTGGGCAGCCAAAGGGGCCGTGACCGGAAGCCGCATCTCGGCAGACGGCTCGTCACCCCCCGAGGATCGACAGCTCTCGGCGGCGGCTGCGGGACTGTCTGCAGGGCCCTACAGCAGTGATTCGGTGGCCGAAAATGGGCTCGTAAGTGCCGGTCGAACCACAATGATCGCCTCTTCTCCGCCACTCATACGGAGCCCGACCCGTACCGGTCGGTTCACAGCACCAGGGTGAAGGCGGCGCCGTCTGGGGTCGCCTCCAGCTCGACGGAGCCGCCGCGCCCTTCGGCCACGGCGCGGACGATGGCGAGCCCGAGGCCGGTGCCGCCGCGATCGCGCTCGGTGGTGAAGAAGCGATCGAAGATGCGGGCGCGGTTGCTCGCGCTCACGCCCGGGCCGTGGTCGCGCACGCGCACGCGCAGGCGACCGCCGGCGCCGCCGACGTCGACCTCCACGGCGCGCCCGGCTCCGTGGCGCAGGACGTTGTCGATCAGGTTGTGCACCGCGGCCTCGAGGTGATCGGCCTGAATGACGAGCGTCGGCGGAGCGTCGGCGGCGAGGCGCAGGTGCAGCTGCGTCCCGTGGCGGGCCTGCAGTTCGGCGAAGAAGTCGCGCACGACGATGGCCTCGGTAGCCTCCGGTGCGTGCTGGATGCGGGCGAGCTGGAGCAGGCGGCTCACCAGCCGCTCCATGCGCTCGGCATCGGCGTCGATGTTGGCGAGGAAGCGCTGGCGTCGATCCGCCGGCATGTCGCCCCACGACTCCTGTAGCAGCTCGGTGGCGCCGCGGATGGCAGTGATCGGCGTCTTGAGCTCGTGGCTGACGGTGGCGGCGAACTCGGCGACGTAGGCGGCGCGCTCGCTCAGTTGCGCGGTGAGGCGGTCGAGCGCGGCGCTCAGGGTCGCCACCTCCGCCGGCACGAAGCCGGTCGGGGCGAGCGAGCGCGCCGGCTCGCCACGGGTCATCGCCGCCGCAGCCGCGGTGATCGCCTGCACCGGCCGGGCGATGCGCCGCGACAGAAAGGCGCTGATCGCGGCGGTCATGCCGAGACAGAGCAGCAGGGCGGCGAGGACGGTGTAGCGCAGCGTCCACACCGCCTCGAGCGGACTACTACTGGTGCGCGACATGAGCACTGCGCCGGCGATGCCGTCGTCATCGCGCACCGGCAGGGCGGTGAACACGCGCACGGTGCCGCGCCGGCTCGGCCCCCCGAGCGCCGGCGGCGG
>CAYYWP010000292.1:3770-4779 GCA_964475125.1 uncultured Binatia bacterium (SeqCode) | reverse complement strand
CCCCCCCCCCCCCCCCCCCCCCCCCCCCCCCCCCGCCCCCCCCCGCCCCCCCCCCGGGCCCCCCCCGCCCCCGGAAGTTTCCTTCCCGCCCATTCCACCTGGGGGGACTGCGGAGGTTCTACCTTCGCTGCGATTACTGAACTCAGTCAGCAACTGTCGGGCCAAGATCACGCATGCCGGTGGTGCTCACTTCTCCTGAACCAAGCCCCTCCCAGGTGTTCGGTTCATTGGCATCAGTGCAAATGCAGGCTTGCAGCGCTTTTCACTGGGCGGAAATGTAGCCGTGCTGCTCGAGGTAGCTCAGCAGGCTCTCCAGGCACTCATCCTCGCTGGCCTGGTCGGTTCGAAGCGTGATCTCTGGCTTGAGAGGTGCTTCGTAAGGGGCTGAAATCCCCGTGAATTCGGGAATCTCGCCAGCCCGCGCCTTCTTGTAGAGACCCTTCACGTCGCGCCGTTCACAGACCTCGACTGGGCAATCGACGTGGACCTCGATGAAGTCGCCGTTCGTCATCAGGGCGCGCACCGAGTCGCGATCCGAGCGGTACGGGGAGATGAAGGCGGTGACATTGATCACCCCGGCATCCGTGAACAGTTTTGCCACCTCGCCGATGCGGCGGATGTTCTCGTTGCGGTCCTTGGGGGAAAAGCCCAGGTCTTTGTTGAGTCCGTGACGGATGTTGTCACCGTCGAGCACGTAGGAGCGGACGCCGCGGCTCCACAGCGCTTTTTCCAGCCCCACGGCGAGGGTCGATTTGCCCGACCCCGACAGGCCGGTCATCCAGATGGTGCAGCCCTTGTGGCCGGAGATCTGCTCGCGGTCAGGCTTGGTGACCATCCCGGCGTGCCAGTGAATGTTGCGCGACTTGGGCGTACTCATCGATTCCAGCTCCTCTGTCCGATTGAATCCGCAACCCCTACCGGAGCTCGTCCCGCGCCTCAACCAGGGTCTCTGACAAGTGCGGCGCCTGCCAGACCCGCCTCGCAGCGCCGGTTGAAGAGCGCCCCCCCG
>CAYYWP010000292.1:0-3760 GCA_964475125.1 uncultured Binatia bacterium (SeqCode) | reverse complement strand
GACGGGCTCTGGGTGAGCGGGGGGGGCGCTCTTCAACCGGCGCTGCTCACCTGGAGGGCGCCGCGCGGTCGGCGCCGAGCTTGCGATGAGCACCCGTCTGCGACCCCGGGGCGGCGACAGCGCGCCGCCCTCCAGGTGGGACCCTGCTGGCGGACGTGAGTCGAAGCTCGTCAGAAAGGCGAAGAGAACCAACAACCCAACAACTAACAACCTTATCTTGCCCAGGGCCCCTACTGCCCCATCGTGCGCGGCGCGGTGCGGATGGCGCGATCGAGGGCCCAGGAGCGGATGTGCTCCACCTGCTCCTTCATCGTCTTCGAGAGCGGCACGATCTTGGCCGTCTGATTGAGCAGGTCGTCACCGGTGAGCTCGCGGTTATCGAGCTTGGCGGTGGTGAGGGCGGAGATCACGCACTGCTCGATCTCGGCGCCGGTCCATCCCCTGGTGAATTGCGTCAGCCGCTCGATGCCCAGCGCGGCCGGGTCGATACCGCGTTTCAACAGGTGGATGCGACAGATGTCCAGCCGCTCCTCGTCGTTCGGCAGATCGACGAAGAAGACCTCATCGAAGCGCCCCTTGCGGATCATCTCCGCCGGCAGCAGGTCGATGCGGTTGGCGGTGGCGGCGACGAACAGGCCGCGCGTCTTCTCCTGCATCCAGGTCAGGAAGAAGGCGAAGATGCGCCCCAGGCTGCCGGCGGCGTCGTCGGCCTTGGCGGTCACGCCCATCTCGATCTCGTCGAACCACATCACCGCCGGGGCCATTTCCTCCATCGTCCGGCAGGCGCCGACGAACACGCCTTCGGGATTGCCGTGGCGGCCGGAGAACACCTCGATCATGTCGATGCGGTAGAGCGGCAGCTGGAACGCCTGGGCGATCGCCTTGACGGCCAGGCTCTTGCCGCAGCCGGAGATGCCCATCATGAGCAGCCCCTTGGGGACGATGTCGCGGCTCAGCTCGTCGCGCATCTCGAACAGGCGGCGGCGCTCGTTCAGCCACTTCTTCAGCACCGGGGCGCCGCCGACGTTCTCCATCCCGCCGGGGTCGGCGATGTACTCGATCACCCCGGTCTTCTTCTTGACCAGCAGGTGCTTCTCTTCCAGCAGGTAGCGGGCCGAGCTGGCGTCGAGTCGCGGTGCCGCGGCGACGGCGCGGCGCAAGGCGTGGCGCGCCTCGTTGAAAGTCAGACCCTGCAGCGCCGTGCCGAGCTGGCTGATCGTGCCGGGGTCCTCATCCGTGCTGACGCCGTGTTGTGCCAGGCGCTTGGCTTCGGTGCGCAGGAAGGTGCGCATCTCCTCGGCGTCGGGCAGCGGCAGGTCGATCAAGACGATGTCGCGACCGAGCTCGTCGGGGATGTAGGCGACCGGCGAGGCGATGACGATGAACTTCCCCTTGTCGAAGCAGTCGGTGTAGAGGTCGCGCAGCCGCCGGCGCACGTCGGACGAGTCGCGCAGCGCGTCGTGGAAGTCGCGCAACACGAACAGGGCAGGGCGCTGATGCGCCAGGATGTGGTCCAACGCCGCGCGCGCTTCGGCGGTGTGGGCGACGATCGCGCCATCGGGGCCGCGCAGGCCCTCGGTCACCGTCCAGAGATAGATTGGCAGGGCCGGCGTGAAGAAGCGCTCGGCCGCCTCGTGCACGAGCTGCTGGATGCGGCCTTCTTCCGGTGAGCGGATGTAGATGAGCGGGCGTCCGGCTTCGAGCAGCTCGTGAAGCTGGCCGAGCGCGCGACTGGGGGGAGGCGCCGCGTCGTTCATCGATCCCTCAGTGTAGAGGAGGGGCGAGTGGAAAGCGATGATGCACTCATCGCGGTGGTGGGTCAGCTCGGTGCCGAGCCGTGGTGGATCCCAGCCTCGGTGGAGCGGCGCGCTCCACCGCTCCGCGGTCGGAGTCGGCCCACGACCCTCATCGCGCCTCACCCGCGCGCGGCGCTGCTGGCGATGAGCCGCTCGATCTCCTCGCTGCTGAAGCCATACTCTGCGAGGACGGGGCGGGTGTGCGCCCCGATCTGGGGCAGGGGGCGCCGGCCGTCGCCGGGCGTGCGCGACAGGCGTGGCGCCGGGGCCGGTTCGCGGTGGCCCTCGGCGTCGGCGATCAGCAGGCCGCGGGCGCGGTGGTGCGGATGCGCCTCGACCTCACCGAGGCCGAGGACGGGCGCGACGCAGGCGTCGGTGCCGTCGAAGATCGCGCTCCACTCGGCCCGCGTCTTGCCGGCGAAGACGGCGGCGAAGCGGCGCTTGACCTCCGGCCAGGCGCTGCGCTCCATCTGCGCCGGCAGCGTCGCCGGGTCGAGCTCCAGGCCCTTGAGCAGGGCGGCGTAGAACTGCGGCTCGAGGGCGCCCACGGCGACGAACTGGCCGTCCTTGGTCGCGTAGGTCTCGTAAAACGGCGCGCCGCTGTCGAGGAAGTTGGTGCCGCGCTCATCGCGCCAGAAACCGGCGTTGCGGAGCTTGTAGACGAAGGTGCTGAGGTAGGCGGCGCCGTCGACCATGGCGGCGTCGACGATCTGCCCGGCACCGGAGCGCTGGCGCTCGAGCAGTGCCAGACAGATGCCCAGCGCACACAGCATGCCGCCGCCGGCGAAGTCGCCCAGCAGGTTGACCGGCGCCAGCGGCTTCTCGCCCTGGCGTCCGAACAGCGACAAGGCGCCGGACAGGGCGATGTAATCGATGTCGTGACCGGCCATCTGGGCGTAGGGCCCCGATTGCCCGAAGCCGGTGAGGCGGGCGTAGACGAGTCGCGGGTTGCGCGTGCAGACGACCTCGGGGCCGAGCCCGAGGCGTTCCATGACACCGGGGCGATAGGGCTCGAGCAGGACGTCGGCGCGCTCGAGCAGCCGCACCACGGTGGCGATGCCGTCGGCCTGTTTCAGGTCGACCGCGATGGAACGCTTGCCGCGCGCCAACTGGTCGAGCGACCCGGCGCCGACGCGGTCGACGCGCACCACGTCGGCACCGAAGTCGGCCAGGATCAGACCGCAGAACGGCGCCGGCGCCAGCCCTGCCATCTCGATCACGCGGATGCCCTCGAGTGCGCTCATGCTCGCTTGTCGCGGATCGCCTATCGCATATCGTCAGACGATGAGCGATAGGCGAGCCGCGATCGGCGGCGCACTGGGCGCGGCCTCAGCGATAGGCGAGCGGCGACAGACGCGAGGGCGGCTCTGGCGCGCCGCGGCGCAGGGCGCGGTACCAGGCCCGGACCGATTCGAGCAGGATCAGGGCGACGAGGGAAATGAAGAGGCCGGTGACGGCGGCATCGAGGCGCAGGTTGAAGATCTGGGTGCGGGTCTCGCGCACCTGCTGCGCCGCCACGCTACCGGCGTCGAGGGCGGCCTCGAGCGCGTTGGCCTGGGCGAGGAATCCGAGCCGGGGATCGGCGGAAAAGATCTTTTGGTAGCCGGCGGTCATCGTCACCGCCAGCAGCCAGGCGAGCGGCGCGAGCGTGATCCAGGCGTAACGGCCGCGGCCGCTGCGGATGAGGAAGGTGGTGGCGACGCAGAGCGCGATCGACGCCAGCAGTTGGTTGGAGATGCCGAACAGCGGCCACAGGATGTTGATGCCGCCGAGCGGGTCGACGACGCCCTGGTAGAGGAAATAGCCCCAGGCCGCGACCACGATGCTGCTGGCCAGCAGGACGCTCGGGTACCAACTGGTGCGGCCGAGCGGTTCCCACAGATTGCCGAGCAGGTCCTGCAGCATGAAGCGGCCGACGCGCGTGCCGGCGTCGAGCGTGGTGAGGATGAAGAGGGCCTCGAACA
>CAYYWP010000291.1:3099-4785 GCA_964475125.1 uncultured Binatia bacterium (SeqCode) | reverse complement strand
CTAGGAATGTGGGAAGCGGATGAGCCGACCGGCGCGTCGGCTCATCCGCACTCGCCCGGACGCCTTTCCGGCGCCCACACCAGGTTGCCCCGGGGATTGTGGATAGCCGCCGGATCGCGTACACGTGCGGCTAAGGCGCCTCACTGGCCGATCTGAATGCCCCGCTGCGAGATTCACCCCCCAACCGTTCGGTGCCGCGCCACCGCCCCGATCAACCGTTTCCGTCTTATCGCTACCTCCCCGGCCTGCCCCCGCACCCGCGGCGCAGCCCCGAGAGGCACGCGTACGACCTCACAGCGCGCTGCCAACCAACCCCTCCCCACCTGGCGCCCGGCGGACCGGCGCCACGTGCCGCCATGGCTGAACGCCGTCGGCCGGTTCAAGGCCTTCTCCTTCTAGGGGCACATGAGAGCTGGGAAGACCTGCCGGCAGCCGCACCGCGCACGAGTGCTCCGGCTCACCCCCTGCAGGGATCGATCCGGATCGCCGCGGCGATGTTGAACATCACGTCGGGTCCGTGTCTGGCGCCGCGGCGTTGGCGCGCCGCGGATGCAAGCGACTCGCGACATCCGTCGTGGGTGCGCCGTGCTCGCTGGACGGCGATCGGCGCCGGACCCATGACGACCTTCACCGATATTTTCGTCCGCTCGCTGAGCGGACCCTGCCGCGCCTCGACGCCTCCGTACCGGTGTTGCGGCTCCTCGCAGTGGGCGATGTGTAGCGCCCGCGCCACGCGTTCGGCGCCCGTGCGTCGCCGCCGCGATGGGAGCCCCTCCGCCGCGTCGCTGGGGCGCCGCCATGGGCGCGGCGGGAGGAGCCCTGATGCCAAAACTGATGCTGATCAATGTCACCCACCCGGAAGAGAGTCGGGTGGCGATCGTTACCAACCGGGTTCTCGAATCGTTTGAGATCGAATCGCTCAGCCGCGAGCACCTCAAGGGAAACATCTACAAGGGCGTCGTCCACCGGATCCATCCGGCGCTCGAAGCCGCCTTCGTCGACATCGGCGCCGAGCGCGACGCCTTCTTGCCGCTCGACGAGATCTGCTTTCGCAATCTCACCACGCCGCCCGCCGAGCCGGGACCGGACGAGAACGGCAAGAAACCGCGACGCCGGATCCGCGAGCTGCTGAAACCCGGCGAAGAGATCCTGGTGCAGATCGCCAAGGAGCCGTTCGCCAACAAACCCCCCACGCTGACGACCTTCTATTCTCTCCCCGGACGCTACCTGGTCCTCCTGCCGGGCTCGGACGACACCGGCATCTCGCGCCGCATCGAGGGCGATGAGCGACAGCGGCTGCGACAGTTGGTCGAGAGCCTGAATCCGCCCGAGGGGTTTGGATTGATCGTGCGCACCGCGGCCGGACTCGATGAAGACACCGGCGAGCTGTCGCGCGACCTCACCTACCTGCAGCGCTTGTGGTCCAGCATCCAAGCGGCGGCGGCCCAGAAGCGCGCCCCGGCCCTGGTGTACCGCGAGCAGGACATCGTGCTGCGCACGATTCGCGACCTGTTCACCCCGGACGTCGACGAAATCTACGTCGACAATGAGGACGTCTTCCTGCGCGCCCGCGACTTTCTGCGCGCCGTCATGCCGGGCCGTGAACACGTCCTGCGCTGCTATCGCGGTGAGCAGCCGATCTTCTCCGGTTTCGATCTCGAGGCGCAGATCGAGACGGTCTTCAAG
>CAYYWP010000291.1:0-3089 GCA_964475125.1 uncultured Binatia bacterium (SeqCode) | reverse complement strand
GCGTGCCGCTGCGCTCGGGCGGAACCATCGTCATCGACGGCACCGAGGCGTTGACCGCCATCGACGTCAACTCGGGCGGCTCGGTGCGCGGGCCGAATCCGGAGGAGACCGCCTTCCGGACCAATCTCGAGGCCGCCGCCGAGGTGGCGCGCCAACTGCGCCTGCGCGACATCGGCGGCCTCATCGTGGTCGACTTCATCGACATGCGCGAGCCGCGCCACATCCATGAAGTGGAGCAGGAGCTGCGCACCGCGCTGAAGCCCGACAAGGCGCGGCACGAAGTCGGGCGCATCTCGCGCCTCGGCCTGTTGGAGATCTCTCGCCAGCGGATGCGACCGGCCGCCATGGCGACGACCTACACGAGTTGCCCGATGTGCGACGGACACGGCGCGGTGCGCACTACCGAGTCGGCCGCGCTGGTGGCGCTGCGCAAGATGCATAATCGCGTCGCGCTCGGCGACGTCGCCACCTTGCGCGCCGCCCTCCCCCCGGCGGTGGCACTTTACCTGCTGAACCAGAAGCGCGATGAGCTGGCCCACCTCGAGCAGCGCTATGCGACGCGCCTCCACGTCGAGCTCGCCGAGCGCTTGATGCCACACCAAATCGAGCTCGAGGTGCGCGAGCGAGCGGTGGCCGAGGCGCCGCCGGCGGTGGCTCCGGGCGCAGTGGCCAGCGCCGATCCCGCCGCCGCGACCAACGGCGGTGGACCCGCGGCCCCCGAGGCCGGCGCCGGCAAGAAGCGCCGGCGGCGGCGGGGGCGCAAACGCGGCAGCGGATTGCGTGCCGCGGTTGCGATCGGCGAGGCCCTGGCGAGCTTGGGTGGTCAGACCACGGCCGATCCGCACGGGACGGCGGGCCCTGATCTCGCTCCCCCCTTCGATCGGCCACCGGAGACCGGCTCGGCGAACACCGCCGACAGCTTGGCGCACCTGCACCCATGGCAGGACGGTGGCCCGGGCGCCGCGGAGCCATCCGCCGCGCCGAGCCCCGCCGGGGGGACCGACCTAGCGGCCGGTGTCGACGCACCAGCCGCGCGTCGCGGTCGTAGCCGCCGGGGCGGACGCAAACGCCGAGGGAACGCCCGAGCCGACATCCCTCCTTCGCTCGCCGCCGCTCCGCTCGATGGTGCGCTCGGCGAGGGCGACGAGACCGCCGCCGCCGCGGCGGCGACGGTCGTGACCACCGATCCGCTGCCAAACGCAGACGAAGCGCCCGTGCCGAAGCAGCCCCGCCAGCGCCGAACTGGAGCGCGCAGCCCGCGCAGCAAGCGGGGCGCAGGCCAGGGCGGGACAGCGCGGGATGGCGCCAAGAAACCCCTATCGCGGCCCTCCAAAGCCCCGCCGGGACAGCGCAAGAGAACACGGACGTCGAAGGCCAACACCAAGGCCACGGCACCTCCCACCGAACCATCCGTCAGACCCGGCGGGCTAACAGAACTCGAGTGAGGCCTGCGGCGCTGGTGTGCGAGGGGGATAACACCGCGATGCCTTCAAGAGACCCTCGCTCCACGCTATGCGCCGATCTGTACGCAATGAAGGCGCTCCCATCAACAGCCGCGCAGGCGGTCGCGTCAGTGTGCACCGGCCCGTCGAGGGCGAGGAATGACCGCCGAGGAGCCTGAGGCATCCGGCCGGTCGGCCAGCGGCACGACCGCCTCTCACACGGTGCGGGCGCCAGCGGTCTCAGGCCACGTGGGGGGCGTACTGTGGCAGCAACCAGGCGAACGCTTGCCGGCGAAGCGGGCGTTTCTGCTGCTGCGCTACACGCTGATCGTCGCCACCGCCTACCTGCTCCTGGTCGAGGAAAGCCTGCGCTTGCCGCCGCTGGCGGCGATCTTGCTGGTCGTGCTGGGGCTGGCCTCCAACGTCATCATCGCCGTTCTGCCCTCGAAGTACACCGGCTCGCCCTACTTCGCGCCGGCAATCATCGTCGTCGATACGGTGTGGATCACGGTCGCCTTGCTATTGAGTGGCCGTTTCTCCGCCGAATTCTTCTTCCTCTACTTCTTCATTCTCCTGCTGGCGGCCATCGGCGAGAACCTGCGCCTGATCGCGCTCGCGACCGTGGCGGTGTGCGGCGCCTACTTGTACGTCATGTCGGCCGCGGGCAGCGCCTGGTCGCTCTGGACCTCGCCGTCCCTCATTCGCATCCCGTTCTTGTTCACTGCTGCCATCTTTTACGGCTATCTGGTCGACCGCACGCGCCGTGAGCGCGAGCGCGTGCGCGAAGCGGAGCGCATCAAGTCGGAGTTCCTGGGGTCCATCTCGCACGAGCTGCGCACGCCACTCACCGTCATCCTCGGGTATGTCGACCTGCTGCGCGAGGGCGAGTTCGGCACCGTCCCGGAAGAGCAGCGCGCCGTTCTGGAGAAGATCCATACCGCCGGCGAGAACCTGCACCGCTATCTGACGCGCTTGCTGGACGTCAGCCGGCTGGTGAACCGCCTGCAATCCGGCCACGAGGCCGTCAGCTGCAGCGACTTTGCCCTGGCCGGTGTGTTCAGCGAGCTGCAGAACGATTTCAGCGATGGCCGTGCCGCGCTCATCCAATGGCCGGCCGTCAGCGACATGCCGCGCCTGTTCTCCGACCGCGAAAAGCTGCTCACCGTGTTGCGCAACCTGGTCGAGAACGGGCTCAAGTACGGCGCCGGCAAGCCCCTAGCCGTCGACGTCAGTTACGATGCCGCTGCCGACGTGATGGCCGTGCGGATCAGCGATCAGGGTATCGGTATCGCCAGCGCCGACGTGCCGCACGTATTCGACCCGTTCCGACGCACGGCCGGCGCGCTCAAGACCAACGCCCAGGGCGTCGGGTTGGGCCTGTATATCGTCCGCGAGTTCGTCGGCTTGCTGGGTGGCACCATCGACGTCCAGTCGGCGCTCGGCAGCGGCTCGACCTTCACCGTGCGCTTGCCGCGGCGCCTGGGCCGTGCCGCCAATACGGCGGGCCCTGCGTGACGTCTGTTAGTAGCCGGTTGAAAAACGTGTTCCGCCCACGCTTCGACGGACGGTTAGCCTTGATCGGACAAAAGAAGTTCAACGGTAGAGTAGGAGAGTGAGCGACGGCCGAACGGACGCGACTCACCCTCC
>CAYYWP010000290.1:0-4799 GCA_964475125.1 uncultured Binatia bacterium (SeqCode) | reverse complement strand
CCGGCGCCGACGTTCGCAGCAGTTTTCTCGAGTTCTTCCGGGCTCGCGGCCACGAGGTGGTGCGCAGCTCGTCGATCGTGCCGAGCAACGACCCGACGCTGCTGTTCACCAACGCCGGCATGGTGCAGTTCAAGAACGTCTTCCTCGGCCAGGAGCGGCGCGCCAACCCGCGCGCCGCCAGCGCGCAGAAGTGCCTGCGCCTGAGCGGCAAGCACAACGACCTCGAGGAGGTCGGGCGCGACACCTACCACCACACGCTGTTCGAGATGCTCGGCAACTGGTCGTTCGGCGAGTACTACAAGCGCGAGGCCATCGCCTGGGCCTGGGAGCTGTTGACCGACGTCTGGGGGCTGCCCAAGGACAAGCTCTGGGCGACGGTCTTTCGCACCGACGACGACGCCGAGGCGCTGTGGCGGAGCGAGACCGAGATCACCCCGACGCAGATCTTGCGCTTCGACGAGCAGGACAACTTCTGGGAGATGGGCGACACGGGTCCCTGCGGTCCGTGCTCGGAGATCCACATCGACCGCGGCCCGGCGGCCTGCGACAAGCGCCACGTCGCCGGTCACGTCTGCGGCGTCAACCGCGGCTGTGCGCGCTACATCGAGCTGTGGAACCTGGTCTTCATTCAGTACGACCGCCAGCCAGGCGGCGCGCTCGTCGAGCTCGCCGCCAAGCACGTCGACACCGGCATGGGCCTCGAGCGCATCACCGCCGTCCTGCAAGACGTGGGCTCGAACTACGACACCGACCTCTTCCGCCGCCTCATCACCTTCGCCGAGCAGCAGTCGGGCCGGCGCTACGGCGCGGCGGAGGAGAGCGACCTGGCGATGCGCGTCATCGCCGATCACAGCCGGGCGCTGAACTGCATGATCGCCGACGGCGTGGTACCGGGCAACGAGGGGCGCGGCTACGTCCTGCGCCGCATCCTGCGCCGCGCCGCGCGCCACGCCAGCGTGCTCGGCTTCGAGGCCCCGTTCCTGTGGCGGATGAGCGAGCCCGTCGACGCCCTGCTCGGCGACGCCTACCCGGAGCTGCGCGAGCGCCGCGCCTACATCGAAGAGGTGGTGCGCAGCGAGGAGGAGCGCTTCGCCGAGACGCTCGACCGCGGCCTCGCCTTGCTCGCCCAAGAGCGCCAGGCGCTGCAGCGGGCGCGACAGACGGTGCTGCCGGGCGAGGTCGCCTTCAAGCTCTACGACACCTACGGCTTCCCGGTCGACATGACCGAGGACATCCTGCGCGACGACGGGATCGCCGTCGACCACGCCGGCTTCTCGGCCGCCATGGCGGCGCAGCGCCAGCGCGCGCGCGAGGCGCGCAAGGCCGGTGGCGAGGGACTGATCGTCGGCAGCACGGCCTCGTCGCGCTTCGTCGGCGAGCGCGCCACCGCGCACGAGTCGGCGATCGTCGCCCTGTCGGTCGACGGCGAGGACCGCGACGAGATCCGCGCCGGCGAGACGGCCCACATCGTCGCCGCCGAGACGCCCTTCTACGGCGAGTCGGGCGGCCAGGTGGGCGACCGCGGCGTCATCGAGACGGCGGACGGCGCGCTCGTCGAAGTCGTCGATACGCTCAAACCGCGCGCCGATCTGACCGTGCACGTCGGCACCGTGGTGCGCGGCGCCCTGCGCCGCGGGCAGACGGCGCGCCTGACCATCGACGGCGAGCGGCGCGAGGCGACGCGCCTGAACCATTCCGTCACCCACATCCTGCACAGCGTGCTGCGCCAGGCGCTCGGTCCCCACGTCCACCAGGCCGGCTCGCTCGTCGCCCCGAACCGGCTGCGCTTCGACTTCACCCATCCGAACGCGATCGACGACGCGGCGCTGGCGCACATCGAGGACGCGGTGAACGCGCACATTCGCGACAACGCCGAGGTGCGTTCCGAGGAGATGGCCTATGACGACGCCATCAAGGCCGGCGCGCTGGCCTTCTTCGGCGACAAGTACGGCGCCCGCGTGCGCGTCGTGCGCATGGGCGACTTCTCCGTCGAGCTGTGCGGTGGCACGCACGTGCAACGCACCGGCGACATCGGCCTGTTCAAGCTGCGCGGTGAGAGCGGCGTGGCGGCCGGCACGCGCCGCATCGAGGCAATCACCGGCACCGGCGCCCTCGCCTGGGCGCGCGCCGCCGAGCAGTCGCTCAAGCGCCTCGGCGAGCTGCTGCGCGGCGGCGAGGAGCAACTCGCGGAGCGCCTGGAGCGCCTGCTGGCGCAGCAGCGCCAACTCGAGCGCCAGCTCCAGCAGCTCGAGCGCCAGATGGCCGGCAGCCAGAGCGGCGATCTGCTCGCCCAGGTGCGCACGGTCAATGGCCGCAAGGTCATCGCCTCGCGGGTGGGCGACGCCGATCCACAGCGCCTGCTCGAGATCGCCGACCAGTTGCGCGAGCGCCTCGGCTCGGGCGTGGTGGTGCTGGCGAGCCAGCAGGACGGCCAGGTGCGGCTGCTGGCGGCGGTAACCAAGGACCTCGCCGGCCAGGTGCACGCCGGCAAGCTGATCGGCCAGATCGCCCCGCTGGTCGGCGGCAAGGGCGGCGGGCGCCCCGAGCTGGCGCAGGCGGGCGGCACCGATGCGACGCAGATCGACGCGGCGCTGGCGCGGGCCGTGGAGTTGGTCGGGCAGTGAGCCGCGCCGCCGAACCGGCTGCCGGCGATCGCCTCGAGGTCCAGTTCGCCGATCACCACCGCTTCCACGATCTGCTCGGCCAACACGACGAACATATCAAAGCCGTCGAGCGCATCGTCGGTGTGCGCATCGGCCTCGGCGATCGCACTCTGTTCATCGACGGCGATCCGGTCGAACGCGAACTGGCGGCGCGCGTGCTCAAGGAGCTCTACGGCTTGCTCGAGCACGACTACCCGATCTACACCAGCGACGTCGACTACGCCGTGCGCATCCTGTCGCGCGATCGCACGGCCAAGCTCAAGGACATCTTTCTCGACTCGATCTACATCACCTCGCACAAGCGCGTGGTGACGCCGAAGAGCGTGGCGCAGAAGGCCTACATCGACGCCATGCGCCAGTTCGACATCGTCTTCGGCATCGGCCCCGCCGGCACCGGCAAGACCTATCTGGCCATGGCCATGGCGGTCGCGGCGCTGATGCGCGACGGCTTCGCGCGCATGATCCTCACCCGCCCGGCGGTGGAAGCGGGCGAGAAGCTCGGCTTCCTGCCCGGCGACCTGGCCGAGAAGGTCAATCCCTACCTGCGGCCACTGTACGACGCCTTGCACGACATGGTCGACTTCGAGCGGGCGCGCAAGATGCTCGAGAAGGGCGCCATCGAGGTCGCGCCGCTGGCCTTCATGCGCGGCCGCACGCTCAATGACTCGTTCGTCATCCTCGACGAAGCGCAGAACACCACGCCGGAACAGATGAAGATGTTCCTCACCCGCCTCGGCTACGGCTCCAAGGCGGTGATCACCGGCGACGTGACGCAGATCGACCTGCCCTCCGGCAAGCCCTCCGGACTCAAGCACGCCGTGCAGATCCTCGCCGGCGTCGACGGCATCCGCTTCTGCTACTTCGACGAGCGCGACGTCGTGCGCCATCGCCTGGTGCGCGACATCATCGCCGCCTACGATCGCGCCGAAGCGGAGTAGGACGGCTCAGTCGAAGGTTGTTAGGTTGTTAGTTGTTAGGTTGTTAGTCAGGTGGGTACGGGATGGAAGCATTCAGTTGACTAGCAACTAACAACTTAACAACCTAACAACCTTCCCCAGCGGAGGCCGTGGACGCCCCATGCCTGTTCTCATCGCTTCCCGTCGCCGGCGGCACGGCATCCGCGCCGGCGACGTGCGGCGCGACGCCGCGCGCCTGCTGGCGCTGCTGGGCGTCGAAGGGGAGTTGAGCATCGCCCTGGTCGGCGACGCCGAGATGCGGCTGTTGAACCGCCGCTACCGCCGCACGGATCGCGCCACCGACGTGCTCGCCTTCGCCCTGCGCGAGGGCGAGGATGTCGGGCTGTCGCCGGCCGTGTTGGGCGATGTCGTCATCTCGCTCGATACCGCCGTGCGCCAGGCCGCCGAGCGCGGCGCCACCCCAGCCGACGAGGTGCGCCTGCTGCTCGCCCATGGCGTGCTCCACCTGCTGGGCTACGACCACGAGCGCTCGGCGGCCGAGGCGCGCCGCATGTTCCGCCGCCAGCGCATGATCCTCGGCGCGCTGCGGGCGCTGAGCTGAGTGGAGTACGATGGGCGAGGCGGGGAGTTCCTTGCCGCCCGTCGCCCATCGCTCGGCACTCGGCTCTCGTGTACGCTGATCGCATGGCGCCGGCGGTCATCCTCTACGATGGCGTATGCGGGCTGTGCGATCGCAGCGTGCGCTTCGTCGTCGCTCACGACCGGGCCGGCCGCTTTCGCTTCGCCCCGCTGCAAAGCGCCTATGCGCAGGACGCGCTGGCGCGACACGGCCGCGACCCGCGCGATCTCGATACCGTGTACGCCTTGTTCGATCCCGGCACCGCGGCCGAACGCTTGCTGGCGAAATCCGACGCCACGCTGGCCGTCCTGTGGGCGCTGGGCGGCGTCTGGCGCCTCGCCGTGCTGGCGCGCGCCATTCCGCGCCGCTGGCGCAACGCTGTCTACGATTGGGTGGCGCGGAACCGCTACCGCTGGTTCGGGCGCTTCGATCACTGCCAAGTCCCCTCGGCCGAGCTGCGTCAGCGTTTCGTCGCCGCGGCGCTCGAGGAGCTGGGGACGTAGAGAAGGAGAAGGGGACGTAGAGAAGGAGTGGGCGGGGGAACCCGCGCCCCACGCCCCACAGTGGCCCCCCCCCCACCCCGGAGGGTAGCGCGGAGCG
>CAYYWP010000289.1:0-4841 GCA_964475125.1 uncultured Binatia bacterium (SeqCode) | reverse complement strand
CTATATTCCGAGGAGGCCAACGCTGCCAGGGCCGCTGAGGGCCGCCGAGATAGGCAACGAATTTCGGATACAGGACACTAGGCTCGCGCCACGTCAGCAGGGCCCCCGCCGCTGCAGTCGAAAGAGGGGGGCGGCACACCTCAGCGACCTTCCACCTGCCGCGGGCCGGGCGGTTTGATCATGTAGGTCGTGCTGGCTCGGGCGGCCAACTTGTCGGCGGCCCAGACGTCGACCTCGGCATAGGCGCTGCGCCGGCTGTGGCGCAGGATGAAGGCTTCGGCAGTTACCGTGCCGCCGACGATCGGTTCCAGATAGGTGATCGTCATGTCGATCGTCAGCAGTGCGCTGCCCGATTCGTAGAGCGGCAGCAGGGCGACGGCCACCGCGGTGTCGGCAAGCCCGAAGCTCGCTCCGCCATGCATGACCCCGGAGGCGTTCAGCAGCTCGCGGCGCGTCTCGGTCTCGAGCCGCGCGTAGCCGCGGCGGACATCGACGACGCGGATGCCGAGCAGGCCGGGAAAAAATGGGTTGTCGTGCGCGAAGGCATCGATCAGCGCGCCGCGCACCACCGGATCGAGGGCAGGGTAGTCGCGCCCGCGCGAGCCCGAGTCGGTTCGCTCCATACCGGGCTGCATAACCCGCCGCCGCACCGAGGACCAGCGCGTACCGTCACCCGGCCGGGCTGGACAAGCGCACACCGCTACGCCTAGGCATCGTGACCGGTGACCGGTGACCAGTGAGCGGTCACGCCTCCGAGGAAGGGGCCACATGTCCTACGACTTCATTCGCTACGAGAAGGCCGATCGCGTCGCGCTGATCACCATCAACCGCCCGGCGGTGCGCAATGCCCTGCATCCGCCGGCGAATCGGGAGCTGTCGGATGCGTTCGACGACTTCGATGCCGATCCGGACGCCTGGGTGGCGATCGTGACCGGTGCCGGCGAGCAGGCGTTTTCGGCCGGCAATGACCTCAAGCACTCGGCGGAACACGGCTTCCGCGAGCCCGTCGCCAAGGGCGGCTTCGGTGGCCTGACGGCGCGTTTCGAACTCTTCAAGCCGGTGATCGCGGCGGTCAACGGGGCGGCGTTGGGAGGCGGTTTCGAGCTGGCGCTGGCCTGCGACATCATCGTCGCCGCCGCGTCGGCCCGCTTTGGTCTGCCCGAGCCGCGCGTCGGTTTGGCGGCGCTGGCGGGTGGAATTCAGCGGCTGCCGGCGGCCATCCCGCCGAAAGTGGCGATGGGCATGTTGCTCACCGGCCGCTCGATCGACGCCGCCGAGGCGCAGCGCTTGGGGCTCGTCAACGAGGTCGTACCGCCGGCGGATCTGCTGCCAGCCGCGCGCCGGTGGGCGAACGAGATTCTGGCCTGCTCACCGATGTCGATCCGTGCCACCAAGCAGGCGGCGTTGCAGAGCCACGGCGTGCCACTCGAAACCGCGCTCAGACAGCGCCACCCCCTGGTGAGCGCGATGCTCAAGTCCGAGGATCTCATGGAAGGCGTGCGCGCCTTCGCGCAAAAACGCCCACCGCAGTGGAAGGGCCGGTAGCCGCGAAGAGAAGAAAACCGGAACCACAGATGAACACAGATGAACACCGATAACAGCCGGTTAGAAAACGTGTTCCGCCCACCCTTCGACGGGCTCAGGGCATGTCCTGAGCTTGTCGAAGGGTGAGCGGAACACGTTGCGGCACAAGCACTTCCCGCTCATCCTGAGCCCGTCGAAGGATGAGCGCGGCCTTGTCGGCCGGCTGTCAGAGAGCGAAGAGCAAGAGGCAAAAGGCAGGGCTATCTTGTTGCCTCCGATGCATCGTCGGTGGGGGCGCCTGCGACTGCGGCCCCGGTGTCGGTAGCGGCGCGCAGGGTGCGGACGCGCGTTTCGACCTGCCGGGCCTCATCCGTGCGGCCCGCGTCGTCGAGCAGGGCAGCGTAGTTCTCCAGCGCAATGACCAGGTCGCTGGCATGCTTGCCTTCGAAGGCGGCGATGGCGCGCTGGTACAACGGCTCGGCGGCATCGAAGCGGGCTTGCGCCGCGTAGAGCAGGGCGAGATTGTTGAGGCTTTGCGCGGTCAGGCGTTCGCCAGCCCCGAGGGCGGCCTCGCGGATGGCGAGGGCGCGGCGCAACAACGGCTCGGCGGCGGCATAGTCGTCGCGGGCGACGTAGACGGCGGCGAGGCTGTTCAGCGTCGTCGCGACATCGGGATGGGCGGCGCCGAGCACGCGCTCGCGGATGCTGAGCACCTCGATGTACAGCGGCGCGGCGCCGGCGTGGTCGCCGCCGGCGCGGCGCGTCAGCGCCAGCGTCACGAGGCTGGTGGCGAGCGCCAATTGATCCGCCTCCGTGCCGGTGCCGCGTTGGCGCGCCGCGGCCACCTCATCCTCGGCCGTACGCAGCAGCGCCGCCTGATCGGCAGGGCTCTCGGCGGCGGCGGCGTGCGGCGGCGGTTCGAGCGGCTGCTCCGCGGCGCCGCCCAGGATGTCGGTGGGCAGAGAACACCCAGCGAGCACCAGCAGGCCGCCGAGAGCAATGACGGGGCGCACCCAACGCACATAGCGGCCCGAAGGGCGCGATGCCAGCCGGGCGGTCGAGCAGAAATCCCAAGGAGAAAGACCTTTACCACGAAGGACACGAAGACCTCGAGGACCGAACCGGGAGATCCGCGTCGGGCTGTCTCGCTTTCAATCCGTCTGAGCCGAGCCGTGCTAAGCATTTCACACGATCGGAGACTCTGGCGCTGCGTGACCTTCGCGTCCTTCGTGGTGTGAAGATCTTTCGCTATCCTGCTCGGCGATGTGCGGCCGTTTCGCTCTCAGCTCGCCCGCCGCCCGCCTGCGCGAGCGCTTTCGACTGGCGGCGGCGCCCGAGCCGTACGAGCCGCGTTACAACATCGCGCCGACGCAGCCGGTGCTGGCGATCGCCAACCGCGCTACGCGGCTGCTGCGACCGGTGCGCTGGGGCTTGATCCCGCATTGGGCCGCCGATCCGGGGATCGGCCATCGCCTGATCAACGCCCGCGCCGAGACGCTGCTCAGGCGGCCTGCCTTTCGCGACGCGCTGCTGCGCCGGCGCTGTCTGATCCCGGCGGACGGTTTCTACGAGTGGCAGCGACAGCCGCGCGGGCGGCGCCTGCCGTACTACGTGCGGTCGTGCGATGGCGAGCCGTTCGCCCTCGCCGGCCTCTGGGATGTGTGGCACTCGCCCCAGGGGGAGCGCGTGGCGTCGTGCACGATCATCACCACCGATGCCAACGCCGTCGTCGCGCCGGTGCACGAGCGCATGCCGGTGATCCTCTCGCCGGGGTCGTACGATCGCTGGCTCGATGCGCAGGTGGCTGACGCAAGCGCCCTGGAAACGCTGCTGCGACCGTGCCCGCCCGAGTGGCTCGAGGCCTATCGGGTCGCCCCGCTGGTCAACTCGCCCGCCAACGACGGCCCGCAGTGCGTCACCCCTGCACCGGCCGGCGCATGACCGCTTCGACGCCACCGGCAAGTGTGATCGTCGAAACACGCGCCGCGGCGCGCCCCGGCGGGGTGCGCGAGCTGATCGCGCTGGCGCTACCGGTGATCCTCACCAACCTCTCGGCCACCTTGATGATGACCGCCGACACGGCGATGGTCGGCCGGCTCGGCGCTGGCGCATTGGGCGGCGTCGGCTACGGCGGGATCTGGTATTGGACCGTGCTCTCGGCGTTCAGCGGCGCGGCGAGCGGCGTGCAAACGTTCGTCTCGCAGGCGCACGGCGCCGGCGCGGCGCGCCGCTGCGGCGCCTGGGCCTGGCAAGGGTGGTTCGCCATCGTCCCGGTGGCCAGTCTGACCGTCGGGATCTTCGCGCTGGGGTTCGATCCGTTGCTCGACGCGCTGCGGCCCGATCCGGCGCTACGGCTCGCGGCCACCGCCTATGTGCAGGCCCGAGCCCTGGGGATCGCCGGTCTGATGACCGCCATGGTCCTGTCGGCGTTTTGGCGCGGCATCGGCGACACGCGCACGCCGCTCTACGCCATGATCACCGCCAACCTGGTCAACCTGGTGCTCAACTACGGCCTCATCTACGGACACTTCGGCTTGCCGGCGTGGGGGGTGGCTGGGGCGGGCGTGGCGACGGCAGCGGCGGAGTGGGTGTACGCGGCGTGGCTGCTGATCGCTTTTCGCCGCGCGCCGATTCGTCGGCGCTTCGGCACTGAGCCCCGGCAACCCGAGGTGGCCTCGATACGCCGCTTTCTGCGTACCAGCGCGCCGATCGGCGGACAGTGGGTGCTCGACATGCTCGCCTTCGCCGTCTTCACCACCCTGGTGGCGCGCATGGGAACCAACGAGATGGCCGCCAGTCAGGCGCTGGTGAGCCTCATGCACCTGTCGTTCATGCAAGTGATCGGCGTGCAGATGGCGGTGGCGACCATGGCCGGTCGCTACGTCGGCGCCGGCGACCTCACCGCCGTGGTGCGCAGTCACGCCAGCGCCGTGCGCGTCGGCGTGTCGATGTCGGTGGTGGTCGCGTTGCTTTTTCTCCTCGCCCCGGAGCTCTGTCTGCGGTTGTTCACCCAGGACGCCGAGGTGTTGCGACTGGGCGGTCCGCTGCTGGCGGTTGGCGCCGCCTTCGGCGTCTGCGACGCCATCGGATTGGTCAGCAGCGGCGCGCTGCGCGGCGCTGGCGATACGCGCTGGCCGTTCGTGGTGCAAACGGCCCTGGCGTGGGGCGTGTTTCTGCCCAGCGCGTACGTGTTCGCGGTCCCACTCGCCGGCGGCCTGACAGGCGCCTGGTTGGGCGGCGTGGTCTACGTCACCGCCCTCGGCATCGCCCTACAGTGGCGCTTCCGCTCTGGCGCCTGGCGCTCGCTGCGCGTCTAG
>CAYYWP010000288.1:0-4892 GCA_964475125.1 uncultured Binatia bacterium (SeqCode) | reverse complement strand
CGTTGCGGCACAAGCACTCCCCGCTCATCCTGAGCCCGTCGAAGGATGAGCGCGGCCTTTTTCAACCGACTGTTAAGGCAGAGCAGCAGCCGTGTTGGGAGTGGCCTGTATCACTAACATCGGTAGTGCTGGCGTCTGGAGCGCGCCGCTCCACCGCGCCAATGAGTCACTACCGATGCATTGATACAGGACACTAGTCGGACCCCTCGCCGCGGTAGCGCGGCAGGTCGTCGTCGAGCCGCAACCAGGCGAGCTGGCTCGTGGTCCAGATGTGTTCATCCGGTGTCACGGCTTCTGGGTCGTCGAGGCTGCCGAGGGTGAGGTCGATCGACTCCGGATGGGCATCGGCCGTGAAGGTCACTGGGGTGCCGCACTCGGCGCAAAAGGTGCGCACGGCGTGCGGGCTGGAGCGGCGCGCACGCGGGCTCCCGACGGTGAAGCGCAGCGCGTCGCGCGCCACGGTGAGCCAGGTCACGAAGGGCGCCCCGGCGGCGCGCCGGCACATGTGGCAATGGCAGTGACTGATACGCAGCGGTGCCGCGTCGAGGCGATACCGGACGCCGCCGCACAAGCAGCCACCGGCGAGATCTGCCGGCGCGGGCGGCGGCGGCGACGCGGCTGGCGACAGCGTCATGGCCCAGCGCTGGCGGGACAGCGGGGTCAGGCCGGCGCGCTGGTAGAGCCGCGCAGCGCGTTCGTGGCCCGACTCGACCTCGAGGTCGAGGGCGCGGACGCCGGCCGCGGCGGCGACCTCGACGGCCGCCCCCAGCAGCGCCGCGCCGATTCCCTGGCTGCGCCACTCCGGCAGCACATAGAGCTCGTCCAGCCAGGCGGCGCGGCCGCCGCGTTCCAGCGTCCACAAGTACGAGAGGGCCGCGAAGCCGACGGCCACATCGCCTCGGCGGGCAATCAGGAACTGGCCGCGCTGCGGCCGCCACAGCATGCCGTCGACCGCGGCACCCAGCGCGGCATCAGAAAGGCGGTTGTCATGCCCGCGCAGCTGAGCGATCAGCAGCGTCGTGAGGATCGAGCCGTCGCCGGTCGCGGCCGGCCGAACGATCAGTGCGGGCTCAGCCATGTCGGTCCGCTGCCATTACGGCCCGAAGGACGCAAGCGGAATCGCACACTCACGTTCGTCGAAGCGGTAACGGCTCGTTGAAACACCGCCGTTCCGCCCCCCCCTCACGACTGGCTCAGAGCATACCCTGAACGTGCCGAAGGGTGAGCGGAAGGCTTTGGTCAACGGGCTCCGAGCCGGCGCGTGCCGCGGCTGGTCAGCGCGACAGCCCGCGTACAGAACCGGCGCCGCCGCGGCCGAGCCCGCCGCTGCGCGTGAAGTTCGACGTTCCCATGGGCTTCGGAACCGTCTGTCTAGTCACGGCCGAGCCCGGTCCCGCGTCGCGTCCGAAGGGCCTTGCCGATGTGGCCCCGAGCTGGCCGGGGCGGGCCGTGCTCCAGGACGAGCGATCCCGATTCATCGACGACGCGCCCTCCCGCAGCCGCTGCGGAGCGCTGTCGCGAGGCTGGGGCTCGACTGCAGCAGGCAGCGGTGGTGGCTCGTAGGTTCGCGGTGACGTACCCTCGTTCAGCCGCTGCGCCGTCGGGCGACGAGCGAGCTGTGGCTCGCGGTGCACCCGACGGTGGGCGCGCAGCTGCTCCGCAGCGTGCGGATCATGCCCGGCCGTCCGCCCTTCGAACGGTGCCGGCTGATGCACACGCCGGAACTCCTCCTCCCCTCCACCTCGCAGCGCCGGCGCACCCGCCCGGTTCGGGCCTGCGTTGCGAAGGCGGGCGAAGGGGTTGCCGTCGCCCGACCAGTCCTTGCTGCTCGAGCTCACAGCAGGCGCGCCTTGCGCGCCGGACCCTGCTCCGGTTGCGCGCCGGGTGAAGTCCTGAGCGTCCAGGCCGGGAGCACCGGGCAGCTTCTGCGGCGCCGGGTGGCGGGAAAAGTCGGCGCGCGACCCACTCGCTCCAGCCTGACGCGCGCCGTCCGAGCGCGGTGCGCTCGGCAGCGGCTTGACGTCGCTGTTGCTGAGCGCCGCCAAGCGCGCCTGCTGCACGGGCACGCCATGGAACTGATGCTTGGGGACGCCGATCAAGCCACCCGGAACCGCGGCGTTGCGATACAAATTCACCCGCTCGGCCGGCGGGGGGTTGCCTGGGGTGTTGATGACGACGTTGTTGACCACGTACGGACCGCCCCAGCCGTACCAGCAGGGCACGCCGTAGTAACCGACGCCGCCCCACCACGGAATCACCGGCTCGCCCCATCCGAGGGCGACCCAACTGACGAACGGCACCCCGATCCGCACCGACAACGAGGGGCCGAAGAACGCCACCAGGGCGGGGGAGTAGACCGGTGCGTACAGCGCCGGGCCGGGCGCCCAGGCCCAGTAGCCGTTGTAGATCCAGCGCCCGTAATGAAAGGGTGCCCAGCCCCACGGCGCGTAGTCGACCCAGGCCCAGCCGTAGAGCGGATCGCTGATCCAGCGCCCGTAGGTGTACGGCGCCCACCCTGTCGAAACGGAGAACGGGACCCAGACGCGGCCGTAGGGCAGCACGTCGCGCCAGCTGCCGTGGCGCTCGAGCTCCTCGGCGCCGTACACATCGGCCGCCACCGCCGACGAACGCGGCGCCGCCAGCCAGGCGTCGGCGCGCTCGTAGTTCCACCGATCCCAATCGTCGAACGCCGGCGCGGCCGCCACGCTGAGCTGCCCTTCGGCGGGCCCGCCGAGCACTGCCGCCTCACCCGTGGAGAGCGACAGCGCTTGCCCTCCCAGCGGCGTCACCGATGCCGAGCCGGCGCGGCGCACCGTCACCCGCGTCGAGCCATCGCCGACGTCGACGCGATAGTACCCGTCTCGCGTCGTCGTCAGGCCCGCCACCGGTGTGTCCACGCCGATCACTCGTCCGGGGGCGAGATCGCGCAGGTCGAGCACCACCGTTCCCTGCGTCACCTCCAGCTGGAGGAAATCCGGCTCTTGGCTCTTCACCCGCAGGCGCGTGTCATCGCCGCCACGCACGAACGCCGCCCGGCCGACCTGCAGCTCGAAACGGCCGTCGCGGCTGGCCAGCACGTCCCCAGCGGCGAGTGGAAGATTCATCTGCGCCGCCTCCCAGTCGCCGGCGGCGGGCCGCCAAAACGACACCTCGCCATCGACGAAGCCTAGCCGAGCCGGAGTCAGACGCAGGGTCGGTTCGGCGCCGGCCCCTGCGGGCATCCCCGCCGCGGACAGCAGCAAGACTCCAGCACACCAGCCGAGCCGCCGGCTGCGCCAGCTGGCAGCTTCGGATCGTTGCCGCGGATGCGGGTCGTGTGCCATCGCCCGATCGATTCTCGCTGTCGAAAGGCTACTCCTTCCCCCGCACCATGGAAAGGTCTGTGGCCGGTGACCGGTGACCAGTGACCAGTTACCGGTGACCGGTCAGATCCGGGCGCCTACCCGAATACTGGTCACTGGTCACCGGCCACTGGTCACCGGTAACTGGTCACTGGTCACCGGATCAGACGTAACCCAGGGCGTCGATGATGTTCATGTTCGCCGCCTTGCGGGCCGGGTAGAGGCCAAAAAAGAGGCCGACACCGACCGAGACGGCGAAGGCGACGCCGACGCTGGCACCGGAAATCGGCACCGCCATGCCGTAGAGAAAGCCGACGTAGACCGGCACGCCGACGCCGAGCACGGTGCCGGCAATACCGCCCGTGAGGCTGAGAATGCTCGCCTCCATGAGAAACTGCAGCAGAATATCGCGCCGCCCAGCTCCCAGCGCCAGGCGGATGCCGATGTCCTGCGTCCGCTCGCTCACCGTCACCAGCATGATGTTCATGATGCCGATGCCACCGACCAGCAGCGAGACGGCGGCGATGGCAATGAGCCCCAGGCTGACCGCATCGGAAATGCGTTGCACGAGCACCAGATATTGATCGAGCGATTCGACCTTGAAGCTGCTGAGCGAGCGGTGGCGCGCCGCGATCACCTCGCGCGTCGCCGCGGCGACCGCGGGGACCGCCTCGGCGCTGATCGCCTTGAAATAGACGACGTCGACGAACCGCACGCCGGAGACATCGCGAAAGGTCGAGAACGGAATGATCGCCACCAGCCCTGCCGCCTCGCTCTTTTGCAACGCCGCGGCGCTCTCGACGCCTTCACGGAAGACGCCGACGATGCGGAAACGCAGCCCGAACATCCGCAACCATTGTTCGCCGGCCGGCGCCCCACCGAAGAGTCGTTGGGCCAGCTCGCGCGAGATGACGCATACCTTCGCCGCCTCGCGCGCTTCGACCTCGGAGATGAAACGCCCGGACGACACGACGAGATTCCGCACCTCGGCGTACTCGGGGGTGACGCCGAGCACGCCGATGGTCTCCGGCTCGCCGCGGATCGACAGCAGCTCGTTGCCGCTCAGCACGGGCGCCATCGCGGCGACGTGCGGGACGCGCTGGCGCAAGGCGTCGACGTCCTCGAACGACAACTCCTCGGGGTTGACCCCCCCGCCGGTCCCGTAGGTGAAGACCAGGTTCGAGCCGACGCCCTCGATCAGCCCGATGACGTACGCGCGGCCGAGCAGCCCGATCGACACCACGGCGACGACGCTGGCGGTGCCGATGGCCATCCCCAGCATGGTGAGCAGCGAGCGCCCGCGCTGACCGCTGAGACCGTCGACGGCGAAGCGCAGCAGGAGGCTAAGCCACTCCGTCGTCGGTCTTTCCATCGGTGATGTGAATGATGCGCTCGGCGGTCTCGCTCACCTCGCGGTCGTGCGTGACCAGCACGACCGTCACCCCGGCCCGGTTCAGGTCGTGCAGCAGCCCGAGGATCTCCATCGCCGTACGGCTATCGAGCGCCCCGGTCGGCTCGTCGGCCAACAGCAGACTGGGCTGATTGACCAGC
>CAYYWP010000287.1:0-4897 GCA_964475125.1 uncultured Binatia bacterium (SeqCode) | reverse complement strand
ACGACGTCGACCTCGAGCTGCTGGCGCGCGGCACGCCGGGATTCGCCGGCGCCGATCTGGAGAACGTGGTCAACGAGGCGGCGTTGCTGGCCGCGCGGCAGAACAAGGAACGCGTCAGCATGCTCGACTTCGAGGTCGCCAAAGACAAGGTGCTGATGGGCTCGGAGCGCAAGAGCCTCATCCTCAGCCTCGAGGAGCGCCGGCACACGGCGTATCACGAATCCGGACACGCGCTGGTCGCCAAGCTGACGCCGGGGGTCGACCCGGTCCACAAGGTCAGCATCATCCCGCGCGGCATGGCGCTCGGCGTCACCACCACGCTGCCCACCGACGAGCGCCACAACGTCACCCGAGACTGGTGCCTGAGCCGCATCCAGATGTGCTTCGGCGGCCGCGCCGCCGAGGAGATCGTCTTCGGCCACGTGACCACCGGGGCGCACGACGACATCAAGAAGGCCACCGAGATCGCGCGCAGCATGGTGTGCGAATACGGCATGAGCGACCGGCTCGGGCCGGTGTCGCTGGGCAAGAAGGACGAACAGATCTTTCTCGGCCGCGACTTCGCCCAGGTGCAGGACTACTCCGAGCGCACCGCGCAGGAGATCGACGACGAGGTGCGGCGCATCGTCAGCGAGGGCTACGAGCGCGCCAAGACGCTGCTCACCGAGCAGCTCGAGGTGCTGCACGCGATCGCCGATCAGCTGCTGGAGAAAGAAGGCCTGGACGGGGCGCAGATCGACGAGATCATCCGCCAGCATCGCGAACAGCGCGAGACCGGCCACGCCACCGTGCTGAGCGCCGCCGGCGGCGACCAGCGCGCGTGAGCGGGTGGAGCTGCTCGAGCACTTCCGGCTGCAAGATGCCGTCGACATCGGCATCGTCGCCTTTCTCGTCTACAGCCTGATCGAGCTCATCCGCGGCACCGGGGCCGCGCGCATGGTGGTCGGGCTGTGCCTGCTGGCGCTCGTCTACCTGTCGTCGCGGGTCTTCCAGCTCTACACCGTCAATTGGATCCTGGACAATTTCCTCAGCTCGGTGCTGCTGGTCATCGTCATCATCTTCCAGCATGACATCCGCCGCGCCCTCATTCAGGTCGGCAGCCGGCCGTTCTTCGGCTCGACCCCACGCCTCTACGGCTACGACGTCGAGGAGATCGTGCGCGGGGCGCTGAACTTGGCCCAGCGGCGCGTCGGGGCGTTGATCGTCCTCGAGCGCGAAACCGGGCTCACCGAGTACACCGAGAAGGGCACCGCCCTCGATGCGGCGATCAGCGAGGAGCTGATCCAGAGCGTCTTCGTCCCCGGCTCGCCGATGCACGACGGGGCGCTGATCATCCGCAAGGGACGGGTGGCGGCGGCGCAGTGCCTGCTGCCGCTGACCGCCAACCCGAGCGTCAGCCGGCAGCTCGGCACCCGCCATCGCGCCGCCATCGGCCTGACCGAGGAGAGCGACGCGGTGGTGATCGTGGTCTCGGAGGCGGACGGAGGGCTGTCGCTGGTCGTCGACGGGCGCCTGACGCGCGATCTCGATGCGGCAAGCCTGCGCACCAGCTTGCAGGGGTTGCTGGTGCGGCGATGAGCTGGTGGGAGGCCCTGCGCGGTCTGTCGCCGCGCGCGCTGTGGCCGCATCTGCAGGGCGCGGTGGTGCACAACGCGCCGGTGAAGCTGGTGGCCCTCCTCAGCGCCGTCGGCCTCTGGTTGTTCGTCAATACGGCCGAGCGCGACGCCGAGATCGCCGTCCCCGTGCCGGTCGAGCTGCGCAACCAGCCGGCGAACGCGATGCTGGTGAGCCCGCGCGTCGACTTCATCGACCTGGTCGTCAGCGGACCGCGCGCGCTGCTGCGGCGGATCGATCCGAGCGATTTGTCCGTGGCGTTGGATTTGCAGGGCGTGCGTAGCGGGCCGACGGTGTTTCGCATCACCGCCGACATGCTCGATCTGCCGCGCGGCGTCACGGTGCTGCGCATGACGCCGGCCGAAGTGACGCTGGCCTTCGCGCCGGTGCAGCGCCGGCGCGTGCCGGTGCACGTGGCGTTGAGCGGGCGACCATCCGCGGGGCTGCGCATCGGCGAGACGCGCGTCGCCCCCGAGTCGGTCGAAGTGGTGGGGCCGGCCGCCGACGTGGAGAAGGTGCGCGTCGCGGAGACGGTGTCCATCGATCTCGAGGGCGCCGGCCCCGGCCTGATCGAGCGCGACGTCGCCCTCGAGGCCCCCAGCGAGTACGTCTCGTTCAGCAGCGGTCTGGTGCACGTGCAAGTGCGGGTGGAGGAACCCGAGCGCACGCGCACCTTCGCCGACGTGGCGGTGGAGGTCCGCGACGCCGGCACCGCCGCGCGCGTGGTGCCGGCACGCGTGCGCCTGACCGTGCGCGGGCCGCGTTCGGCCGCCGAGGCGCTTGAGCTGCACCCGGGTGCGGTTTATATCGACGCAGCCGGTCGGGCGCCGGGCGTCTATCAGGTGACGCCGCGCGTCGATCTGCCAGCCGGGTTGACGCTGGTCCGGCAGGAGCCGGAGAGCGTGGAGCTGCGCATTGCGCGTCAGAAACAGAAGGGCGATGGAGGATAACGCAGCCCCGCCGCGGTTGTTCGGGACCGACGGCATCCGCGGCACGGCCAACGTCGAGCCGATGACCTCGGAGACGGCGGTGCGCCTCGGGCGGGCGATCGCGCACGTCGTCAAGCGCAGCCCGCGCCGCCACAAGATCATCATCGGCAAGGACACGCGGCTGTCGGGCTACATGCTGGAGAGTGCCCTCACCTCCGGGATCTGCTCGATGGGGGTCGACGTCCTGCTGGTGGGTCCGATCCCGACCCCGGGGCTGGCGTTTCTCACCCGCAGTCTGCGCGCCGACGCCGGGGTGGTCATCTCGGCTTCACACAATCCCTTTCAGGACAACGGCATCAAGTTTTTCGACGCCAACGGCTTCAAGCTGCCCGATGAGGTGGAGCGCGAGGTCGAACAGCTGGTCGACGACGCGCACACCGCGACCTTGCGTCCGACGGCGCACGAGATCGGCAAGGCCTTCCACCTCGACGACGCGCTCGGGCGCTACACCGTCTTTCTCAAGAACACCTTTCCCAAGCAGCGCACGCTCGATGGCGTGACGATCGTCATCGACTGCGCCCACGGCGCCGCCTACCGGGTCGGCCCCGAGGTGTTGGCCGAGCTGGGGGCAGACGTGATCGCGCTCGGTGTCGAGCCGAACGGGGAGAATATCAACCGCGATTGCGGCGCCCTGCACCCGCAGGCGCTGATCGACCGGGTGCGCACCAGCGGCGCCCATCTCGGCATCGCGCTCGACGGCGATGCCGACCGGGTGATCTTGGTCGACGAACGCGGCCAGGCAGTGGATGGCGATGAGATCCTGGCCATGCTCGGCATCGCGCTGCAGCGCGCCGACCGGCTGCCGAATCGCGCCGTGGTGGCGACGGTGATGAGCAACCTCGGCCTCGAGCTCGCCCTGCGCGCCCATGGCATCGCCGTCGTGCGCACGCCGGTCGGCGATCGCTTCGTGGTCGAGGCGATGGTGCGCGGCGGTTATCAGCTCGGCGGCGAGCAATCGGGACACGTGATTTTTCTCGAGCACGGCACCACCGGCGATGGGCTGGTCACCGCGCTCAGCGTGCTGGCCTTGATGCTGGAATCCGGGCGTCCGCTCAGCGCCCTGCGCGCCGTCATGCAGCGCCTGCCGCAACGGCTGCTCAACGTCCGCGTGCGCCAGCGCTCGGATCTGGCTGCCTTGCCCGGCGTGCAAGGGGTGATCGAACGGGTGCGCGGCGATCTCGGCGAGCGCGGGCGAGTGCTGGTGCGCTATTCCGGCACCGAGCCGCTGGTACGGATCATGGTCGAAGGCGAGCAATCCGCGCAGGTGGAACGATATTGCGAGGAAATCGCCGCCGCGCTGCGCACCCACGTGGGGGCGGAATGACGCCGTGGCCGATGCGGGCGCACCTCGTTGAGCCGGCGGCTGGCCGGCGGCGGGCGCGGGCCGCCGGGCGATGATCCGCCTCGGGGTCAATGTCGACCACGTCGCCACGCTGCGCCAGGCGCGCGGCGTGCGCTATCCGGATGTGGTCGACGCGGCGCGACTCGCCGAGCGCGGCGGGGCGGACGGGATCACCGTGCACCTGCGCGAGGACCGGCGCCATATCCAGGACGCCGACGTGGAACACTTGCGCCAGGCGTTGCACACACCGCTGAACCTGGAGATGGCGGCGAGCGAGGAGATGATCGGCATCGCCTGCCGCGTCCGCCCGCACGACTGCTGCCTGGTCCCCGAGCGCCGCCAGGAGCTGACCACGGAAGGCGGGCTCGACGTGCTGGCGCACCGGCGCGCGGTGGGCGAGGCGACCGAGCGGCTGCGCGCGGCCGGCATCTCGGTCAGCCTGTTCATCGATCCCGTGCCGGCGCAGATCGCCGCCGCGGCGCAGGTTGGGGCGGAGGCGATCGAGATTCACACCGGCCGCTACGCCGATGCCGCGGATGACGCGGCGCGCGGCGCCGAGCTGGAGCGGATCCGCCGCGGTGCGGCCCAGGCCGCCGGCCTCGGCTTGATCGTCAACGCCGGTCACGGCCTCACGGTCGAGAACGTCGCACCGATCGCCGCCGTGCCCGAGCTGGTGGCGCTCAACATCGGACACAGCGTCGTCGCGCGCGCCATCTTCATCGGCCTCGAAGCCGCCGTGCGCGAGCTCAAGGCGGCGATGCAGGCAGCGCGCCGCGGCGCCGGTGAGTTGGGCCGATGAGCGCCGCGGCGACGACCCGTCGCGCTCCTGGGTGGCTCCAGGCGCGGCGGGGAGCCGGTTTCGCGGCCTCTGGTTAGCCTTGATCGGGCAAAGGAAATTCAACGCAGAGGCGCGGAGGCCGCAGAGAACGCGGAGCACGAGGGTCTCGAGAGT
>CAYYWP010000286.1:0-4945 GCA_964475125.1 uncultured Binatia bacterium (SeqCode) | reverse complement strand
CCCATCACGATCGTGCTCGGGAACGCGTTCGGGTCGACGAGGGCGACCTCGTACTGCGTCCCCGCCGCGAGCGGCGCCTTCGGAGTGAGCTCCGTGAACTGGAGATCCCCGTCGATCCAGCTTCGCACCGGCGTGTCGACCGTCGCCCCGATACCGTCGAACCACACGGCCCGCCGGTCGCGCGCTGTGGCGCCGCCGTTCGCCCGCACCGGCTCGGCCAGCCGCGCCGGCTTCGGCACCCGGCCGACGGCGCGCACGTTGAGGCGATAGATCTCCACCGGCGTGTCGTCACGCCGGTAGTTGTGCTCGCGGGCGTGCTCGGCGTGGAAGGTCCGGATCGCCTCGCCGAGCGAGTCGAGCGGCCGCGGCACCGGGATGGTGAGCGAGCGCCACTGGCCGAGATAGCGCATGTCGATCGAGCGCCGGATCTCCATCTGCTCGGGCGCCACCTGCTCGCGGCGCAGGTGCTCCAGCGCGTCGCGCTCGAGCTCGGCGAGTTGCGCCTCGACCGCCTGCGGCGCCACCGCGTCGGCCTGGCCGAGGAACATGGTGGAGAGATCGTGCTCGATGTCGACCAGCAGGCAGCCGAGCGCGGAGGTGATGCCGGGGTTGGGCGGCACGATCACCGCCGGGATCGCCAGCTCGCGCGCCAGGGCGACGCCGTGCAGCGGCCCCGCCCCGCCGAACACCACCAGGGCGAATTCGCGCGGGTCGTAGCCGCGCCGCACCGAGATCAGGCGCAGCGCGTCGGCCATGTTGGCGTTGGCGACGCGCAGGATGGCGCTCGCCGCCTCGAGCAGGCTCAACCCGAGGGGGCGCGCGACGTGCGTTTCGATGGCTTCGGCGGCGGCCTGGCGATCGAGCTGGATCCCGCCGCCGATCAATTCGGTACCGAGGCGGCCGAGGACGAGGTTGGCGTCGGTGTTGGTCGGTTGCAGGCCGCCGCGGCGGTAACAGGCCGGGCCGGGGCGGGCGCCGGCGGAGGCGGGACCGTTGCGCAGCGAGCCCGCGGCGTCGATCCAGGCCAACGAGCCGCCGCCGGCGCCGATGGTCAACACCTCGATGCTGGGGAAGCAGATCGGATAGCCCCACTCGACGTACCACTCCTTGGTGAGGCGCGTCTGGCGATTGTAGACCAGCGAGATGTCGGTGCTGGTGCCGCCCATGTCGAGGCCGATGGCGTGGTCGAAGCCCGCCAGCCCGGCGATGTGGCGGCTGGCGATGGCACCGGCGGCGATGCCCGACGAGGCCAGCCGCACGGCCAGCCGCTCGACGCTGCGCGGCGTCGTCACGCCGCCGCCGGAGTGCAGGATCAGCAGGTCGCCGCGGTAGCCGCCGGCGCGCAGGCGCTGCTCCAGGCGCTTGACGTAGTCGGCCACCAGCGGCGCCAGCACGGCGTTGGCGACCGTGGTGGAGAAGCGCTCGTGCTCGAAGATCTCCGGCAGCACCTCGCTCGACAGCGACACGCGCGCGCCCGGCAGCGCGGCCAGCAGGATCTCGCCCATGCGCCGCTCGTGCGCCGGGTTGGCCTGGGCGTTGACGAAGCACACCGCGATGGTCTCGGCGCCGCGCCGCTTGAGCTTGGCCGCCACGGCGCGGGCTTCCGCCTCGTCGAGCGGCTGCACGACCGCGCCGGCGTAGTCGATGCGTTCGCCGACCTCGAAGCGGTCGCGGCGGCGGATGTACGGCGGCGCGACGTCCTTGTAGGCGTCCCAGAGCTCGTTCTTCCAGCCGCGGCGAATCTCGATGACGTCGCGAAAACCGCGCGTCGTCACCATGGCGGCGCGCGGCAAGTTGCGGGTGATGAGCGCGTTGGTGGCCACCGTGGTGCCGTGGGCGAACACCGCCACCGCGCCCAGGTCGACCCCGAGCTGCGCCACCCCCTGCATGACGCCGTCGATCGGATCGGCAGTCGAGGGCGTCTTCGCCACCCGCACGGCGCCGCTCGCCTCATCGAGGACGTAGAGGTCGGTGAACGTCCCCCCCACGTCCACCGCCAGCCGTAAATGCGCGCTACTCATGACTCAACAAGACCTCAACCACAGATGAACACAGAGGACCACAGATACACACTGAGCTCGGGGAATCCGTGTCCATCTGTGGTCCTCCGTGTTCATCTGTGGTGCTGCTTTTCGCGCCCGGCGCGGATCAAGGCGAGCATCGCGCGCGGCGACAGCGGGGTCTCGGTGATGACGATGCCGAGCGGCGACAGGGCATCGGCGACGGCGTTGACGATCGCCGCGCCGGTCACCGACAGGCCGCCCTCGCCCATGCCCTTCATGCCGCCTTCGGTGACCGGCGAGGGCGTCTCGAGGTGGTGGAACTCGATCGGCGGCACCTCGGTCGACGAAGGGTAGAGGTAGTCCATCAAGCTGCCGGCGAGGAGCTGGCCGCTGTCCGGATCGTAGGCGCACTCCTCGAGCAGGGCGCCGCCCACGCCCTGGGCGAGCGCCCCGGCGGTCTGCCCTTCGACGATCATCGGGTTGAGCAGCACGCCGCAGTCCTCGACCGACCACAGCTTCTCGATGCGGATCTGGCCGGTCTCGATGTCGACCTCGACCGCGGCGACGACGCAGCCGTTCGGCCACACTTCGCGCGGATCGAACGAGCGCGTCGAGGTCAGCGCCGGCTCCATGTCTGGCGGCCGCTTGGCGCCGCCGAAGTACGCCAGGGCGGCGATCTCCGCCACCGTCATGCTCTTCCCCGGCACGCCGCGCACCTGCGCCGTCCCGTCGCGGAATTCGAGATCGGCGGGGCTGACCTCGAGCACGTGGCCGGCGATGCGCGCCATCTTGTCGCGCACCTCGACCCCGGCGCGCATCACCGTGCCGCCGCCGATCACCGCGGCGCGGCTCGAGTGCGTGCCGAACCCGTACGGCGCCACCGCCGTGTCGCCCATCACCACGCGCACGCTCTCCATGCGCACGCCGAGCGTGTCGGCCGCCACCTGGGCCAGGGTCGTCTCCAGCCCCTGACCGTGGTTGTGCAAGCCGCAGGTCACGCTCACCGAGCCGTCGGGCTCGACCGTCACCTGCGCGGCATCGAAGATCTCGCCGGCCACGTAGCCCTGCACCTTGGCCATGTCCGAGCCCCACGCCGTCGGCTCGACGAAGGGACTGAAGCCGATGCCGAGGTAGCGCCCCGCCGCCCAGGCGGCGCGCTGGCGCTGGCGAAAGGCCGCGTAGCCGCTCACCTCGCGCGCCCGCTCGATGCACTCGCGGTAGGTGCCGCCGTCGTAGCGCGCCCCGGTGAGCGAGACCGAGGGCGCGTTGCCGATGCAGTTGCGCAGGCGCAGCTCGACCGGATCGATGTCGAGGGCGCGGGCGATGTCGTCGATCAGCGACTCGCGCGCCGTCGTGCCCGGGGTGCGGCCGACGCCGCGGTAGGCGCCGGTCATGCACTTGTTGGTGTACGGGCAGTCGATGGAGTAGCGCACGGCTTGAATGGCGTAGAGATTCGGCAGCGCCGCGGCGGTGGTCATCGGATCGACCAGCGCCGTCCACGGATGGGCCTGGTAGCCGCCGTTCACGCCGATGTAGCGGGCGCGAAAGGCGAGGAAGGTGCCGTCCTGCGCGCAGGCGATGTCGAGGTAGCTGATCACCTCCTTGGCGTGCACCGAGGCGGCGAGGTTCTCGAAGCGATCCTCGATCCATTTCACCGGCCGCCCGATCAGCTTCGACAGGGCGGGGATGATCGCTTCTTCCTTGAACACCTGGCACTTCTCGCCGAAGCCGCCGCCGACGGCGTCGGCGATGACGCGGATCCTGCTCTCGGCGATCTGCAAGGGGCCGGTCAGCACGCTGCGCACCAGGTGCGGCGTTTGGCTCGAGGTCCAGATCGTCACCTCGCCGCTCGACGGGTTGTAGTCGGCGACTACGGCGCGACCTTCCAGCGGTGCGGGCGTCAGCCGGCCGTGGTGAAAGCGCTTCGAGAAGACGCGGGCGGCGGTGGCGAACAGACGATCGACCTCGCCGCGCTCGTACTCGATGTGGGCGAAGTTGTTGTCCGGCACATCGGCGTGGATCACCGGCGCGCCGGGCCGCAGGGCGGCTTCCGGATCGATCACCGCCGGCAGCAGCTCCCAGTCGACCTCGATCAGGTCGCAGGCATCCTCGGCGACGTAGCGCGACTCGGCGACCACCACCGCGACCGGATCGCCGACGTGGCGCGCCTTGTCGATCGTCAAGGCGTGCTGCGTCAGCGGGCGCACATCGGTGCGGCCGGGGACGGTGGAGACGAAGGGCTGCAGGACGCGCGCCAGGTCGGCGCCGGTGTAGACGCCGTAGACGCCGGGCAGCGCCTGGGCGCGGCCGACGTCGATGCCGTTGATGCGGGCGTGCGCATGCGGGCTGCGCAGGAACGCCGCTTCGAGCAGGCCAGGCAAGCGGACGTCGTCGGTATAACGCGCCCGCCCGGTCAGAAAGCGCGGGTCCTCAGTGCGCAGGATGCGCGTGCCGACGTACTGCGGCCGCTGCCATACGCTGCTCAGCTCAGGCAGGTCGGGCATGGCAATCCTCATGTTCCGGCGGGTTCCCGGTCAACGCTTCACCTCTCGCCGGCCAGCTTGCGCGCGGCGCTGTGCACCGCGGCAACGATGCCGAGGTAGCCCGTGCAGCGACAGACGTTGCCGGACAGGTATTCGCGGATCTCGCTCTCGGAAGGATTCGGATGATCCTCCAGCAGGCTCTGTACCGTCAACACCATGCCCGGGGTGCAGAAACCGCACTGCAGGCCGTGCTCCTCCCGGAACGCCTGCTGAATCGGATGCAGCCGCTCGCCGTCGGCGAGCCCTTCGATGGTCTCGACCGTCATCCCTTCGGCCTGCACGGCCAAGACGATGCAGGCGCGCACCGGCTCGCCGTTCAGGCGCACCGTGCAGGCCCCGCAGACGCCGTGCTCGCAGCCGACGAGGGTTCCGGTGAGGCCGAGCTCCTGGCGCAGGAAG
>CAYYWP010000285.1:0-4985 GCA_964475125.1 uncultured Binatia bacterium (SeqCode) | reverse complement strand
GAGCACCACATCGGCCTGTCGCGCCAGATCGGCCTCGACACCGTCGGCTGACTGATGAAGGCCCACATGAGCGAGCCCGAGGCGCTGGCGCAGCAGGCGAAGCTGATGGAGAGCTACGGCGCCAACTGCGTTTATGCGACCGACTCGGCCGGCTACATGCTGCCCGATGACGTCAGCGCCCGCATCGGCGCCCTGCGCGCCGCGCTCGATCCCGCCACCGAGGTCGGCTTCCACGGCCACCACAACCTGGCCCTCGGCATCGCCAACTCGCTGGCCGCCATCGAGGCCGGCGCGGGGCGCATCGACGGGTCGGTGGCCGGCCTCGGCGCCGGCGCCGGCAATACGCCGCTCGAGGTGTTCGCGGCGGTGCTCGACCGCATGGGCGTGCACACCGGCATCGACGTGTACCGGCTCATGGACGCCGCCGAGGACGTCGTCGTGCCGCTGATGGACCAGCCCATCCGGGTCGATCGCGACTCGCTGGTCCTCGGCTACGCCGGCGTCTACTCGTCGTTCCTGCTGCATGCCAAGCGCGCGGCCGACAAGTACGGCCTCAAGTCGGCCGCCATCCTCGCCGAGCTCGGCCGCCGCAAGACCGTCGGCGGCCAGGAGGACATGATCGAAGACGTCGCGCTCGACCTGGTGCGCCGGCAAGCGGCAGAGCAGGGGCAGGCGGACGCGGCTCGGCACTGATGACGGAGTTTCTCCAACCACGAAGGACACCAAGCGCAGGTGCAGGCCGGCGTGGCCTTCGTGCGCTTCGTGGTGGGTCTCCTGGATGAGCGTCGATGCGGCCACGATCGTGTTGCTGGCCGAACGGCTCGACCGCGCGCAGCTGACGCGCACGCCGATCGGCAAGCTCACCGACGAGCATCCCGGCCTCGACGAGCGCGACGCCTACGCGATTCAGGAGGCGTTGCGCGCGCGCAAGGCGGCGCGCGGCGCGGCGCCGGCTGGTTTGAAGATGGGCCTGACCTCGCAGGTGAAGATGCGGCAGATGGGCGTCCGCGAACCGATCTGCGGCGTGCTCTTCGCTGACGGCGCCTGCATGGACGGTGGCACCGTCGAGCGCGCCCGCTTCATCCACCCGCGCGTCGAGGCCGAGATCGCGCTGGTCACCAAGGCGCCGCTCAGCGGTCCCGGTTGCGACGTCGCCGCCGTGCTCGCCGCCACCGACTTCGTCCTGCCGGCGATGGAGATTCTCGACTCGCGCTACGAGCAATTCAGTTTCGACCTCCCCAGCGTCATCGCCGACAACACCTCGGCGGCCGGCTTCGTCACCGGCGGCCGGGCCCGTGCCGTGGGCGACGTCGACCTGCCGACCATCGGCCTGGTGCTGGAGAAGAACGGCGCCGTGGTCGAAGTCGGCGCCGGGGCCGCGGTCCTCGGCCACCCCGCCCTCAGCGTCGCCATGCTCGCCAACATGCTCGCCGAACGCGGCGCCCACATCCCCGCCGGCACCTTCATCATGACCGGCGGCATCACCGCCGCCGTCGCCGTCGACGCCGGCGATCACGTCAGCGTCCGCTACCAGGACCTCGGCTCGCTGTCCCTGCGTTTCGTGTGATGCGCTCGCGCCTGCGAGGGGGCGCCTGTGGCAGCGCTCCCTTGTGACTCGGGTGTGGAGCTGGGATGCAAGCCGGCGCGTTGCGGCCCGGGCGTTTGGGCGTCAGCGTCAGCCGACGAAGGGCGTGTCGTGTAAGGTGGCGCCCACTCGGAGGCGGCTGATGAGCGAACTTGAGCAGCTCGAGAAGCGCATCGCGAAGCTGGCGCCGCGGGAGTTCGCCCAGTTTCGCGTCTGGTTCCTGGATTTCGATGCGCGCGTCTGGGATCAACAGATCGAGGCGGACGCGAAGGCCGGAAAGCTGGATGACCTCGTCGGGGAAGCGGTTGCCGACTACAAGGCCGGAAAGACCCGTGAGATTTGAGGCACCTTGCTTCGCCGCGATTCTGGGCCTCGTATCAGAAACTGGCCGACGACGTCCGCGATCTGGCGGCCAAGAGCTTCGCCTCCTCAAATCGAATCCGCGCCACCCGTCTGAAAAAGGCCGCGCTCACGCTTCGACGGGCTCATCCTCCGACGAGCTCAGGAGAGCGGGAACTGCTTGCGCCACAAAGCGTTCCGCTCACCCTGAGCCTGTCGAAGGGTGGGCGGAACGCGTTTTTCAACGGACTATCCTTGATCGGACAAAAGAAATTCAACGCAGAGGCGCGGAGGCCGCAGAGAACGCGGAGCACGAGCGTCTCGAGAGTGAACCCCAAACCCAATTGACGATGACGATGAGTCAGCGCTCGAACTCATGCACGCTGCCTCTGGGTCCTCTGCGTACTCTGGGTCTCTGCGTTGAGGTTTTTGTCAGATCAAGGCTAATATAATAACGCTATGCGCGGCCGGATCGACCCGGTCGGCTGGAAGAGGTGTTCTCCGGCCGATGCAGGACGGGCAGCGCCCGGGTGAAGGTCTGGCGTCCGCGCTTGAAGCCGTAGATCGGCTGGGCGAGCTCGGCGACGGCGCGCTCCGGCGAATCGCAGTCGAAGACGACGAGATCGGCTGGCTTGCCGAGGGCGATGCCGTACTCGGCACGGCGCAGCAGGGCGGCCGGGCGCGTCGTGATCATGTTGAAGCACTCGCGCAGGTCGTGCCGCGCCCCGACCTGGCAGATGTTGGCGTACAGGTTGGCGATGCGGACCAGCGAGCAGTCGCCGAAAGGGGTGAAGGGATTCAGCACGTTATTGGTCGACAGCGAGCAGTTCATGCCGGCGTGCAGCAGCCGGTGGGCCGGTGTGACGCCGCGCATCATGCCGTGCGTCATATGCCGGCCCATCAGGTAGAGGTCGGTCGACGGCAGCACGGTGAGGGCGACGCCCGCGTCGGCCATGCGTTGCGCCGCGCGCTCGAACATCTCGGGGGGCGCCGCCGACAGCTTGGTGACGTGCCCGATGGCGACGCGGCCGCCATACTTGAGCTCCTCGGTCCGCCGGCAGACGTGGAGCAGGTCGAGGTCATCGGGGTGGGGGCCGAAATCGAGATGCATGTCGATGTCGACGTCGAAACGCCGCGCGATCTCGAAGACGCGGTCGATCTGGCCATGCGGGTTGGTGTCGGTATAGGGGGCCGCGCCGACAACGCCCCCGCCGCGCTCGAGGGCCTCGATCATGAGCTCGTCGGTGCCCGGGTTATTGAGCAGCCCTTCTTGCGGAAAGATGCAGATCTCGATGTCGATCGCCCAGCGGTATTCCTCGACCAACGGCCACACGCCCTCGAGCCCGCGCAGCCCGATGCCCGGATCGACCTCGAGGTGGGTGCGCATGTGCGTGGTGCCGTTGAGGATGCAACGCTCGAGCGTGCGCCGCGCCCGCTCGTAGACATCTTCGGGCGTGAAGCCGCGCTTGGCCTTGGCGACTTCCTCGATCGCCTCGTCGAGGTCGCCCTTCTCCGCCTTGCAGCGATCGAAGATCGAGGACTTGTCGAGATGGATGTGGGTCTCGACGAGGCCGGGCGACACGAAGCGACCGCCGAGATCGATGACGCGCCCTTCCGCGGCGAGCGCCGGCTCGAGCGCCGCGATCCGCCCGGCGTCGATGCCGATATCGACCGCGCGGGACGAGCCGTCCGCCGCCAGGTGCGCGTTGCGCAGGATCAGATCCATACCACCTCGCCCGCCCTCAGAACTCGATCTTGTTCGGCTGCTCCTTCCAGGCCCGGTAGACGGCGCGCGCCTCGGCGCTCAGCTCCGGCATCTGGATCATCGGAAACTTCCGCTCACCGAGCGGCCGCGCGACCTCGGCATAGATGTGCGTGTCGTCGAGCCCGATGAGCGCCGAGTCCTCGTAGCCGAGCACGTAATACATGCGCTCGATGCGCGCCCATAGGCAGCTGGCCAGGCACATGGCGCAGGGGGCGCCGTTGACGTAGAGATCGCAGCCGGAGAGATCGAACGTGCCCAGGCGCTGGCCGGCGTCGCGGATCGCGACGATCTCCGCGTGCGCCGTCGGATCGTTGTCGCGCGGGACGCGGTTCCAGCCCTCGCCGACGATGCGATCCGCTTTGACGATCACGGTCCCGAACGGCCCGCCGTCGCCGGCCGCGACGCCGTGCCGCGACAGCTCGATGGCGCGGAGCATGAAGTCGCGCGGCGACATGTGGCCTCCACTCAGCCGGCCGTCACTCCTAGGCGTGGGCGCGCCGAGCCGGCTTCACCGCCCAGGTCTGCGCTACGTCGTCGCTGCTCGCCACCTGACCGAAATAGACTTTGATGTTGAAGACGGCCGATTCGTACTCGGCGGGGGTCGGCGCGCCGGTGCAATCGGTGACCAGGACGATGTAGTAGCCCTTGATGTAGCCGTGGCGCGCCGTCGTCTCGACGCAGATGTTGGTGGTGAAGCCGGTCATCAGCAGCGTCTTGATGCCGCGGCTTTGCAGCAGCAGGTTGAGCTCGGTGTCTTCGAAGGCGTCGTACTGCCATTTGGTGATCACCGGCTCGCCGGGCGCCGGGGCGATCATGCCCTCGTACCATTCGATTCCCTTGCTGCCCTCGCGGATCAGCCAGATGTCCTCGCCGCCGCCCCACTGCGCCTTCTGGTTCGGCCACATCTTGGCGTCGGCGAAGATCTCCCGCACCCAGACCACCAGGATACCGGCCTGCCGACATTGCTCGATGAAGGCGTTGAGACGCGGCACGGCCGCCTTGATCTCTTTCATGTCGAAACCGAAGCGTTGCGCCATGGCGCCTCGCTCGGAACAGAAATCGTGCTGCGGATCGATGATGATGAGGGCGGAATGCGCCGGATCGGCGACCTCGGCGAGGGACTTGAGCGGCTTCATGCTCATGATGCCTGCCTCCTCATGGCCGTGCCTGGAATGGGTGCGGCACGCCGCGCACGCTACGGCATGTTTCTCGGCCGAGTCAACTTGCGCTGGCGCCTGAGGCGCTGGCGCGCCGCCACGCTTCGGCGAGCGCGCGCTCCACGAGCACGCGGGCCAG
>CAYYWP010000284.1:0-5008 GCA_964475125.1 uncultured Binatia bacterium (SeqCode) | reverse complement strand
ATCGGCGGCTGCGATCCGCAGCGGCTGCGCACCTCGATCGACGCCGGGATGCCCTGGACGCTCGGCATGCCGAGCCCCAACGGCGGCTGGGCGGCGTTCGACACCAACAACGACAGCGCCTTTCTCAATCAGATCCCCTTCGCCGACATGGAGGCGATGATCGATCCGCCGACCGAGGACCTCACCGGCCGCATGCTCGAGATGCTGGGCAACGCCGGCCAGGATCTGCGCGCCGAGCCGGCGCGGCGCGGCCACGACTTCCTGCTGCGCACGCAGCGCGCCGACGGTTCGTGGTGGGGCCGCTGGGGGGTGAACTTCATCTACGGCACATGGTCGGTGTTGTCCGGCCTGCGCGCCATCGGCGACGACCTCAACGCGCCGCACGTGCGGCGCGCCGTCGCCTGGCTGAAGGCACACCAGAACGACGACGGCGGCTGGGGCGAAACCCTGGCCTCGTACGCGGATGAACGCCTCGCCGGCCAGGGCGACTCCACGCCGTCGCAGACGGCGTGGGCGATTCTCGGCCTGCTCGCCGGCGAGGACGTGGTCAGCCCGGCCGTCTTGCGCGGCGTCGAGTACCTGCTCGAGCGCCAGCGCGGCGACGGGCAGTGGGACGAGGCGCTGTTCACCGGGACCGGCTTCCCCCGCCACTTCTACTTGCATTACGACATGTACCGGAACTACTTCCCGCTCATGGCCCTCGGCGGTGTGCGCCGGCGTTTGGGCGGCGACGGCAATGGCGGCGTGACGGCCTTCGCCAACCGCGATCTGGCGCCTTCGCGCGCCGCGGCATCGTAAATGGCTCAGCCCTCACACGCACACGCGCCGGGCGCGATCCGCGCATGATTCGTCGCCCACCCATTCCCGGCTCGGGGGCGGCCGATCGGCGCACCCTGGCGTCGGCCTACGCCCACTGCTGGCGCATCGCCACCGCACACTACGAGAATTTCACCGTCGGCTCGTGGTTGCTGCCGCGCCGGTTGCGCCGGCCGCTGGCGGCCATTTACGCCTTCGCCCGCACCGCCGACGATTTCGCCGACGAGGGCGAGCGCCCGGCGGCGGCGCGCCTGGCCGACCTGGATGACTGGGAAGTGCAGCTGAACGCCTGCTACGTCGGGCGCGCCACCCACCCGATCTTCATCGCCCTGGCCGATACGGCGCAGCGCTTCGCCATTCCCATCGAGCCCTTCCGCCGTCTGCTCGACGCCTTCCGCCAAGACGCCTGCTTTCGCCCCTTCGCCACCTTCGCCGACCTGCGCGACTACTGCCGCCGTTCGGCCGATCCGGTCGGCCATCTCGTGCTCGCGCTGTTCGGCCACCACGACGCCGAGCGCCAGGCGCTGGCCGACGGCGTGTGCACCGGATTGCAGCTGGCCAATTTCTGGCAGGACGTCACGGTCGACGCCGCCAAGGGTCGCGTCTACTTCCCGCGCGAGGACTTGGAGCGCTTCGGCTGCGCCGCCGCGGACCTGCGGCGCGGCGAGCCGCGCGACGCGCTCTGCGCCCTGCTGCGCTTCGAGGTCGAGCGGGCTCGCACCTGGCTGCGCGACGGCCTGGCGCTGGCCGAGCGCGTCGAGCCGCGGCTGGGGCGCGAAGTGCGCCTGTTCGCCTGGGGCGGGCTCGCCATCCTGGCGCGCATCGAGGCGCAGGGCTTCGATGTCTTCGCGCAGCGTCCGACCGTGCCGGCGGCCGAGAAGGCCGGCCTGATCGTCCGCGCCCTCGCCGGACTGCCCGCGCCCAAGCGCCTGGCGGCCAGCCCAGAAGCGCGAGACGCTCGTGCCGTCGAGCGCGCCGCTCACCCTGAGCCCGTCGAAGGGCGAGCGGAAGGCGTTTTTCAACGGCCTGCCCGCCGCCCAGCCTCGCCAGCGAGCGTGCGCGACGCCTACGCCCATTGCGAGGCGGTGACGCGGCGCAGCTCGAGTAACTTCTATTACGCCTTCCGCCTGCTGCCCGCCCCGCGCCGGCGCGCGCTCTGCGCCGTCTACGCGTTCTGCCGCTTCGTCGACGACATCGCCGACGAGGCGGATCGGCGCGACCCCGCCGCGCTGCTGGCGCGCTGGCGCGAGGAGCTGGCGCAGGTCTACGACGGCACGCCGACGCATCCGATCGGCATCGCGCTGGCCGATGCCGTGCGACGCTTCCCGATCGCCCGCCAGCACTTCCTCGATCTCATCCGCGGCGTCGAACTCGACCTCACGCAGCGCCGCTACGAGACCTTCGAGGACCTCTATCAGTACTGTTACCTGGTCGCCTCCACCGTCGGCCTGATGTGCATCGAGATCTTCGGCTATCGCGCCGACAGCGCGCGCCAGTACGCCATCGACCTCGGCATCGCCTTCCAGCTCACCAACATTCTGCGCGATGTCGAGGAAGACGCGGGCCGCGACCGCATCTACCTGCCGCTCGCCGACCTGCGCCGTTTCGACTGCAGCGAAACCGACCTGCTGAGCGGGCACCTCTCGCCGCCGGTGGCGTCGCTCATGGCCTTCGAGTGCGGCCGGGCGCGCACCTATTACGAGCGCGCCGCCGCGGCGCTGGCGGCCGAGGACCGCGCCACGCTGGTCGCCGCCGAGGCCATGCGCCTCATCTACGAACGCCTGCTGCGGCGCATCGAGGCGCGCCACTTCGACGTCTTCGGCGCCAAGGTGACGTTGCCGCGCTACGAGAAGCTCACCCTGGCGCTCTCGGCCTGGGGCCGCGCCCAACTACCACTGCGCCAGCAATGAAACCCGTCGTCGTCATCGGCGGCGGCTTCGCCGGCCTGTCGGCCGCGGTGGAGCTCGCCGAGCGCGGGCTGCCGCCGCTGCTGTTGGAGGCGCGCCCGCACCTCGGCGGCCGCGCCTATTCGTTCACCGACGCCGCCACCGGCGAGGCGGTCGACAACGGGCAGCACGCGATGATGGGTTGCTACCGGCACACCCTCGCCTTTCTGGCCCGTATCGGCGCCGGCGGCAAGGTCGTCCGCCAGCCCAACCTGCGCGTCGCCATGGCGCAGCCCGGCATCGGCACCGGGATCATCGCCGGCCTGCCATTGCCGAGCCCGCTGCACATCCTCGGCGGCGTGCTCGGGTACACGTTGCTCAGCCGGCGCGAGCGCTGGCGCGCCTTGACCGGGGGCCTGCGCGTGCTGCGCATGTACCGGCGGGGCGACCCGTTGCTCGGCACCGCCACCGTCACCGAGCTGCTCACCGCGGTCGGACAGTCGGCGCAGGCGCGGGCGGCATTCTGGAACCCGGTCGCCATCGCCACGCTCAACGAACAGCCGGAGCGCGCCGCGGCCGCGCCATTCGCCGCCGTGCTCGCCAAGGCGTTCTTCGGCTCGCGGCGCGACTCGCAGTTCATCCTGCCGAGCGTCGGGTTGAGCGACCTCTACACCGCGGACGCGGTGCGCTTCATCACCGCTCGCGGCGGCCGCGTGGAGCTGCACACGCGCATCGTCGGTCTCGAACCCGGCGACGGACGCCTCGCCGCCGTGCACCTGCACGATGGGCGCCGGCTGGAGGTGGCAGGGGGCGTATTGGCGCTGCCGCCGCGGGCCGTGGCACCGCTCGTCCCCGATAGGCTGCGCGGCACCGGGGCCTTCGCCGCGCTCGATCGCTTCGGCGAGTCGCCGATCGTCTCGGTGCATCTCTGGTTCGACCAACCCGTGCTCGAGCCCGAGTTCCTCGGCCTGATCGGCACCACCACGCAGTGGGTGTTCAACCGCAGCAAGCTGCATGGCAGCAACGGCGACGGCGGGCAGAGCCTGAGCGCCGTGATCAGCGCCGGCCGCGAGGTCGCATCGTGGGACAACGCCCGCATCGCCGCCACCGTCATCGGCGAGCTGCGCGACCTGCTGCCGCCGGCGCGCACCGCGCAGGTGCGGCGCAGCGTCGTGGTCAAGGAGAAGTACGCCACCATCGCCACGACGCCGGAGGTCGAACGCCTGCGCCCCGGCGCCGAGACGGCGCTGCCCAACCTGCTGCTGGCGGGAGACTGGACCGCCACCGGCCTGCCGCCGACGATCGAGAGCGCCGTGGTCAGCGGCCATCGCGCCGCCGCCCTGGTCGCCGAACGGCTGCACTCATGAACCGAGCGCACTCCTAGGTCGGGATGGACGCGCCATGGAACGCATCGCCATCTTCGCCGCGCTGCAGTGGGAGTGCCGCGCCGTCCTGCGCCACTTGCGAGACGTGCGCCGCCAGCCGATCGGCCGCTTCACCTGCTGGATCGGCCAGGCGCCACGGCGCGAGGTGTGGGTGATGAAGACCGGAGTCGGAGTGCGCCGTGCCGCCTTGGCGGCGGAGGCGCTGGCCGCGACGGCCGATTTCGCCGCCTTCTTCTCCACCGGCTGCGCCGGTGGGCTAGCACCCGAGCTGCGCCCAGGCGATCTGGCGGTGGCCACGGCGCTGCGCGGTCACGGCCTCGACGGCGACCTGGCCGTCGACCCGGCGCAGCACGAGCGGGCCGCCAATGCGGCCAACGCGGCCGGCTTGCGGCCGGCGCATGGACCGATACTGTGCAGTGCCACGGTGTTGGCAGGCGTCGAGGAGAAACGCGCCGCGGCGGCGAACGGCGCCATCGCGGTCGAAATGGAAGGCGGGCCGATCGCCGCCCGCGCCGCGGCCTGTCGGGTGCCGTTTCTCGCCGTACGCGCCGTGCTCGACGCCGCCGACGACGAGTTGCGGGTGGCCGCCGACGTGATCGATCGCTCGCGCGGCACGGTGCGCCCGCTCGCCCTGGCGAGTCATCTCGCTGCCCACCCCGGGGCCATCGGCGGGCTCATCGCGCTGTCGCGCTTGCGGCGCGCGGCGCGCCAGACCCTGGAGCGTTTTTTCGACCACTGGCTGGCGACCCCGGCCTAGCGTTCTGTGAGATTACCGACGAGGAGAGTCAGACCATGCGATTTCCGCTGCACATCGTCACCGACATGGCCAAGTGGCAGGCCAAGAACTGGTGGCAGGGCAACCGACGCTATCCCTATGTGCTCATGCTCGAGCCGCTGCACACCTGCAACCTGGCCTGTATC
>CAYYWP010000283.1:0-5043 GCA_964475125.1 uncultured Binatia bacterium (SeqCode) | reverse complement strand
GCGAGCCGTCGCGCACCGCCTTGGCGATGCCGAGCGGAATCGAGATCAGATAGACCAGGAGCGTCGTCCACAGCCCGAGCGAGATCGACACCGGCAGGCGCTCGACGATCAGTGCCACCACCGAGCGGCTGCGAAAGAAGCTCTCGCCGAAATCGAAGCGCAGGTAGCGCCCGATCATGAGGAGGAAGCGCTCGTGGGCCGGCTTGTCGAAGCCGAACTGGCGCTCGAGCTGCTTGATCAGGTCGGGATCGAGCCCCTGCGCGCCGCGGTAGCGCCCGGCGTCGCCAGCCGCCGTGCGGGCCGCGGTGCCGAGCTCGCCGCTGCCGGCGCTGACGCGCGCCGTCGCGCCGACGTTCGTGCCTTTGAGCTGGGCGAGGACCTGTTCGACCGGGCCGCCGGGGGCGGCGTGGATGATGACGAAGTTGAGCAGCATGATCCCGAGCAGCGTCGGGATCATCAGCAGCAGGCGGCGGACGATATAGGCAGCCATGCGAGCATCGGCGCGGCGGACGCGTCCTCCGGCCTCAAGCGATCGCGGTCACGCGGGAGGTGGCCCCGTCAACGCTTGGCTGCCAGCGCCGCCGCCTTGGCCGGGTCGTACCACCAGGTGTCGAGCTGGACGCCTTGTGCCGGAGTCACCGCCGGGCGGCCGAACTTGTCCCAGTACAGATAGCGATCGCGGGCGATGTGCCAATTCGGCACCACGTAGAAGCCCCATTGCAAGACGCGATCGAGCGCGCGCACCCGCGCCACCAGGCTGGCGCGATCGGGCGCCGCGATCACCTGTTCGACGAGCGCATCGACGGCGGGATCCTTGAGGCCGAGGTAGTTGTAGCCACCGGGCTGATCGGCGAATGCCGACGACCAGAAGCTGCGTTGTTCGTTGCCGGGCGACATCGACTCCGGCCAGTTGGCGATCGCGACGTCGAAGTCATAGGTGTCGAGGCGCTTCTGATACTGCGCCGAGTCGACCGTGCGCACGCGCGCCGCGATGCCGAGGCGCTCGAGGTTCTTGATGAACGGCAGCGTGATGCGTTCGTAGGCCGGGTCGACGAGCAGGATCTCGAATGCCAGCGGTTCGCCCTGCGCGTTGACGAGCTGCTTGCTCTTCGGATCGACCGACCAGCCCGCGGCCTTGAGCAGCTCGGCGCCCTGGCGCAGGTTGTCGCGCATGTTGCCCGAGCCGTCGGTGGCCGGGGGTTGATACTCGGTGGTGAAGACTGCTTCCGGCACCCGACCGCGCAACGGTTCCAGCACCGCCAGCTCGGCGCCCTGGGGCACGCCGTTGGCCGCCAGCTCCGAGTTGTCGAAGTAACTGCGCGAGCGCGTGTACTGGCCGTAGAACAGGGTGCGGTTGGACCACTCGAAGTCGAGGGCGTAGCCGATCGCCTGGCGTACGCGGCGGTCCTGGAACAGCGGCCGGCGCAAATTGAACGCGTAGGCCTGCATGCCAGCGGGCCGCGAATGCGGTACCGGGTCCTTCTTCAGCCGGCCGTCGCGCACGGCGGGGAGCTCGTCGTAGGCCGTGGCCCACTCCTTGGCGGAGTTCTCGAGCTTGACGTCGAACGCACCCGCTTTCAGCGCCTCCGTGGTCACGGCGAGATCGCGATAGTAGTCGTAACGGATGACGTCGAAGTTGTGTCTGCCGCGATTCACCGGCAGGTCTTTGCCCCAGTATTCGGGGACGCGCTCGTAGGTGCTCCAGCGCCCGGCCTCGAACTTGCCGAGGCGATACGGCCCGCTGCCAAGCGGCGGCTCGAGCGTCGTCGCCTCGAAGTTCTTGTCCTGCCAGTAATGCTTCGGCAGCACCGGGAGTTGGCCGAGAATGAGCGGCAGCTCCCGGTTCTCGCCCGGTTTGAAGGTGAACTTCACGGCGCGCTCACCGACCTTCTCGGCACTGGCGACGCCGGCGTAATAGGCGCGATAGTACGGCCGCCCCTTGGTGCGCAGAGCCTCGAACGTCCACAGGACGTCGTCCGCGGTCACCGGCTTGCCGTCGTGCCAGCGCGCCTGCGGGCGCAACGTGAAGATCACCCACGAACGGTCGGGCGGCGTCTCGATGGTCTCGGCCAGGAGACCGTACTCGCTGAACGGCTCGTCGGCCGACGGCTCCATCAGCGTGTCGTAGATACGCATACTGCCCTGCTCGGCGTCGCCCTTGATGATGAACGGGTTGAAGCTGTCGAAGCCACCGAAGCCGGCGAAGCGGATCTCGCCGCCCTTCGGGGCCGCCGGATTGACGTAATCGAAATGGGTGAAGTCGGGGCCGTACTTGAGGTCGCCGTGCATGGCGATGCCATGCGCCGTGACCGTCGCCGGTGCGGCGGATGCGGCAGTGGCGAGCAGCAGCGAGAGGGACACGAGGACGAGTCGCATGCGGAGCCTCCGGCGAGCCGTCCACTGTAGCGGAAACGGCGGGTGATTCCGAAACCGCTCGCGGCCCGGCAGGTTGACAGGCTAGAAGGGGACAGTCCCTCTTCCAAGAGGGACTGTCCCCCTTATCCTGTCCCCCGTTCCCGCCCCGTAATGCACGACGCCGACGCGATCCTCGCCACCGTACGCCGCTACTGGGGATTCGACCAGTTGCGGCCCCTGCAGGCGGCGGCGATCGCCGCCGGCCTGGAGCGGCGCGATGCGCTGGTCGTCCTGCCGACCGGCGGCGGCAAGTCGCTCTGCTACCAGGTGCCGCCGGCGGTGACTGGGCGCACCGACGTCGTCATCTCGCCGCTCATCGCCCTGATGAAGGACCAGGTCGACGGCTTGCGCGAGAACGGCTACGCCGCCGCCGCGCTGCACAGCGGCCTGCGCCTGGAGGATGTGCGCGCGGTCGAGCAGGGGCTCGCCGACGACCGCTTCCGGCTGCTGTTCGTGGCTCCGGAGCGGCTGCTGACGCCGCGCTTTCTCACCTGGCTCGAGCGCGCCGGGGTGCGCGACTTCGCCGTCGACGAAGCGCACTGCATCAGCCATTGGGGGCACGATTTCCGCCCCGAATATCGCCAGCTCGCCGAGCTCAAGGCGCGGCTCGACGGCGCCAGCGTGCGCGCCTTCACCGCCACCGCCACCGAGCGCGTGCGGATCGACATCGCCGCGCAACTGCACCTCGCCAACCCGCTGGTGCTGCTCGGCACCTTCGACCGCCCCAACCTCACCTACCGCGTCGTGCCGCGCACCGACACGGCGCCGCAGGTGATGCAGGTGCTGCGCCGCCACACCGGCGAGGCGGCAATCGTGTATTGTCTCACCCGCCGCGACACCGAGCGCCTGGCGGCGCACCTGTCCGCGCACGGCCTGCGCGCCGCCGCCTACCACGCCGGCATGGAGCCCGAGACCCGGCGCCGCACCCAGGAGGCGTTCAGCGACGAAGACCTCGACGTGGTGGTGGCCACCGTCGCCTTCGGCATGGGCATCGACCGCAGCGACGTGCGCTGCGTCATCCACACCGGGCTGCCGAAGTCGATCGAGCACTACCAACAGGAGACCGGGCGCGCCGGGCGCGATGGCTTGGAGGCGGAGTGCGTGCTGCTCTATTCGAGCGCCGACGTGGTGCGCATCGAACGCCTGCTGGAGCGCAGCGCCGCCGAGGCGGCCGCAGCACGGGCCGAGGAGGACGAGGGCGACGACGGCGGCGGGCACGACGCCGGCGACGCGGAGGCGCTCGAAGCAGCCCGTGCGTTACTGCGTCACATGCAGCGCCTGGCCTCCGGCCTCGCCTGCCGGCACAAGGCCCTCTCCGAGTACTTCGGCCAGCCCTACGAGCCCGCGTCGTGCGGCGCCTGCGACGTCTGCCTCGGAGAGGTCGAGGGCGTGAGCGACGCGACGGTGACGGCGCAGAAGATCCTCTCCGCCGTCGCCCGCGCCGAGGGCTTCGGCGTCACCCACATCGTCGACATTCTGGTCGGCGCCGAGACCGAACGGGTACGGGCGCGCCGACACGATCGGCTCAGCACCTACGGACTGCTGCGCGACCTGCAGCGCACCGGCGTCACCGCCATGGTGCACCAGTTGCTCGACCAGCACTTGCTCGAGCGCACCGCCGGCGACCGCCCGGTCCTGCAGCTCAACGCCGCGTCGTGGGAGGTGCTGCGCGGCCAGCGAGCGGTGCAGCTCGTCCAGCCGAAAGCGAAGAAGCCGCCGGCGCCGCCGCGCCTGGCCGGGGCATCGTGGGAGGGCGTCGACCACGCCCTCTTCGACCACCTGCGCGACCTGCGCCGCGCCCTCGCCGCCACCCGCGGCGTGCCGCCCTACATCATCTTCAACGACGCCACGCTGCGCGACCTGGCGCGCCGCCGCCCTACCTCGATCGAGGCCTTCGCCACGGTCTACGGCATCGGCGAACGCAAGCTGCACGACCTCGGCCCGATCTTTATCGACCACATCCGCCGCTGGCTCGAGCGCACCCCGTAGGGGCGGCCCCCCGTGGCCGCCCTGAACCCAACCGGGGCCCCCTGCAATCGGGCCGGACACCTGCCCGACGGCGACGACACCCCGTAGCCGCCGCCACACCCGTAGGGGCGGCCCCCCGTGGCCGCCCTGAACCCAACCGGAGCCCTCTGCAATCGGGCCGGGCACCTGCCCCACGGCGACGGCCCCCCGTGGCCCGCCCTGAACCCAACCGGGGGCAGGCCACAGGGGCCTGCGCCTACGCGATGCGGCGCGCCTCCTTGCCGATCGCTTCGATGCGCTCGCGCGCCGCCGCCAAGACCGGCAGGTGGGTGGCCAGCGCCTGCTGTTCGCTCTCTTGGGCCAGGAAATTGGTCTCGACGCGGATGCGCTCCTGCTCGGCTTGGGCGCGGCGGGCGATCTCCGCCAGCCGGCCGTCGAGCACGCCCCGCGCGCCCTGTTCGGCGTGCTGCATCGCTTGCTCCCAGCGCGCCGTCTGTGCGGCCAGCTCGTGCGTCAGCTCGACGCGCTCCAGCGCCGTCACCCCGGGCAGATACCAGCGCTGCCAGAGGGCGCGGCGCAGCCAGCGGGCTCGACCGCTGCGCGCCCGCGCCAGGCGCTCGGGTGGAGCGGACGGGCTCGGGCGCAGATCGCGGGCCTCGA
>CAYYWP010000282.1:0-5045 GCA_964475125.1 uncultured Binatia bacterium (SeqCode) | reverse complement strand
ATGCCTCGCCGAGATATGCAGCGAATTTCGGACTCAGGACACTAGCAGCCCGTTGAAAAACGCGTTCCGCCCACCCTTCGACGGGCTCGGGGCATGTCCTGAGCTCGTCGAAGGGTGAGCGGAACACGTTGCGGCACAAGCACTTCCCGCTCATCCTGAGCCCGTCGAAGGATGAGCGCGGCCTTCTTCAACGGACTGTTAGGAGCCGGCCGTGAGCGGCGCGGCGCGCGCCCGCTCACGCCGCGGCGCCCGGATCAGCGGCGCTGCCGAGCGCGAACCCGAGCAACATCATGGGGACGAGGATGATGAGGACCTGCACGATCCAGCCGATGAGGCAGACGGCGATCGCCCGGCCCGTACCGGTGTAGTCGAGCGCCTGCCGGACCGCGATCACCATCGCGATCAACGACCACACCATGCCGACCGCCAGCGCGATCGGGCCGACGCCCGGAATGATGCCGAAGGCGCGCACGATGCCGGGGGTGCTGGCGAAGCCGAGCGTGCGCAAGAGCTGGCCGAGATCTGCCTCGGTCGACGCCTGCGGCAACAGGCGCGTGCCGATCAAGTAGGTGATCAGCGACCACAGGTACCAGCCGATGAGGCTGAGGATTGCGCCGACGATGAAGCCGATCACCCCCGGCGAACCGAACTCACCGGCCGTGCCGAGGCCGCCCGCGATGCTCGACATCACCACCACCAGCGTGGCCTGCCCCATCGCCGAGCTGTCGGCCTCAACTTCTTCGTACAGGCTGGCATCCAGGCGCGCCGCGCGCAGCATGCGATCGACTAGCTGGGCCATACGCTCCCCTCCCGGCGCGCACGCTTATCAAAGGCGCGCCCCAGCGCAAGGCTTTCATCCCCCGCCGGGCGCATGCCGCTCACGCTCGCCGACCGCGCATGCGATCGCGGCCCGGCGCGCGCCCCCGGCCCTCACTCGTCGGCGATCACCCGCGTCACCATCGACGAGCCGATCGGGCTGCTGAGCCAGCCCCCGAGGTAGGCGGCGAACTTGCCGGCCGGGCCGCCGGCGACGACGAGTGAGATCTGCTCCGGCGCCTTGAACTTGGGCACGGGCGTGTCGGCGCCCAAGCGCTCGACGATCGCCGCCGGGAGGCCCTCGGCGCACCCGCCGGCGCCGCGCTGCAGCTCGCGCGCCGGGCGCAGCGTCGCCTGCTGAATCTGCTCGCGGATCGCCGCCTTGCTCCAGCCGTCGGCGGCGAAGGTGGCGGCATGCTCCGGGGAGACGACCACCAACACGTCGCCGGCGAGGTACAGCTTCGGATGACTCATCGCCGCCAAGGCGAGTCCGTAGCTGGTGGCCAGCGTGCGTCCGTCGCGTGCGAGCTGGTCGACGATGGCCGTCGGCGCGTTGCCGGCGAAGACGGTGACGGTGCTCTGGCCGAGCGCGAAGCCGCGTTCGACGTGCAGCGGTTGCCACGGGCTGCGCTCTTCCAGCTCGCCGAAGCAGCAGGTGAACTTGCCGGGCTGGCCGAGGGTGGCGCGGTCGATCTCCCCCGGCCGGCCGCCGCCGAGGTTGCGCACGACGAGCTGCACGGCCCGGCCGATGGTGGCGTTGGCGCGCGTGCCCTGGCCGAGCGCGTTGAGGCCGCAGTTGATGCCGAGGCGCGTGCGCACCGGGCCGTTGATGATCAGCACGGGGCTGGAAAAGAACGTCGTGGCGAGCACGCCGTGAATGTTGAACTCGTCGCTGCACAGCGCCTCGACCGCCGCCAACACCACCGGCAGATACGCCGGAGTGCAGCCCGCCATGACGGCGTTGATGGCGATCTTCTCCACCGTCGCCGGGGCCAGGTTGGGCGGCACGACGGCGACGACCTCGTCGGCGGCGCGGTGCGTCCCGCCGAGCATGCGCACGACGCGCTCCGGGGTCGGCGGCACCACCGGCAGACCATCGGTCAGCCCCTGCGCGAAGCAGAACTCGATCGGATCGTCGGCGTCGGCCACGGTGAGCCGGCGGGCGCGCAGCGGACTCCCGCTGGCTTGGGCAGCCAGGCGTTCGGCGATGCCGGGCTCGAGCGAGCGCGAGCCGCAGCCGGCCCGCCACTCCGGGTAGCTCGCCCAGTCGATCGCTGCCGCGGTCATGCCGGCCTGGCTCGCCAACTCGTCGCACGCCGCGCGCCACTCGGCGCGCACGAAACCGACGCAGCGTCGCCTGACCTGGCCCGTGGCGTCGGTGAGGATGGCGGTCGGCACGGTCTCGATGTCGTGCGCGTGCGAGACGCTCAGCGCCGAGTCGTCGAGCAGCGGCGCGCTCAGATGATGGCGTTCGATCAGACGCGCGTTGCCGGACGACTCCTGGCCGATGAGGTAGACGTCGGCGTGCGGAGCGAGCTGGCGAGACAGCTGATCGAGCAAGGGCACGACGAGGCCGCAGGTCGGGCAGTCCTCCTTGACGAAGCACAGCAGGCTCGGCCGGCCGGTCGGATAGCTCCGCGCCACACCGTGTTGGTCGGACAGTGCGAAGGCCGGCATGGCGGTTGTCATAGCACGACAGGCTGTCAGCCCTAAGCCGAAATTCCTTGCAACCACGAAGGCCACGAAGGGTTCGAACGGCAAGGGGTCTCGCGGGGCTGCGAGTCGGAAGAGAAGCTCCTCGTGGTGGGGGTGAAGACGTTCGCAGCACCGCCGCCGTGAGCCGTGATCTTCACGGCCTTGTGGACTTCGTGGTGAAAGGTTTCTTTCGCGTTCAGGCGATCAGCCGGCCCTGAACTGGCGCGCAGCAAAGCGGCGCGACAGCACGGCAACAAAGGCATTCAGACCGGTCATCTCAGGGTGTGTGAAAACGCTGTCAGCCGTGTGTCTCTTCGCGCTCCTCGCTCAGCCGGCGGCTGCCGTGTGCGCCGGCGACTGCGATGGCGACGAGCGCGTCGCGGTCGAGGAGTTGATCCTCGCCGTGCGCATCGCCGTCGAGGGCGCACCGCCCGACCAATGCGCGTCGCTCGATGCCGACGCCAGCGGTTCGGTTGAGGTGGCTGAACTGGTCGTCGCGGTCGGCAATGCGCTGCAGGGATGCGGCGCCGGGCCGACGGCGACCCCGCCGCCACTCAGTCCGACGCCGAGCGCGACGCCGACGGTGACGGCGACGCCGGCGGTCGGACCGGGCATCCTGTTTTTCGGCCTCACCTCTGCCGACGACATCTTGCAACCGCCGAGCGGTACGAGCCCCGAGGGGGTGCCGATCTACACGCGTCAGTTCGGCTTCGGTTTTCGTTTGGTCGTCGAGGCGCGCCGTGGCACCGCCGGGGCGGATCCCGGGGTCGATGCCTTCGCGGGCGACGGCTTGCCCGATCTGCAGGTTCAGGTGACGCGCCCGCTCGGCAACGGGAGCAGCGCGGTGTGCGACGTCGAGCCACCGCTGTTCGGCGGCGTGCCGGCCATCGACCCGCCGCGTTTCGACGAAAGCGCCGCCGTCGTCGACACGCTCAACGACTTCGGCTGCCGCTTTGTCGACGGCAGCGGCGAACCGCGCGCCCGCACCTGTAGCAGCAGCTGTGTGCGGTTCGAGGATGCGGAATACGCCTGCGTGGCCGGCCGCGACGTCGAGGTGCAATTCTGCGGGCTGATGGACGCACCGCTCGAGTTTCCCGCCGGCGAGACCCTGGTGACGGTTCGGGTGCGTGATGTCGCCGGAAATCTCGGCGCCCCGGCTCAGCTGATCGTGCGCGTGCTGCCGTAACGGCGACATGCGTTCCGCTGGCCCTGGCCTTCGCCCCTTCCGCTCGCCCTTCGACAGGCTCAGGGTATGTCCTGAGCTCCGTCGAAGGATGAGCGGAACACGTTGCGGCACAAGCACTTCCCGCTCACCCTTCGACAAGCTCAGGACAGGTCCTGAGCTCGTCGAAGGATGAGCGCGCCCTTTTTCAATAGACCACTGACGGCGCCATGCGTTCAGCTCGCGCTGAGCCTTCGCCCCGTCCGCTCACCCTTCGACGGGCTCAGGGTGAGCGGACGGGGCGAAGGCTCAGCGCCAAAGCTGAGCGCGCTCCGTCCTGCGCGCCTGCTAGCGCAGGACGCGGCAGAGGGTGCGCACCAGGCGCGGCACGAAGGTCGGGCGCAGCAGACGTGCATCGTAGGGCGCCATGCGGGCCTCGTTCTCACGCAGGCAGACGGTGAGGAACTGGCGCGGCGAGCTGACGACGTCAAGCGAATCCTTGACTCCGAGCATGAAGTCGTTGTCGTCGCTGGCGCCGCCATCGCCGCCGCCGCGCGCTGCCGCGATGGCCGTCTTGGCGCGTCCCCAGAGCTGCACCGCCATCGCCGCGGCACAGCGGGCCCGATGCGCGAGTTTGCCCAGGCTGTGCTCCTGGGCTCGGCAGTAGGCCACCCAATTGACGAAGAAGAGAATGTGGCGCGCTTCTTCGTGCACGATCGGTTCGACGGTGCGCAACAGGGCCGGAGGAAAGAAGCCGGAGTCGCTCGCCAGCCGGTAGAGGCCGAAGGCGAAGAACGAGTCGAAACACTCGCCGTAGCCGACGCGCATGAAGTCCCACAGCGCATCACCCGACAGCGGTTCCTCGCGCGTCGGTGGGCGCGGAATGTCGTAGTGTCTCAGCATGTGGTCGAGCAGCGCCGAGTGGCGGCCTTCCTCGTAGCCGTTCAGCTCGATCGCCTGGCGCAGCAGCGGGTCGCGCACCTCTGGAACCAAGGCCTGGACCTTACGCGCCACATCCGCTTCGGTCGAAATCGCCTCGTGCCAGAACGGCATCTGGCGCAAGCGGGCCAAGATCTGGTCGTCGACCTCCGGCCAATCGATCCGGGCCGGATCGTACGGATCATGCGTGTCGATGAAGGTGCGGCAGAAGGCCTCTTTGTGCTCCTGCGAGCCGATGATGAGCGCAGGCTGGGGTGCGTCGAGCTTCTCGGCACCGGTAGTCATGAGCGTGCGCCTAGCGGAAAACGGCCTATCCGGCTACCCGACCGGGTCTCCGAGATACTACGAGGTACGGTGACCGGTCCGAGAATTGCGACGAGCCGTAGCCGCGGGACCTGTGCCCGCCGGCAGCGCGGCGCGCTGCCCGGTGGGG
>CAYYWP010000281.1:0-5046 GCA_964475125.1 uncultured Binatia bacterium (SeqCode) | reverse complement strand
GGGCCGCCGATGCCTCGCCGATATAGGCAACGAATTTCGGATACAGGACACTAGCAACCTAACAACCTTCAGAACGAGTACCGCCGCATGCTCACGTTCATCATCAAGCCGATGGACGTGAACAGGGCCAGCATCGACGAGCCGCCATAGCTCAGGAACGGCAGCGTGATGCCCACCACCGGCACCGCGCCGCTGGTCATGGCGACGTTGATCGCGACTTGCCAGAAGACGAGGCCGGTCAGCCCGGCGACCAGCAGCGCGCCGAGGTTGTCGCGGGCGCGACTGGCGATGTAGGCGCCGCGCAAGATGAGCGCCAGGTAGAGGACGAGCAGCGCCAGCGCGCCGAGGAACCCCCACTCCTCGGCGTAGACCGAGAAGATGAAGTCGGTGTGTTGCTCGGGGAGGAAGCTGAGCTTGTTCTGCGTGCCGTGCAGGTACCCCTTGCCGTGCACCTGGCCCGAGCCGATGGCGATCTGCGACTGCAGCACGTGATAGCCGGTGCCGAGCGGGTCTTTCTCCGGGCTCATGAAGCTGATCAGGCGATTGCGCTGGTAGGGCTTGAGGTGATTGTACGCGTAGGGCAACAGCGGGCCGACGATCAGCGCGGTGATCACCAGCCAGCGCCCCGGCAGGCCGGCGACCATCAACAGCGTGAACGCGCCCAGCCCGAGCGCCACCGCCGTGCCCAGATCCGGTTGCTTGAGGATGAGGAGGGCGGGAACGGCGATCAGCGCCAGAGGCAGGACCAGGCGGTACAGCGCCAAGCGCGGTTCCCCCGCGGCGCGATGCAAGACGTGGGCGAGCACCATCACCACGCCGACCTTCATGAACTCCGAGGGTTGTAGCGTCAGCGAGCCGACACCGAGCCACCGCCGCGCGCCGCCACCGCTGACGCCGGCGAACAGCACGACGACGAGGGCCGCCACCAAGCCGACGTACACGGCCACGGCGTAGCGGCTCAGGGTCCGATAGTCGATGCAGACCGCGATCACCATCAGCACCAACCCGAGTGCCACGGCGCTCGCCTGTCGAATGACATAGGGCGTCAGCAGGCGCTCCTCGCGATAGGTGGCGCTGGCGATGGTCAACAGCCCCACGGCGCTCACCAGCAGGGTCAGCACGAGCAGCGGCCATTCGATGTGCGCCAAGAGACGCCGATCAATTCTGAGCAAGGCGCATCACCTCGCGCTGCGCGTTCAACTGGAAGTAGGCTTCCAGCACGTCGCGGCTGATCGGCGCGGCCACGGCGCCGCCGCCCCCGTCGGCGTGCTCGACCAGGGTCGCCACGGCGATGGTCGGCGCCTCCGCCGGCGCGAAGGCGATGAACCAGGCGTGGTCGCGCTCGTGCCACTCCATCTCGCTCGCCTTGCGGCGCGTCGCGCCGATGGTCACCACCTGCGAGGTCCCCGTCTTGCCGGCCACGGCGATGTCGCGCAGCCGCGCCTTGCTGCCGGTGCCGCGCGTCACCACGTCGGCCATCGCCTCCTGCACCTGCGCCAGCACGGTTTGCCGCACCGGCAACGTCGCCACGGCCTCGGGTGTCACGTCCCGCACCAGCGCCCCGTCGATGGCTTCGACGCGCTGCACGACGCGCGGCCGATACCGTACGCCGCTGGCCACCGTGGCGACGGCCTGGGCCATCTGCAACGGGGTGGTCGTCACCGCGCCTTGGCCGATGGCCACCGACAGGGTCTCGCCCTTGTGCCAGGGCTGCTGGAAGCGGCGCCGCTTCCACTCGCTATCGGGCATGATGCCGCCGCGCTCGCTGCCGATCTCGATTCCGGTCGGCGTACCGAGGCCGAAGGCGCGCGCATAGCGGGCGATGGCGTCGATGCCGAGGCGCGCCCCGACCTGGTAGAAGAATACGTCGCACGACCCGACCAGCGCCTCGTGGACGTTGACCGAGCCGTGCCCGCCCTTCCGCCAGCAGCGAAAGGTGTGGTTGCCGTAGGCGAGATACCCCGGGCAGCGCAGGCGGGTGAACGGGTTGATGATCCCTTCCTCGAGCGCCGCCGCGGCGACGATCACCTTGAAGGTCGAACCGGGTGGATACTGCCCCTGGGTGGCGCGAGCGTTGAGCGGATGGCGCGGGTGCTCGGTGAGGGCGCGCCAGCGCTCCGGGTCGATGCCGCCGGTGAACTCGTTGGGATCGAAGGCGGGCGAGCTGACCATGGCCAGGATGTCGCCGTTGCGCGGATCGAGCGCCACCACCGCCCCGGCGCGCTCGCCCATCGCTTGCTCGGCGGCCTGTTGCAGCTCGAGGTCGATCGACAGGACCAACGTATGGCCCGGCGTCGCCTCCGCCTCGTCGAGCACGCGCAACTCGCGACCGAGGGCGTCGACCTCGACCTGCTGGCCGCCGTCGACGCCGCGCAGCTCCGCTTCCCACGCCTTCTCCAGCCCCGCCTTGCCGATCGGGTCGCCGGGGCGATAGCGCGGGTCGCGCGCGATCTCGGCCGGCGTCACCTCGCCGACGTAGCCGAGCACGTGGGCGAGCGTCGCGCGGTGCGGATAATTGCGGCTCGGCGTCACGCGCAGGTTCACCCCGGGCAACTCGAGCCGGTGGGTCTCGATCGCCGCCACCTCGTCGTAGTCGAGCCCGCGCTTGACCAGCACTTCCTGGAAGGCCGGGCGGCCGGCGGCGCGGTCGAGGATGGCCTGCGTCTCGCCGGTGCCCTGATGCAGGTAGAGCGCCAGGGTCTCGACCACGCCAGGCAGGTCGTGCGCATCTTCTGGCACCAGCACGGCATCGAACGACGCTTGACTGTCGATCAGCACCTTGCCGGTGCGGTCGACGACGCGGCCGCGCGTCGCCGGCACGCGGCGCAGGCGGATGCGGTTGTTCTCCGACAGGACTGCCAGCTGCTCGCCGCGCAGCACTTGCAGGTTCCACAGCCGAGCCGCCAGCAACAGCATGCCGACGACCGCCAGCGCCGCGCCGAGCGCGACCCGGCGCCGCACCGACGGCGACACTTCATAGGTGCCGAACATCGGCATCAGGGTTCGTCCCGTTCCTCAGGCAGGTGCGCGCTGTCGAGCAGCGCGAACACCGCCGGCGCCACCGCCGCCGCCAGCGCCGCCGTGGCCAGCGCGCGGCCGAGCGCGGGTCCCCATGCGCCGTCGAAGGCTCCGAACACGAACGACACGACCAACACTGCCACCGACTTCACCAATGAGGCAAGCAACACCAAGACGATCTTGGAGAGCGCGTTGTCCACCCACAGCCGGCGGCAGGTCAAGTACACCAGCGCGTACACCACCACCATGCCGAAGGCGTTGGCTCCGGCCACCCCGCCGGAAACGGCGTCCTGCACGTAGCCGAGCACGAAGGCGGCCAGCGCGCCGCCGACCGTGTGCCGGTGCAGCCCGAGGAATACCCCCAACACCACCAGCAGGTCAGGCGAGAACTGCCACCCCGACGGCAGCGCATGCGGCAGAGTCGTCTGCAACAGGACGCCCAGGCCCGCCACCAGGCCGACTACGACCAGGGCGCGCATCGACTCGTCCCCTTTCCGACCGACACGTGCTGCGGTCCGTCGTCACGGCGATGGCGAAGCACCGGCCACCGTTCGCGCCATGCGCAGTCGCGCATCCGTCGCGGCGCACGGCGTGCGCCCGGGCGAACGGGTGGGGTGACGCCGGCGGGAGGCCCGCCGCCCCAGGCGCACGCCAGGTGCCCCGACGACGCGGAGCGAGTCGAAAGCGGCGGCTCGCATCATCTCAGCGGATCGCTCACGGGTGGCTCGACGACTCACCGGCCGGCGCCGCGCGCGCCTCGACCAGCAGCACTTCCTCGAGGCGATCGAGGTCGACGCTCGGTTGCACCACCGCGGCCTGCAGCAAGCCGCGGTGGCGATGCCCCACCTCCACCACGCCGCCGATCACCACGCCCTTGGGGAAGACCCCGTCGAGCCCCGAGGTCAGGATGCGGTCGCCGACCTGCACGTCGGCGTCGCGCAGCAGGTAGTTCATGTAACAGGCCCCATCGCTGCCGCCTTGCACGATGCCGCGCGAGCGGCTGCGCTGCACCAGGGCATCGATCCCGCTGTTGCGGTCGGTCAGCGTGATGACCCGCGCCACGGTGTGGCTGACCTCGACCACGCGCCCGACCACGCCCTGCGGGGTCAGCACGGCCATGTCCTGGCGCACGCCGTCGCGCGCGCCGCGATCGATGGTCAGCGTCGTCGACAGGGGCCCCGGATCGCGCGCGATGACCCGCGCCCCATAGGCCGTGCTCTCGAGGTGGCCGCGAAAGCTGAGGAGCTCGCGCAGCCGCTGGTTCTCGCGCTCGAGCTCCTCGAGTCGCAGCAGCTGGCCTTGCAAGCCGGCCACCTGCGCCCGCAGCTGCGCGTTGTCGTTCTGCGCCCCGACCAAGTCGACATACTCCGCCCAGAGCTGACTCGTGCTGCGCCCCATCCAGTTGAAGGCCACTTGAAACGGAGCCAGCGCGTCGAGCAGGAAGCGGCCGACCGGATCGCGGTGCGGTCGGGCGCGGACGCTGATGGAAACGAGCAGCAGGGACCAGACGAGCAGGCTGGCGGAGGCGAGCAGAACACGGTAGCGGCGCAGGAACTGCATCTCACTGGATCGTGACGTCCTTCAGGAGCGTCAGCTCATCCAGCACCTTCCCCGCCCCCATCACCCCGGCGGTGAGCGGATCCTCGGCGAGGTGCACGGGCAGGCCGGTCTCCTCGCGCAGCAGCACGTCGAGGTTGCGCAGCAGCGCCCCGCCACCGGCCAGGGTGATGCCCTTGTCGACGATGTCGGAGGCCAGCTCCGGCGGGGTGCGCTCGAGGCCGATGCGCACCGCGTCGACGATCTGGCTGATCGGCTCGAGCAGCGAGTCGCGGATCTCCTCGTCCGAGACCTCGACCGTCTTCGGTACGCCGGCGACGAGGTCGCGCCCCTTGATCTCCATGGTCTGGATCTCGTTGCCGGGATAGGCCGAGCCGATCGTGAGCTTGATCAGCTCGGCGGTGCGCTCGCCGACCAGCAGGTTGTACTTGCGCTTGATGTACTGGACGATCGCCTCGTCCATCTTGTCGC
>CAYYWP010000280.1:0-5057 GCA_964475125.1 uncultured Binatia bacterium (SeqCode) | reverse complement strand
GGCAGCAAGTAGGTGAGTTGCGCCAGCTCGACCTGCAGCTTGCCCGCCTGCGAGGTGGCGCGCTGGGCAAAGATGTCGAGGATGAGCTGGGTGCGATCGATCACGCGCACCGCCAGGAGCTTCTCCAGGTTGCGCTGCTGCGCCGGCGAGAGCTCGTCGTCGAAGATGACCAGCGTCGCCCCCAGGCGCTGCACCGCCTGGCGTACTTCGTCGATCTTGCCGGCACCGATGAGCGTGCCGGCGTGCAGGCGACGCCCGGCTTGCACGACGCTGCCGACCGCGTCCGCCCCGGCGGTTTCGGCCAGCCGTTCCAGCTCGGCCAACGACGTGGCGACATCGAGCAGCGCCGCGCGCCCCCGCTCGACGGCGACCAGCACTGCGCGCTCGCGACTATGGCCGAGTTCGATCACCAGCACCTCGACCATCGCCGACCGCACCCGCCCCGTCAAGGCCGGTAGGCGGTCCTGCCGCTGCGCGGCGCTTCTGGGTTGAATACCTCCTGTCTATCTCCCCGCTGCCGACCGCGGCGCCGAAGTCGGCCGCCGGCGATCCGATCGACGCGTGCGGCCGGCTCTGCCAGGATGGCGTCGACCAGCGCCGTGAGACTCGAATGAGCGCCGACTCCGCCGCCGTGCTCCGCAACGCCCTCGAGGCCGCCAGCCGCGGCGACGTCGCCCCGCTGCTGGACCGCCTGGCACCCGACGTCACCTATACGGTCAGCGGCGACACGGCCCTCTCCGGCGTCTACCGCGGGCGCGAGGCGGTGGCGCGCGATCTGCTCGGCCGCTGCGCCGCGCTGCTCGTCGCGCCGCCACGCCTCTCCATCCAGCGCTGGCTGCACGCCGGCGACACCCTCGTCATCGAGGCCGAGCGGCAAGCCGAGCTGCGCACGGGCGCCCGCTATCGCGATCGCTGCTGTCTCATCGTCCGCCTGGCGGGCGGGCACGTGGTCGAGGTCACCGATTTTCCGGACACCGCGGGGCTGACACGGGCGCTCGCCGTGCCCCATACGCCGCAATCCCTCCTGCAGGCGATGGATCTCAATTGCTGGGAGATGTATCGCGAGGGCGCCCTGCACTGCACCGGTGCGGAACTGGTCGAGACCGGTGCGCACCTGATGATCTGGGCGCCGCGCGGCACGGTGTTCCACAATGCGCTCATGGTGCGCGGGCCGTGCTCCGCCGAGCAGGTCGACGCCGCCGCCGAAGCCTTCTACCTGCCGCGCCAGGCGCCCCATTCGGTCTGGCTGCGCGCCCACGCCGATATCGATCTCGAAGCCGCGCTGCGCGCCCGCGGCTACCAGACGTTCGTCACCTTACCCGGCATGGCCTTGCTCGCCGATCCCGGCACGCGCTGCGAGCCGGCCGGACTGGAGATCCGCGCCGTATGCGATGACCGCGGCCGGAACGACTTTCGCGACGTCTCGGCCGCGGCGTACGCCGTCTACGGCTCACCCACCGAGTACGCCGGCGACGCGTTCTCCGGCCTGGAGAGCCTGTGTGCCCCGCACATCCAGGGCTTCATCGGTTATCTGCATGGCCGTGCCGTCGCGGCGGCTGCCACCTACGTCACCCACGGCGTCGCCGGCATCGGCTGGGTCGGCTGCATCCCCGAGGCGCGCGGCCACCGGTACGCGGAAGCCCTCACCTGGGCGGCGCTGCGCGAAGGGCTGCGGCGCGGCGGCAGCTTCGCCAACCTGCAAGCCTCGCCGATGGGCCGCCCGGTCTACGCGCGCATGGGCTTTGCGACGCCGACCGAGTATCGCATTCTGTTCAAGCCTGCCGGCTGATTGCGACCGGGCTGTTGGCTGCTGGCCTGCTCGCTGTTAAGGGATCTTCTCCGGGCGCGCGGCGGCGGCCATCCCCGAACCGCCAACCGCCCAACAGCGAACAGCTCGTCGAGGAGTGCCATGCCCGAAGTCGAATCAACCGGTAACCCGCTGGCCGAGATGGCGACGCGCGCCAGCGTGGCGCAGAAGCTGTTCGAGGCGCGTCAGATCGTCATCTGCGGCGAGATCCACGCCGAACTGGCGCGCGCCGTCACCGAGCAGCTCCTGGCCCTGTCCGCCGCCTCGCACGACGACATCACGCTCTTCCTGCACTCCCCCGGTGGCCACGTCGAAGCGGGGGACACCATCCACGACATGTTGCGCTTCATCCGCCCGCGGGTGCTGATCGTCGGCACCGGCTGGGTCGCCAGCGCCGGCGCCCACATCTACCTGGCGGTGCCGGTCACCCAGCGCTTCTGCCTGCCCAACACGCGCTTCCTCTTGCATCAACCCGCCGGCGGCTTCGGCGGCCGCGCCACCGATCTGGAAATCGAAGCGGAGGAAATCCTCAAGATGCGAGCGCGCCTGAACCGCATCATCGCCGAGCAGACCGGGCAGCCGCTGAAGAAGGTCGAGAAGGACACCGAGCGCAACTTCTGGATGTCCGCCGAGGCGGCGCGCGAATACGGCCTGGTCGGCCGCGTCGTCAACTCTGTCGACGAGGTGAAGGTGTGAGCGGGTTCTCTCCTGCCGAATCCGCCGCGGCCCGATCTGCTGCGGCGGGCGGCGGAGTCTCCTCCTCACACGCTCGGCGCGATCACGGCGCGCAGGATGGGCGAGGGGGTGGCGACGCTGCTGAGCCAGAGCTGGTGGATGGCGCGGGTGGCGGCGACGTGGAGGCGACGGCGCGCCGCCGGGGTGTCGGGGTAGTGACTGGCACTGACTTCGAGCACCACGACGTAGTCGAACTCCAATCCCTTCACGTCGGCGACCTCGCAGATCTCCACGCCCGGGGCGAAGCGGAAGCGCTGATCCACGACCAGGCTTAGCCCTGGGACCTCCGCCGCCTCGAGGGCGCCGTGGTACACGGCGCTGACCTCGGCCGAGGGTGAGATGAGCGCCACCGAAGCCAGCGGCTCGGCGACCGCCAGCCGTTTGAGCACCGCCGCCAGCATCGCCACGCAGGCGCCGTGATCAGTGAAGCGGAACAGCTCGACCGCCGGGCCGCCGCGCGTGGTCTCGGGCGGCGTGTCGTCCTCGCGCAACCCGCCGAGGACCGCCTGGGCGAAGCTGACGATCTCGTGCGTCGAGCGGTAACTGACCCGCAGCGTGTTCACTGCGCTGCCGGTGAGACCAAGGGGGCGGAAGAAATCGCCCCAGGAGGCGAAGCCGGCATCGAGCAGGACATGCTGCTGGGTGTCGCCCGCCACGGTCATGCTACGCTGCTCGTCGAGGCAGTCGAGCAACACCTGCACGTCGAGCGGCGAGAGGTCCTGCACCTCGTCGATGGCGACGTGCCGGAGCTGCAACGGCTGGCCGTCAGCCCCGCGCAGCGGGCCGACGCGCAGCTGGTGGGCGCGCAACAAGAGGGCGTCGTCTTCCGGCCCGATCTCCACCGGCGTCGCCTCTTCGCCCGCCAAGTAGGCCAGCAGCTCGCGATAGCGACGGCCGCACCACTCCGCCGCTCGCTGCAGTTCCACGGCCGTGAACGCACTAGGCGCATGCTGCGCCACGACCGCGCCGAGCAGCGCCGGATCGGCGAGCGCGCTGCCCCAGTCATCCAGCGCCTGGCGCGGACTCGATCGCCCGGTCGTGCGCCGGACCTGCTCGGCCAGCACAGCCAGCATGACGGGGTGGCCCTTGAGGCGGCGCACGCTCATCGGCGCGTCATCGCGCACCGGACGCGGCAGGATCGGAAAGTGCCGGCGCCGCTGTTCTTCCGCCCACTCGGTGAAGGTACAGACGCGCACCCGGCGCACTCCCAAGGCGGGCAGCACGTGACTGACGTAATCGCGCAGGGCGCGCGAAAAGACCACCACCAGTGAGCGCGCCGAATCGACCCGCTCATCGGCGTAGGCCAGGTACGCGATGCGATGCAGGGCGACCGTCGTCTTGCCGGAGCCGGCCGTGCCGCGGATGAAGAGCAGACCGCCGGACGGGCTGGCGATGAGGTCGTACTGCCGCGGATCGATCAGCCCGGCGATGTCCGGCAGGTGCTTGTCGGCGCGCGCCGGACCGGCCCGGGCGCCGCTGCCCAGCATCGAGTCGCCGCGCTCCCCGTCCTCGTACACGCGCAGCGCCGCCCCCTCCCCCCCGGCGAGCTGCGGCGCCTGGCGCTGGCTCTCGGTCCACTGCTCGCCGCCCGCCTGCGCAGCCGTCGTGAACACGCCCTCCGGCGCGTCGACGCGGCGCAGCACGGCGTCGCGGATCGTCACCAAGCGGCGCGCCGCGATGCGTCCGACCCGCAGGCGACCGGCGAGCTCCTCCTCGTACTCGTCGTCTTGCTCGTAGCGGTAGAACAAGCGCGACACCGGCGCGTGGCGCCAGTCGACCACGCTCACGCCGCCGGCGATGAAGGTCGCCTTGCCGACGCACACGTCCCACTCGCGTCCGTTCTCGCGCAGCCGCAGATGACCGAAGTACGGCGAATCGATCGCCACCCGCGGCCGCTCGCGGGCCGCGCGGACCTCTCTCAGCACCGCCTCCTGCCGGTTGTACTCGAGCAGCGCGGCAGCGCGGTCGTCGGCGCCGCGGCCGGATAACAGCTGCTCGCGCAGCCGCTCGAGCTCCGACACCGCATCGGCCTGGGAGGCACCACGCGGTTCGCTGTGCTCGGCCAGCGCCCGCCGGACCTGTTCCAGCAGTGACAATTCGGCAACCACGATCGGATGAGGCATGGCGGCGAACGAGCATGATCGGTGCGGCTCGACGCGGCAAGATGGTGGTCCGCGGGCGATACGCCCCGGCGGCCCGCAGGCGGACGGGCGGTCGCACGCCGCTGACCCCCGTCGGTTGAACGGGCCGCGCTTATCCTTCGACGGGCTCAGGACCTGTGTGGACTAACCCTTGATCGGACAAAAAAAACCAACGCAGAGATACCGAGGCCGCGGAGAACGCGGAGCACGAGGGTCTAGCCGGATGCTGAGAAAGCCGCCGCTCACCCTGAGCCCGTCGAAGGGTGAGCGGTGGCTTTCTCAGCATCCGGCTAGTGTCCTGTGTCCGAGATTCGCTGCCTATGTCGGCGAGGCATCGGCGGCCCTGGCCAGGCGGCCGACGCAGGAATATCTGG
>CAYYWP010000279.1:0-5087 GCA_964475125.1 uncultured Binatia bacterium (SeqCode) | reverse complement strand
CCGGGAACCCGCTGGCCGCATGATAAGACAACGCATTTTCCGAACAGGACACTAGCGTGCGAGGAGCGACTGGCCGTGCTAGAGCGTGCGCTGGTGAACGACGATCGCAGGAGGATTGGCGGCGGAGGGTGGATCGTAGGCACCGCGCTGGCAATGGCGGCAACGCTGGCGGTCGCGGATGACCAGCCACCGCCCGAGCCGTTGCCCTTTAGCGTCGGGCTGCCGCCGCGGGCCAGCGGCCCGCGCTACACGTTGCGCGATTCCCCCACCACCGTGCCGGCAATCGAGCTCATCGAGGTCCTGCAGTTTCGAACCCCCGCAACCCCACGCTTTGGCCTGCGAGTTCTCGGCGATCTCGCCCGCAGCGCGCAGGAGCCCGGATCGGTTTCGTGGACCCTGCGCTACTTGCGCTCTCCCCTCTCCGCGACCATGAGCGCGGCCGAGCTGCGCGCCGATCTGTCGACCGGATTCTCCACGCGCTCGAATCGGGATGTGTTCGATCTCGGCGTCTCCTACGGGATCGGAGCCAACCGCATCGGGCTCGACTACCAGCTGCAATCGGCTCGCCCCGGCGGGCCCGGCGATACGGGTGGTCTGTCGCGCTTTCTGCCCGGCAGCGCACAAGCCACCCACGGCTTCACCCTCGGCGTGACGCGTCAGTTCGGCGCCGGACCACCGCCCCCACCGCCCCCCGTGCTCTCGCTGATTCTCGAGACGCCCCGAGCAGACGCCGCCCCGCCACCGCCGTGATGAGCCGCCTCTCCGAGCAAGATCTCTACCTGTTCAACGAAGGCACGCACGGGCAAATCTACGAGGCCCTCGGCGCTCACCCGAGCGTCGTCGACGGGCAGCACGGCACGTCTTTCGCCGTATGGGCCCCCAACGCCGAGCACGTCTCGCTGATCGGCGATTTCAACGGCTGGCGGCGCGGCGCCCACCCGCTGGCGCCACGCGCCACGTCGGGCATTTGGGAGGGATTCATCGCCGGCGTCGGCCCAGGGACCATCTACAAGTACCACATCGCCTCGCGCCACAACGGTTACCGGGTCGACAAGGCCGACCCGCTCGCCCTACGCACTGAGGTGCCGCCGCGCACCGGCTCGATCGTCGCCGACCCGCAGCACGACTGGCAGGACGGCGAATGGCTGCGCGGCCGCGCGGCTCGACAGGCGGCGGATGCGCCAATGGCGATCTACGAGGTGCACCTCGGCTCCTGGCAGCGGGCCCCCGAGGATCCGGGTCGGCTCCTCGGCTACCGCGAGGTCGCGCCGCGCTTAGCGGCCTACGTTCGCGACCTGGGCTTCACCCACGTCGAGCTTCTGCCGGTGATGGAACATCCGTTCTATGGATCATGGGGCTACCAGGTCACCGCCTATTTCGCACCCAGCGCTCGCTATGGCACGCCCGAAGACTTCATGGCCTTCGTCGACGTGCTCCACCAGCACGGAATCGGCGTGATCCTCGACTGGGTACCGTCGCACTTCCCCAGCGATGAGCACGGCCTGGCGTACTTCGACGGCACCCACCTCTACGAGCACGCCGACCCGCGCCAGGGCTTCCATCCCGACTGGGGCAGCCTGATCTTCAATTACGGCCGCAACGAGGTGCGCTCCTTCCTGCTCAGCAGCGCCTTGTTCTGGCTCGAGCGGTACCACATCGACGCGCTGCGCGTGGACGCCGTCGCGTCGATGCTCTACCTCGACTACTCGCGCCGTCCCGGCGAGTGGGTCACCAACCGCCACGGCGGGCGCGAGAACGTCGATGCCATCGACTTCCTGCGCCAGCTCAACCGCGCCGTCTACCGCAGCCAGCCCGGCGCGCAGACGATCGCCGAGGAGTCGACCGCCTGGCCAATGGTATCGCGCCCGACCTACGTCGGCGGCCTCGGCTTCGGCTTCAAATGGGACATGGGGTGGATGCACGACCTGCTCGAGTACCTCGCCCGCGATCCCGTGCACCGCCGCTTCCACCACACGGCGTTGACCTTTCGGCTGCTCTACGCGTTCAACGAGAACTTCGTCCTCGCCCTGTCACACGACGAAGTCGTGCACGGGAAAGGCTCGCTGCTCGGCCGCATGGCCGGCGACGACTGGCAACGCTTCGCGAATCTGCGCTTGCTGTACGCGCACCAATGGACACAGCCCGGCAAGAAGCTGCTGTTCATGGGCGGGGAGTTCGGCCAGTGGCACGAATGGCGTCACGAGCACAGCCTCGACTGGCACCTGCTCGCCTTCGCTCCGCACCAGGGCGTGCAGCGCTGGGTGCGCGATCTCAACCGCCTGTACGCCAGCGAACCGTGCCTCTACGAGCTCGACCACCAGCCGGCGGGTTTCGAGTGGGTCGACTGCAACGATTCCGACGCCAGCGTGATCAGCTACCTGCGACGCGGCGTCTCCACCAAGGCCAGCATCCTCGCGGTCCTGAACTTCACGCCGATCCCGCGCCACGGCTACCGCATCGGTGTCCCGTGGGGCGGCCACTGGGACGAGCTGCTCAACAGCGACGCGCACGCCTACGACGGCAGCGGGCAGGGGAACTTCGGCGGTGTCGTGGCGGAGGCCGTACCGCATCACGGGCGCAGCCACTCGCTAGCGCTCACCTTGCCGCCGCTCGGCGCCGTGATCCTCAAGGGCCGCGCCGAATAGCCGTGTTGCGTGACGGATGACGTATCCGATGAAGGTTATCAGTCCGCGGGGGGAGATGCCGACGCCCGGGTGGGTGTAGCCGCGTCGCCGGTCGTCCCCGGCGCGGGCGCCGCGTACAGGCGACTCACGTACTCTCCCAGCATGCGCTGGGCGCTGAAGCGCGGGATCAGGCTGCGCATCGACGACTTGACGCGCTGCAACCAGAGGTGCGGTACGCCGTCCGGGGCGCGGGCATAGAACAGCGGCGCCACCTCGTTCTGCAGTACCTCGAGCAGGGCCTGCGCGTCGTGCTCATCCTGGGCGTGCGCGTCACCCGCCGGAGAGACGATGGTCCACCCGTTGGTGCCGTCGTATGCCTCCTCCCACCAGCCATCGGCAACGCTCAAATTGAGCCCGCCATTGAGCACGACTTTCATCCCGCTAGTGCCACACGCCTCCAGCGGCGGTCGCGGCAGATTGAGCCAGAGGTCGACCCCGGCAACCAGCGCCGGGGCGGTATGGAGGTCGTAGTCCTCGAGGAAGACCACGCGTTCACCGAGATGGTTGGTGCGGTTTTGGAAAACGTGGCTGAGGGTCCGCTTGCCCTCGTCGTCCTGGGGATGCGCCTTGCCGGCGATGACGAGCTGAATCGGCATACGCTCGCTCTCCAACAACGGGATGCCGCGCTCCGGAAAGCGCACCAAGAGATACAGCCGTTTGTAGGCGGCGACGCGACGAGCGAAGCCGATGGTCAGCGCCTCGGGGTCGAATTGCTTGGCCGCTGCCTCCACGTATTCGGGCCGCTCGCCGCGCCCCAGGCGATCGAACACCGAACGCTCGCGCACGAGCTCGACCAGCCGGCGGCGCAACCCGCAGCGCACGGCCCACAGCTCGGTGTTGGGCAGACCATCGATGCCCGCCCACACCGCTGGATCGTCGACCCGGGCACGCCAGTCGGCGGGTAGATAGCGGTCGAGCAGGCGTTGCATGGCGTCCGCCATCCACGTCGCGGGATGCACGCCGTTGGTCACGGACGTGATCGGCACCGTGTCAACCGACCGCTCGGGCCACAGCGGCTGCCACATCCGCCGCGCCACGTCACCGTGCCGCCGCGACACCCCATTGGCAGCCCGGCTGGCGCGCAGCGCCAGGGGGGTGAGGCTCACAGGCTCCGTCGCCTCGCCCGCCACGACGCGACCGAAGTCGTAGAAGTCTTTGCGCGCAATGCCGAGCGTGTCGGCGAACCCGCCCAACACGGGCTCGATCTCGTCGACGTGGTAGCCCTCATTGCCGGCAGGCACCGGGGTGTGGGTCGTGAAGACGGTTTGTTGCCGCACCTCGTCGAGCGCGGCGGCGAACGAGACTCCGTTGCCGGCGCGGTAGCGGGCGCGCTCGAAGCTGCTCAGCGCCGCGTGTCCTTCGTTGAGATGCACGAGCGACGGCTCGATGCCGAGCGCGCGCAGCGCCCGTACCCCACCGACGCCGAGCACGGCGTATTGCGCCAATCGCACGTGGCGGTCGCCGATGTACAGGCGGGCGGTGATCCAGCGGTCGATGGGGTGATTGTCCTCGCGGTCGGTGTTGAGGAGATAGAGCGGCACGCGGCCGAAGTTGATGCGCCAGATATCGCAGTGCACGACGCGCCCGCGCACCTCGACATCGACGATCAGTGGCTGGTCGTCGGGCCCCGTGACGCGCACGGCCGGCAGGCGCTCGAAGTCAGCGTTCACCCAATACTCGTGCTGCCAACCGCCGAGGTCGAGGCGCTGATGAAAGTACCCCTGTCGGTAGAAGAGCCCCACGCCCACCATGGGGACGGCGAGATCAGAGGCCGCCTTCAGCGTGTCACCTGCCAGCACGCCGAGCCCGCCGCCGTAGAGCGCCAGCGAGCAGTGCACCCCGAACTCGGAGCAGAAATAGGCCACCGGCCCGGCGCCCTGTCCCCCCACCGGCCGCGCCGGTCGGCGGAGGTCGGCGGCCACGGTATCGATGGTCGCCCGCAGCCGGCCCATGTAGTGATCATCGCCGGTCAATTCGTGAAAGCGCCGCGGCGGCGTCGCCTCGATCACGTAGAGCGGGTTGCAGCCGCTGCGCCGCCAGGCGTCGGGGTCGATATCGTGGAAGAGCTCCGTCCCACCGACCAGCCAGGACCAGCGATAGTTGAATGCCAGCGCCGCCAGCGGCTGCATCGGCTCGGGCAGCCGGTCGGCGAGCTCGGCGACGGCGAGTTGAACGTCGCGCGCGCCGTCGTTGGCGCCGAGCGCCTCAGGCAACGGCAGAGCTGTCGACATGCGCGGGCCGCCTTTGGGTCATTCCCCACGCCTATGTGGAGATGCCCGCCCCTGCAAGCAAGGTGCAAGAAGGGGAAGAAGGGGCAGAAGGGGACGTTGGGCCGAGTTTCGGAAGGGTTCGGAAGGGGACGTTGGGCCGAGTGGGCCGGGTAGAGACTACCCGGCCCACTCG
>CAYYWP010000278.1:0-5127 GCA_964475125.1 uncultured Binatia bacterium (SeqCode) | reverse complement strand
TCGTGGGCCGCGGCGAATGCGCGCTGGCTCGATCGGCGCGCGACGCTGCCGCCGTCGCTCGAGCGCCATCGCGACGAGCTGCGCGCTGCGGCGCGCGATTACGATTTCAGCCACCACCTCACGGTCGGCGCCAACCACGCGCGCGTGGTCGGCGACGCCCTGACCGAAGCCCTCGCCGTTCCCGGCGATGCGTCGGAGTGCGCCGCGCGCCTCGCCGCGCTGGCTCGCTGCGACCCCGACCGTCTCACGCTGACGCTGCTCTCCGGCGGCCGCGAGGCCCGGCTGACCGCCTTTGCCGAGGAGCTGTTACCCCGCCTGTCGGCCGGCGGCGAAGGCGCGCCCGCCGCCGCGCACTGAGGAGACCGATGTTTTTCTGCCAAGTGGATCAGAAGAAGCTCGCCGCCATGCCGGAGCAAGTGTTCGGCGGACCGGTGGTCGGCACCCAGGCGCGCATGCGCGTCGATTTCGCCGTCAACGACCCGGCCGGCACGATCGCCTTCGAAACCTTCGCCGCGGGCGACACAGTCGACTGGGCCTTCTTCCATTCCGAGACTCACGTCGTGCTCGGCGGCGAAGCCGAGATCGAGTACACGCTGCCGCCGAACCACGGCCGCATTCGCACCGCGACGGCGCGCGCCGGCATGGCGTACCTCATCATCAACGGCACGCGCGCCCGCTTCCGCATCACCTCGAAAGAGCCCTATCTGCACGTCTGCATCATCATGCCGCGCTACCACCTCGAGAAATACCTGCTGCGCGACGGGTGAGGGGCGATGACCGCTAGGCGCGCGACGAGCGCCGTGGCGACGATCGGCGACGGGTCGCGTGCCGCGCTGCTCGGCGAGCAGTGGGCGCGCCTCACCGCCCATCTGGCGCGGGTCTATCAACGCAACGCCTATTACCGGCGCGTCTTCGAGCACGCCGGTCTCGACCCGTCGGCGATTCGCACCCCGGCCGACTATCGCCGCCTGCCGCTGACCACCAAGCAGGACGTGCTGGCCGACATCGCCGCCAAGCCGCCCTTCGGCGCCCGGCTACAGGTGCCGCGCCGCCGACTCGTCGGCCTGGCCGAGACCAGCGGTACCAGCGGCGTCGGTCAGGAGGTCTACGCCAAGACGGCCCGCGATCTCACCGTCTACCACCGCATGGAGCGCGTCGGCTTCGACTGGGCGGGTGTGCGCCCGGGCGCGGTGGTGGCGTTTACCTTCCCCCTGACGACGACGGCGGCCGGGCAATGGTACTACGGGGCGTTGCTCGACACGCGCGCCGTGGTGCTGCCGCTCGGCAACTACGATACGCGGCGCAAGCTCGGCTACCTGCAGCGCTACGGCTGCGACACCCTGATCGCCTCGCCCTCGTACCTGGCGCGACTGGCCCACGTCGCCGCCGAGGCCGGCTGGAAGCCGCGCGCGCGCGCCATCATCATCGCCGGCGAGGCCTACAGCGTCGGCACCGCCGAGCGCATCGAGCGCGATTGGGGCGGGCGGTTGTTCGAGCAGTACGGCTGTACCCAGGGGGGCATCGGCTGGACCTGCGAGCGGGGCGCGCTGCCGGAGGGGCGCCGCGGCCTCATCCACATGCTCGAGCACCTGGTCTACTGCGAGGTGCTCGACCGCGCCAGCGGCGAGCCGGTGGCCGCCGGCGAAGAGGGCGAGCTGGTCATCACCCCGCTGCAGGCCGAGGCCTCGCCGCTCTTGCGCTTCGCCACCGGCGACCGGGTGCGCTGGCTGCCGCCGGAGGCGTGCGCCTGCGGGCGCCCGCTGGCCGGCATCCAGGCCGGCAGCGTGGCGCGCTTCGACAACATGCTGAAGATCAAGATGGTGAACGTCTGGCCGGATGCCATCGACGCGGTGCTGTTCGGCGTCCCCGAAGTGCTGGAGTACGAAGGCGAGGTGCGCCTCGAGCCCGGCAGCGGGCGCGAGGAAGCGGTGGTCGGCATCGAGTTCGACCGCGCCGTCGGCGCCGAGCGCCGCGCCGCCCTGATGGCGGTGCTGGGCGCCGCCCTGCGCGAGCGCATCGGGGTGCAATTTACCCTATGCGAATACGACGGGCCCTCTCTAGTCGAGGGGGGCCGTGATGGGCTATTGAAGCGACAGCGTTGGACCGATCGGCGTGGCGGCGGTGACACGGCCGCCAGGAGGTAGGGCGATGAACGAGACGCAGGTACGACGTCGGATCGCCGATGTGCTGGTGCTCGGGCGGGAGCGGCTCTTCTTCGAGCGCGATCGCAGCGGCCCGGGGGCGAAGTTCCGCCAGGAGCTCGACCGCGGACAGCGCGACCGCTGCGTGCCGGACCCGTTCGCCTTGCACGACAGCTACGTCCACATGGTGATGGAGATGAACCGCCATGGGGATTGGTTCTGGCTGTCGCTGCTCGGTCAGCTGGCCGACGTCGAGTATCTCGCCATCCGCGAGATGACGCACTGGATGAACGGCATCAACGACCTCTGGCAACCGGGCTATTTCGATTGGCAGTCGGGGCTGGCCCGCCAGGCCCTGGACGAGGGCAAGCACGCCAAGGTGTTTCTCGACGTGCTGATCGAGAAGGGCCTGATCGACGACGACCGGGGCATCTACAAGGAAGAGTACCTCGACTGGACACAGCGCACACCGATGCTGTGGGCGATCAACGGCAAGCTGCTCAAGCTCCGCCACGTCCATCCGGCCGCCCGCGCCGCCAACCAGTACTTCGGCGAGCGCGCCTTTCTCGGCCCGCTGCTGGCCATGGGGTGCGTGGCGGATCCGCGCGTCGCCGACTCCTTCCTCTCGCAGCTCGACGAGGAGTGCTTCCACGTCAACCTCGGCAGTTTCGCACTCGACCAGGTGGCCACCACGCCCGAGGCCCAGGCCGCGGTGGTGTGGGAGATGCACAACACCGAGAAGTACGGCGATGAGCTCTTCGCCCCGATGATGAAGCACGCCATTGAGTGCGAAGAGCACTTCCGGGTGCTGGAGAAGGCGGGTAAGTTGCCCACGGCCGTGCACTGATGGCGGCGGGCGTGCGACGGCTCGAAGATCGGGTCGCAATCATCACCGGGGCGGCGCGCGGCATCGGCCAGGCCTATGCCGTGCGCTTGGCATCCGAGGGCGCGCACATCGTCGCCGCCGATCGCCTCGACGGCGGCGAGACGGCGGCGCAGGTGCGCGAGCTGGGCCGCGAGTGTCTGGCGGTGCGCGTCGATATCAGCGACGGCGCCGATACCGACCGCATGGTCGCCCAGGCGCTCGAGCGCTTCGGGCGCATCGATATCCTGATCAACAATGCGGCGATGATGGCGGAGCTGCGCCAGAGCACGCCGTTCGAGACCATCGACGAGGGCGAGTGGGACCGCGTCATGGCGGTCAACGTGAAGGGGCCGTGGCTCTGCGCCAAGGCGGTCGTACCGGTGATGCGCCGCCAGCGGAAGGGCCGCATCATCAACATCTCGTCGGTCGTCACCTTCATCGGCACGCCGCTGCTGCTGCACTACTGCGTGTCGAAGGGCGCGGTCATCGCCCTGACGCGCTCGCTGTCGAGCGAGCTGGCGGGCACCGGCATCACCGTCAACGCCATCGCCCCGGGACTCACCATGACGGGTGCGGTCGTCGACACCGCCGGGGACCGGCTGCAGGAGCTGTTCGACTACTACGTCGCCGGGCAGAACGTGAAGCGCCCCGAGCAGCCGGGTGACCTGGTCGGGACGGCCGCCTTCCTCGCCTCCGATGACGCCGAGTTCATCTCCGGCCAAACCCTGGTCGTCGACGGCGGCTTCTATCCGCACTGAGGATTCGATGCGCGACGTCGCCGTCGTCGGCGCGGGCATGACCCGCTTCGGCAAGTTTCTCGATCGCAGTCTGAAGGATCTCGCCCGCGAGGCGGTCGATGCCGCCTGTGCCGACGCCGGGGTCGAGCGCGGCGCGCTGCAGGCCGCCGTGGTCGGCAACGCCCTAGCCGGCCTGATGAGCGGCCAGGAGTGCGTGCGCGGTCAGGTGGTGCTGCGCGAGCTCGGCATCGGCGACATCCCGGTGATCAATACCGAGAACGCCTGCGCCAGCTCTTCGACGGCGCTGCATCTGGCCTGGCTGTACGTCGCCTCCGGCGCCTACGATCTGGTCCTCGCCCTGGGCATGGAGAAGCTCTTCCACGAGGACAAGCAGCGCTCGTTTCGAGCCCTGGCCGGCGCCGCCGATGTCGATGCGGTGGCGGCGTATCCGGAGTCGCGCAGCATGTTCATGGACTACTACGCCGACCTGGCGCGCGGCCACATGGAGCGCTTCGGCACCACGCGCGAGCAGTACGCCGCCGTGGCGGTGAAGAACCATCGCCACGGCAGCCTCAATCCGCGCGCGCAGTACCGCAATCTGTGCACGGTCGAGGAGGTCATCGGCTCACCGCTCATCGTCGATCCGCTCACCCGCCTGATGTGCTCGCCGATCGGCGACGGCGCCGCCGCCGTGGTGGTGGCGAGCGCCGAACGGGCCCGCCAGCTCGGCGGCACGCCGGTGTGGATCAAGGCCTCGGCCATGACCTCCGGCTCGGACCACGCCGCGGGCGAGCCCGGCATCGATGAGCGCGTCGCTCGCCGCGCCTACGACATGGCGGGCATCGGGCCGGAAGACATCGACGTCGTCGAGCTGCACGACGGCGCTGCGCCGGCCGAGCTGCTGGCGTACGAAAAGCTCGGCCTCTGTCCGCTCGGCGAGGGCGGGCGCTTGATCGCCGACGGCGACACCGCGCTCGGCGGGCGCGTGCCGGTCAACCCGAGCGGCGGCCTGATCGCCCGCGGCCATCCGGTCGGCGCCACCGGCGCGGCCCAGGTCTGCGAGCTCGTCTGGCAGCTGCGCGGCAAGGCCGACGGCCGCCAGGTGCCGGGCGCGCGCGCGGCCCTGGCGCACAACGGCGGCGGCCTGGTGCGCGGCGAATCCGCCGCCACGGTCGTGCATATCCTCTCGCGTTGATGCGGGGGTTACGCCAGTAACCTCCCCCTGCCTCTCTCCTTGGGGAACGAGCGGATCCCCGCGCAGAGCAGGTGCCCACCGGCCAACTCCCGCCTCCGCCCCCACGTGCCGCCGCTAGCTGATCCCATCCCATTCCATTCCGCTCACCCTGAGCCCGTCGAAGGGTGAGCGCGAGACAAGTGGCAACCC
>CAYYWP010000277.1:0-5137 GCA_964475125.1 uncultured Binatia bacterium (SeqCode) | reverse complement strand
TTCGAGCTGTGAGAGGAACGAACCGGAGCGATCGAAGCGGACCTCGTCGCTGGCGCCATCGAAGAGGCTGGTGAAGAGCGCCTGCTTGTCCGCCACCACGGCGGCGATGCGCGCCTCGATGCTGCCCTGGCTCACCAGGTTGTAGACGTCGATCGGCCGTTTCTGCCCGAGGCGGTAGATGCGGCCGATGCGCTGCGCGAGCACCGCCGGGTTCCATGGCAGATCGATGTTGACGCAACAGCTCGCCGCCTTCTGCAGGTTGAGGCCGACGCCACCGGCGTCGCTGGCGAACAGCACGCCGACGGACGGATCGTCGTGCAGCTCGATCAAGTTCTGCGTGCGCCGCGCGCGCCCTTCCCGGCCGGTGAAGAACACGGCCCGCCGGCCGCCGCGCGCCAGCACGTCGCGCGTGGCCCACGACGCCAGCTCGAGCATGCGCCGCCACTGGCTGAAGACCACGACCTTGCGGCGCTGGCCCAGGACGACGTGCTCGACCAGCTCGCGCAGCTCGAGCAGCTTGGGCGTGGCCAGGCCCTCGAGGCGCGCCGGCTCGGCGGGGAGTTCGGCCAGGCCGGGCCAGATCTCGGCGAAGCGGAGCTGCGCCAGGCCGTTGGCGATGATGCGCTGGGTGGTGAGCAACTGCATGAGCTTGAGAAACTCGGCCTGCGTCAGCGGGCGGCGGCGGCCGCGCTGGATGAGCGACGCGATCGGACGGATCAGCGCATCGTGCTCCTCGGCCTGTGCCGGGGTCATGTCGACGGGGATGACGGTGTCGGTGCGCGACGGCAGTTGATCGAGCACCTCCCGCCGCGTCCGCCGCAGCATGGTCGGCGCGAGTCGCGCGCGCAGCGTGTCGAGGTGGCGCGCCCCGCCGATCTCCGCCGCACCGTCCACCGCGGTCACGTGCCAGGGCGCGAGTCGCCACTTGGGTTCCAGGGCGAAGCTGTCGACCCAGTCGTAAATCGATGCCAGCTCGTCGACGCGGTTCTCCATCGGCGTGCCGGTCAACACCAGGCGGTAGGGCGGCTGCAGGCGTTTGACGTAGGCCGCGCTCTTGGTCTCCCAGTTCTTGATGCGCTGCGCCTCATCGAGCACCACGATCTCCGGCTGCCAGGCGGCGACCGCCGCGAAGTCGCGCAAGAGCTGCTCGTAGTTGATCAGCAGGTAGCCGCACCGGTGGCGGCGATACATGCCGCGCCGCTCGCCGGGCGAGCCGTCGACTGCCTCGATCGGCGCGGCGCTGAACGACGACCACTCGTGCAGCCACTGCGGCTTGAGGCTGGCGGGAACGATGAGCAGGCCGCGTCGAATCCGCTGCGTTTCCCAGAGCACATGGCACGCCGCGATCGCCTGCGCCGTCTTGCCGAGGCCCATGTCGTCGGCGAGCAGGAGGCGACCTGCGGCGAGAAAGCGCCGGACTCCCGCGCGCTGATAGGCGTACGGCTTCTGCTTCATCGTCGCGATGGCGCGTTCGATCTCCCGCGCCGTAAAGCCGTGCGCGGTCACCTGTCGCAATCGTTCCCGCTCCACCTGGAGGAGCGCCGGCACCGCCGGCACGGCGGCGAGCGGCGTCGCCACCCGACCGCGCTCGACACCGATCAGGCGCAACAGCTCCTCGACCACGCGCAGTCGCAAGGCCGGGTCATCCGCGTGGGTGTGGCGCAGCGCGCGGGTTCCGCCCGGGCCGCCGGCGAAGAGGCGGCTCACCGCCGCCGGCACGCCATCCCCATCCGCGCCGCGGTGCGCCCCCGGATGCAGAGCGATCCGTTCCAGCCAGTCGCCGCGGCCGACCAGCGGCCGAACGGGGTCCCACCGCATCGTCGGCCGCGCCAAGAGTTCCTCCGCGGCCTGCATCTGCAGCGCCTGGCGCAGCGCGCGCGGGCGCTGGTAGAGATCGTTGACGACCACGAGCGTGTGCTTGCACAGCCCCAGGGAGTTGCGCAGAAAGTCGGCGCAGTCGCAGCTCACGTCGATGGGCCGCACGGCTGCGATCAACGTGCGGTAGGGACGCGCCGACGAGCCCTTCGCGCCGGTGCGGTACACTCCCAGCGGGCGGCCGCCGCGCGGGCGGTCCGACACCTGCAGGCCGTCTCGCTTGCCGAACGCAGCGCGCCGCAGCACCGCCCGCATCCCCTCCCGCTGCACCGGCCAGCCCCCGCCCGCCGTCACCGCCATCACGTGCTCAACCAGCATCTCCGCTGGCACCGCGCCAGTCTTCCCCTGTGCCATGTCGAACAGCTCGACGCGTGCCTCGTGCTCGATCCCCTCGCCGCGGATCTCCTCCGGCATGGCTCTATCCCCCCGAGTCTCCGACACGCCAACGGCTGGCCCCATAGACCGGCCACCATCGCGCGGCAACAGGCGGATGTCGCTTTCACCGCACCGGCCATTTGGAACCCGTGCCCGCCGGCGACGCCGCGCGGCGCCGCGTGGAGGGGGTGGCGCGTCGCACCGCCGGTGTTCGCCGGCAGGCATAGTGTCGCCATGCCGTTGCCGCGCCCCACCCCCCGGGCAGCGCGATGCGCTGCCGGCGGGCACAGGTCCCGCGGCTACGGCTCGCAGGTCCCGCCCGCGCCTCGCTCGCCCACCTGCTGCAAGGCGGCGGCGACCGCGGAGCTGGGCTGGTCACTGCGCGGCGGAGCGCGCTTGCAGAATGCAAGCACTGATGGCATCGCGCGGGCATGCCCGTTCAGATCACGATCCGCGACGTTCCGGAGGCCGTGCGCGACGAGCTGGCCGTGCGCGCCGCGCGGGCGCGTCAGTCGATGCAGGAGTTCTTCCGCGCCGAGCTCGTTCGCCTGGCGATGCGGCCGGCGGTCGAGGTGTGGCTGACCCAGGTGCGCGAACGCAAGCAGGCCGGGGCGACGCGGGTGCGACGCGCGGCGATCCTGCGGGCGCGCGTCGCGGACCGCCGGTGAGTGCCGTCGTCGACGCCTCGGTGCTCGTCGCGGCTGCGATCGACAGCGGATCGAACGGTGCCTGGGCGGAACGCATCCTCGCGGCAGGTGGACTGGTCGCCTCGCATCCCGTCCTGGTCAAGGCAGCGAACATTCCTGCGCCGGCTCGAGCGCGCGCGCGGTGACGCGGCTGGAGGCCAGCGCAGCGCTGCGCGACCTGCTGCGGCTCGACCTCGCGCACGCTTGCCGGCGGATCCGGCGGAGCTCGTAGCCGCAGGCGACGCGTCGGACGCAGTCATCCGGCATCTCTGGCAGGCCGTGCAGGTGGTTATCGATCTCGGCTTGTCCGCCTGTCTCCACTTCAACCTGGGCACGCCGGAGAGTTACAGCGATGCTTTTCGTCGGCTCGCAGTCCGTTGAGACAGGCCACGCTCATCCTTCGACGGGCTCAGGACCTGTCCTGAGCTTGTCGAAGGATGAGCGGGAAGTGCTTGTGCCGCAACGTGCTCCGCTCGCCCTTCGACCCTTCGACGAGCTCAGGGGTCAGGACATGCCCCTGAGCCCGTCGAAGGGTGGGCGGAACACGTTTTTCAAACGGACTGCTCGCCGATGCGGGTTTTCTCGACCGAGACCTGGCGCGGCGGCTGACCCTGGCGGCGGGGTTTCGGAACCTGGTCGCACACGCCTACGAGGGCCTGGGCATGCTGCGCGTGCAGCGCGCCGCGACGGAAGACCCTGCCGATCTGCGCGCCTTCCTGGCGCGGCTGCGCGATCTCCTGCCGTAGGCGAGCCCGCGTGGTGTGCGCGCCATGAGGGGTGGGGATCTGGTCGTTGACTCCCCGGCCGTCCGCCGACTAACCGTGCGGCATGGGGCGCGACGATTTCTTCGCCGACGATCGCCGGCGCCGGGAGGCGGCTGGGCTGCAGCGCGCGCTGCGGCCGGTGGACGGGCCGCAGGACGCGCACGTCGAGATCGACGGCCGCCGCGTGCTGTCGCTGTCCTCAAACAACTACCTCGGCCTGGCCAATCATCCCGAGGTCGTCGAGGCGGCGGTGGCGGCGACGCGGCGCTACGGCGTCGGCGCCGGCGCCTCGCGCCTGATCTCGGGCTCGATGCGCCTGCACCACGCCTTCGAGGAGCGTTTGGCCGATTTCAAGCGCAGCCAGGCGGCGCTGCTGTTCACCTCGGGCTACCAGGCCAATGTCGGCGTGATCGCGGCGCTGGTCGGCGCCGAGGACGCGGTGTTCAGCGACGCGCTCAACCACGCCAGCCTGATCGACGGCTGCCGGCTGTCGCGCGCCGCCATCCACGTGTTTCCGCACCGTGATGTCGCGACGCTCGAAGCCCAGCTTCGCGCCGCCCCTGCCCGACGCCGCCTGATCGTCACCGATTCGGTGTTCAGCATGGACGGCGACCAGGCGCCGCTGGCGGCGATCTGCGCGCTGGCCGAGCGCCACGAGGCGATGGTGATGGTCGACGAGGCGCACGCCACCGGCGTGATCGGCGCACGCGGCGCCGGGGTGGTCGAGCAGCTCGGCCTGCACGACCGCGTCACCGTGCAGGTGGGCACGCTCGGCAAGGCCCTCGGCGCCTTCGGCGCTTACGCCGCCGGCAGCCGCGCGCTGGTCGATCATCTGATCAATCGGGCCCGCCCGTTCATCTTCACCACCGCTCTGCCGCCGGCAGTGGTGGCCGCCGCGGACGCAGCGCTGACCATCGTCGAGCGCGAGCCGCAACGGCGCGAGGCGCTGCGGCGCAATGCCATGCGCTTGCGCCGCGGCCTGGGCGCGCTGCACTTCACGGTGCACGGCGAGACCGACAGTCACATCGTCCCGGTCATCATCGGCGACGCCGAACCGACGATGGCGCTCTCCCGCGCGCTGCTGGCGCGCGGCGTGCTCGCCCACGGCATCCGCCCACCGACCGTGCCGGCCGGCACCGGCCGCATCCGTGCCGCGGTGATGGCGACGCACACCGACGCCGATATCGATCAGGCGCTGGCGGCGTTCGGCGCCGCTCGGCTCGAGGCGCAACCGGCGAGGTCACACGCGCACGCCGCCGCGGGCCTGGGCGGATGAAGGAGCCGACCACCGCCGAGCTGGCGGCCTGGGATCACCAGTACCTCTGGCATCCGTTCACCCAGATGCGCGACTGGCTGGCCGAGACGCCGCTGGTGATCGAGCGCGGCGAGGGCAACTACCTGATCGACAGCGACGGCCGCCGCTATCTGGATGGCGTC
>CAYYWP010000276.1:0-5148 GCA_964475125.1 uncultured Binatia bacterium (SeqCode) | reverse complement strand
CGCCACCGGGCAGCGCGTGGCGCTGCCGGCGGGCACAGGTCCCGCGGCTACGGCTTGTGCCGAGCGCACCGTGGCCCTACGCGCCGGTCCGGCGTATCCCCCCGAGAGGTGACGCAGCCCGACGAGAGCGTGGTGCTCGAGGACACTCCCCCTGGAAGTTCGAGACCTCGATCCGTTGCCGCCGCGTCTTTGGGCCAGGGCGTCCCCTCACGAGCCGTAGCCGCGGGACCCGTGCCCGCCGGCGACGCCGTGCGTCGCCGGGTGGGGTAGGGTGTGGCGGGTAGCAACCGCCGCAGCTCGGCAACTGCCGTCGCACCATCGTTGCCACACCCCACGCCACCGGGCAGCGCGTGGCGCTGCCGGCGGGCACAGGTCCCGCGGCTACGGCTTGTGCCGAGCGCACCGTGGCTCTACGCGCCAGTCCGGCAAATCGCCCCGAGGTGACGCAGCCCAACCCCCCAGAGATTGCTCAGTCCGTGTTCATCGGTGGGGGCAGGTGGCTCATCTCTGTTCCCGGCCCCATTTGGCGCCTTTGCCAAGGCCAAAATCCGTGATAGAAGCCAATCCGAACGGGGGCTTACGGCGAGCAGCCGGAGAGAACGTGATCCAGCCAGTCGACAGCAGCATTCTGCATGAGATCGTCCGGATCATCGAAAGCCGGCGAAAGGTGCCGGCGAAAGTGGTGGTCAAGGCGAAGGAATATGTGCTGACCTACCTCGACGATCACCAGCGCCGGCTGGAAGAAGCGCTGATGCGCTTCGACCACGATCGGCTGAACATGCTGTACGGCCAGCTGGCAAGCAAGATCAAGTATCAGCTCGTACGGCGACTACCCGTGCGCGCGGCGGCGACCCTGACGGCGAAGAAGCCCGCGGCGAAGCCGACAGCGCCGAGCAAATCGAAAGCAGCGGTGAAAAAATCGGCCCCGGCCAAGAAGGTCTCGGCCCGAGGAGTGAAGACGGTCGCGGCGAAGAGCAAGGCCGGCGCGAAAGCAAAGCGGGCTACGGCGCGGCGGGCGTAAACCCGTTGGGGCGGAATCGAGGTCGCGCGCCCTGCAGGGCGGGGCTTTCACGGCCCGCCGGCGGGAGGCGCGCGGTGGAACCCTCGCTGGGGGGGGTTAATCAAGTCCGGCGCGCGCCTGGCGAAGCCTTGTTGCCCGCAACCGCAAGGCGTTCGACGGCGGCTTGGAACTCGGTCACCGATTGAGCCAAGGCAGAGCGTTCGGCGAGTGCGCGCAGCGGGCCTGGGATCCAGAAGCCGAGGCGAATCTCCTGCCGGCAGGTGGCCTCGGTGCGCCGCGCCCCCAGCTTGCGAAACCGGTAGGCACCCGCGATCGACTCGACGTCTCCCTCGACCGACGTCCACGTCACCTGCGTCGGCCGCCGGTACTCGTACTGCAACACGTAGCGAATCGTCTTGATCCGCAAGTCGATTTCGAACTCGACCTGCCGGCCGATCCCAGCCTTGTCACGTTCCAGCACGCGGCTGCGCCGGACGGCCGATGACCATTCGGGGTAGCGCTCGAAGTCGATGATGACGGCGAAACACTCTTCCGGCGTCGCCGCGATCTCGACGGTCACTTCTTGGGCGGCATCGAGCGCCATGAGCAGAGCTTCTCGTGCACAGAAGTCGCGCCTCGAGTCTCTAGTGTCCAGTAGCCGAAATTCGCTGCCTATCTCGGCGGCCCTCAGCGCCCCTGGCGGCGTTGGCCTCCTCGGAATATAGCCAGATATTCCTGCGTCGGCCGCCTGGCCAGGGCCGCCGATGCCTCGCCGATATAGGCAGCGAATTTCGGAAACAGAACACTAGCAGGATACGGACGCTCTGGCTGCCCAGCCTTCGACGGCCGTCACCGAGCGTCGCGCGTCTGTCGCGAACGCTCCATGGTACGCCAGGCTGGGCGAGGGTCAGATGCTACGGCGGGTGGCGATGCGACCGGCGCGGCGGACGTTGGGACGGCTCCTACTGATGGCGCGCCGCGGCGAGACGTTCTTGTTGCGCATCCGGTCCAAGGCGATCCGTACCGCACCCGGTTCGAGGCCGAGCGTCTCGCAGACGACCAGGAAGCTGAACGGCGAGCGGCTGCGCCCGCTCCTGACCCAGTACTCCGCTTCGCTGCGGACCCGTGCGACGGGGCTGAGAAAACTGCGGATCCCATCTTCGAGGATGGCCAACATCAGCGCCTTCGTACCCGTGTACTGCGTCGACTTCGATTCGCCGCCGCCCAGCGACGTGAGACGCAGTAGGTCGAGATCTTGCTCGTTGACCTCCCGCCCATAGGTCTCTTCCCCTACGGTGGTGTTGCCGGCATTCGACATTGCGGTGCCCTGCAATGGGCGCCTCCTTTGTTTGGTGTTCGTCATCACAGCAAGCACCATGCCCAGACGATCACGACAGGGAGAATGGGGTCGACAGCCAAGCAGAACTGCAAGACTCGATTGCAGGACGGCAAGCACTGGCAGCCTTGCCAGAAGGCTGCTCGACTTCCCGTCGGCGATCCCAAGTTGCTGAAAAATCGAACCGTTCGAGGATCGCGTGCGGAACGCTGGACATGGTCGCAGGTGCTGCAGCAGGTAATCTACGCCGGGGCTGGCGGCGTGGATGCGCCTGGCCAGGGCGTCAAGCAGATTTAGCGGCCCAGCGGGTAACTCGATTCGATAAAGTCTCGAAACCCAGTCGGGCGCAGAAGTCGGCGAACGCCGGTGGGACGCCCAGGAAGCGCAGGTCGGCGAGCCTCTCGTTGATCGGTACGTCGATCCGCAGCGTGGCGAGGGTTCTATAGAGGTCTACCTGGTCGCGCTGCTGGCGGAGCGTGTCGGCGAGCCTGGCGGCGCCGCGCAGAGCGGGCCAGCGCTGTGGATCATCGGGGATGGCTGCGACGTGCCCGTAGATCGACAACAGGGCGGCCGCCGATTTGGGTCCCCAGCCGCGGATCCCCGGCAGGCCGTCGGCGCTATCCCCGACCAGCGCCAGCCAATCCGGAATCGAGGCGGGTGGCACGCCGAACTTCTCCCGCACCGCCGCTTCGTCGTAGGTCTTGTGGCGGATGCGGTCGTGCGTCACGACGTGAGTGCCGCGCACGCACTGGGCCAGGTCTTTGTCCGGGGACAGGATGGCGACCCGTTCGACGCCTGGGGCGAAGCGATGGGCGGCGGTGGCCAGGGCATCGTCCGCCTCGAACTCCACCATCGGCCAGACGACGATGCCGAGCGCGCGCAAGGCCTCCTCGGCGAGGGGAAACTGCGCCCACAGGTCCGGCGGGATGCCGTCGCCGGTCTTGTAACCGGCGAAGAGCCGATTGCGGAAGGACTCGATGACATGATCGGTGGCCGCCGCGATGTGGGTCACCGCCGGGTCGCGCAGCAGCGCGATAATCGAGCTGAGCAGTCCGCGCACGGCACCCACCTCCGACCCATCCGGTGCCGTCGCCGACGGTTGGCCGTAGTAGGCGCGAAAGAGCTCGAAGGTCGCATCGATCAGATGCAGCTGCATGGGCGCGTATCGCTTATCGCGTATCGCGGATCGCCTGAAGGGGAGCAGCGGGCCAGCAGTGCGTTGAAGCGCGCGGCCTTCTTTCAACCGACGGCTGGCCTTGATCTGACAAGAACCTCAACGCCGAGACCCAGAGTACGCAGAGGACACAGAGGCAGCGTGCATGAGTTCGAGCGCTGACTCATGGTCATCGTCAATTGGGTCCGGGTTCACTCTCTCGCAGGATGCTGAAAAACCCACCGCTCACCCTGAGCCCGTCGAAGGGTGAGGGTGGGTTTTTCAGCATCCTGCGAGACCCTCCCTGCTCCGCGTTCTCCGCGGCCTCCGCGTCTCTGCGCTGAATTTCTTTTCTCCGATCGAGGCCAGACGCACGTCGTTCCGCGGCAGGCGCCCAAAGCTTGCGCCCATCGCCCCTCCGATCGCCCTGCGATAAGCGATATGCGATAGGCGATACGCGATACGCGATCAGCGAGGAGAGCCCGATGTCTGACCAGATCCAGTCCGTGCTGAAGGAAGAACGCGTCTTTCCGCCGCCGGCGGAGTTCAGCGCCAAGGCTCATGTCGCCGGGGAGGGCGAGCTCGAGCGGCTGCGCGCCGAGGCCGGGCGCGACCCCGAGCGCTTCTGGGCAGGCATCGCTGGCGAGCTGCATTGGTTCACGCCATGGAAACGGGTGCTCGAGTGGAGCCCGCCGTTCGCCAAATGGTTCGTCGGTGGCACCACCAACCTGTGCTACAACTGCGTCGATCGACACGTCGCCGGTTGGCGGCGCAACAAGGCCGCGATCGTTTGGGAAGGTGAGCCGGGCGACAGCCGTGTGCTCACCTACGCCGATCTGCAGCGCGAAGTGACCCGCTTCGCCAACGCGCTGACACAGCTCGGCGTGCGCGCCGGCGACCGCGTCGGCATCTACCTGCCGATGATCCCGGAGGCGGCCATCGCCATGCTGGCCTGCGCCCGCATCGGCGCCACCCACAGCGTGGTATTCGGCGGTTTCAGCGCCGAGGCGCTGCGCGACCGCATGAACGACGCGCAGGCGAAGGTGGTGGTCACCTCGGACGGCGGCTTCCGGCGCGGCGCGGTCGTGCCGCTCAAGGTGAACGTCGACGACGCCCTGCGCGAGGTGCCGTCGGTCGAGCACGTCGTCGTGGTGCGCCGCACGGCGCAAGCCGTGTCGATGCTGGCGGGACGCGACCACTGGTGGCACGAGCTGATGGAGGACGCCAGCGACGTCGGCGCCTGCGCGCCACTCGACGCCGAGCACCCGCTGTTCATCCTCTACACCAGCGGCACCACCGGCAAACCGAAGGGCGTCGTGCACACCACCGGCGGCTACATGGTCCACACCTACGTCACCAGCAAGTGGGTCTTCGACCTCAAGGAGGAGGATACCTACTTCTGCACCGCCGACATCGGCTGGGTGACCGGGCACAGCTACGCCATCTACGGCATCCTCGCCAACGGCGCGACGACCCTGATGTACGAAGGCGCACCGAACTGGCCGCAGCCCGACCGCCTCTGGCGGATCATCGACAAGTACGGCGTGAGCGTGTTCTACACCGCGCCCACCGCCATCCGCTCGTTCATGAAGTGGGGTGCCGAGTGGCCGCGCAAGCATCGCCTCGACCGCCTGCGTTTGCTCGGCACGGTCGGCGAGC
>CAYYWP010000275.1:0-5217 GCA_964475125.1 uncultured Binatia bacterium (SeqCode) | reverse complement strand
CACACCGCCACGGCCACGCACACGGCGACGCCGGCGAGCACGCACACGGCGACAGTCACGCAGACCGGCACGCCGGCGAGCACGCACACCGCCACGGCGACGCTGAGCGCCACGCCCAGCCACACCGCCACGCCCGGCAACACGCATACCGCGACTGCCACCCGGACTGATACGCCCGTCCCACCCAACACCAGCACCGCCACGGCCAGCCCGACGCAGACGGTCACCGCCAGCGCCAGCGCGACGGCGACGCTGACCGCCACACCCGAACCGAGCGATCTCTCTTTCCTGATCGACGGCGCGACCAGCACGATGCGCCTGGTGGGCATCCCGGTGGGCGGGTTCTCCTACCGCCCCGCGCCGCTCAAACCCTCCCTGCAGTTGCTCGATGCGCGCGGGCGTTTCTGCTTCATGCCGGGGATGCTGACGCGGCTGCACCTCGACCTGCCGGCGCAGGATTGCGAGAACGAGTGCACCGTGGGGATCTTCGGCAGCGGCACCACGAACCAACTGAACATCGCCCGCTTGCCTCAGCTCCGCCGCGCCACCGGTACCTTCGACTTGCTGGCCGAGGTGTTCGTTCCGTGCGGAGAAGGCGGGTCGCCGACCACGCTGCGCCTGCGCAACGCCGTCACCTACGTGAGCTGCACCGGCGACTGCAACGGCGACGGCGCCGCGATGATCGACGAACTGATGCTCGGCGTTAACATCGCGCTCGAGCAGGAATCAGCCGGGAGCTGTCCGGCGCACGACCAGGACGGCGACGGGGCGGTGCGCATCGCCGAGCTAGTACGAGCGGTGCGCAATGCGCTGGAAGGCTGCGCCGAGTGAAGGGCGGAGGGCGGTTGGGCGAATTCGGAAAATGCAAAAAGCAAAAGGCAAAAGTATGAGTCGGAGATGGTGGCGTGCGGACCGCTTCTTCAGCAACAGTGGCGCGTCCGAGGCCCGTCCAAAGCTTTCGTAGCGGCACAGGCACTTCCCGCTCATCCTTCGACCGACGGGCTCGGGACATGCCCTGGGCCCGTCGAAGCGTGAGCGCGGGCTTTGTGCCGCCCCTGAAGGTGAAAGGGGGTGGCACGAGCGACACGCAGCGCGCGCGTCTCCTTGGCGCGCTGTTGGGTTCTAGCGGCGCAGGCGGCGCGCGGCGACGGTCAGCATCGCGCCCAGGGCGAGTAGCCCGCCGATGGCGCCGAGGCTCGGCGCCGGGGCGGGGACGAAGCGGATGGCGAGCGCGACGCCGTTGCTGGCGTCGGTATCGCCGCTCACATCCGCGCAACCGCTGAAGCCGCCCATCCCGTCGCCCAAACACACGCGGTTCGGCGCACCGAGGACGGAGAACACCGCGTCGAGGTCACCGTCGGTGTCCAGGGGCCCGAGCGCGACGCCGGTGTAGGCGGCGACCTCGGCGCTGACGTTGGCGCAGGTAAAGCCGCCCATGCCATTGCCCAGGCAGACGCGGTTGGTGGCACCGTTGCGGGCGAACACGGCATCGACCGTCGTGTCGGCATCGAGCCGGCCGAGGGCGACGCCGAGTGACGTCCCCGTCTGCGAGTCGACGTCGGCGCAACTCGAGAAGCTGCCCGAGCCGTCGCCTAAGCAGACGCGGTTCTTCGCGTCGTCGGCGAACACGGCGTCCAGCTTGCCATCGCCATCGACGTCGCCCAGCGCGACGGCAAACGAGTTGGCCGTATCGGCGCTGACATTGGCGCAGCCGCTGAAGCCGCCCATGCCGTCGCCGAGACAGACCAGATTCGGCACGCCGATGTTGGCGAACACCGCATCCGGCGCCGCGTCGCCGTTCAGCCGGCCGAGGGCGACGCCGTTCGACGGGTTGACGTCGGCGCTGACGTCTGCACAGCCGGTGAAGCCGCCGGAGCCGTCACCGAGGCAGACGCGGTTGCGGGCGTTGAGGTTCGAGAATACCGCATCGAGATGGATGTCGCCGTTCAGCCGGTCGAGCGCCACCCCGGTGCTCGGGTTGACGTCAGCGCTGACGTCGGCGCAGCTCGCGAAGCCGCCACCGGGCGCCCCGAGGCAGGCGACGCTCGGCACGGTGCCGAAGTTGGCGAACACCGCGTCGGGAAATGGATCGGCGTTCAGCGCCCCCACCGCCACGGCGTCGCTGTTGTCCGCGGCGGGGTTCGCATCCATGCAGCTCGAAAAGCCACCGGACCCGTTGCCGAGGCAGACGCGGTCGGCGCCGTTGTTGGCGAACACCGCGTCGATGGTCGCCGCCGGCGCGCTCGACCAGCAGACGCCCAGGCCGGCGACCAGTGCGACCACTCGAATGATGGCGTTGGCGTGCATCGCTCCTCCCAACCGAACGCAGCAATTGCCCTGCTAGCGGCCTGGCGAGCTGCCGTCAAGCGCAAACGCGGCGTCGGCCGCCATGTGGAACGGGGGCGGTCTCAAGGGCCGGCTGGGGGAGAGACAATCTCCGTCGAGGCGTTGGCTTCCACGCCGACCCTACTGTTCTGCGCCAAGCCGACGATGCGATTGCTGAGCACGGTACCCGGCATCGCATCCGCGGCAATTCGTATCGAGAGCGAGATTTCTGCCATTGCCCCCGGCTCGAGAATCGGCCCTTGGCAGATGTACCGCGCCGGTCCCACGGGCACGAAGCCGCACTCCCAGTCCGGCGGGGCAGTGAAACCGGTCGGGAAGGTGTCGTCGGGCAGGTACTCCTGAATCTCGGGAGTGAGGGCCAGGGTCTCGCCGGTGTTGGTCATGGTCAGGTCGTAGCGGATGACCTCGCCGGGCGCGGCGGTCGGCGGAGCGCTCTTGGTGACAGCCAGGCTGGTCTCCGCCAGCACGGTGCTGATCCAGGCGGCCTCCGCGCTCACCGCCCCGTCCGCCGAGACAGTCGCCCGATTCTCGACCTCTTGGCCGGGGGCGAGCGCATCGGTAAAGAAACCGCCCAGGTCGAAATCGGCGGCGCCGGGCGGGAAGGAGTCGATCGTGCAGACCACCTCCAGCGCCTCGAGGTCGGTGGCACACTCCCAGGGCGCGGTGAACTCCACCAAGAGCGCGCCCATGTCCGTTTCCGGCGCTAACTGATCGACGACCCGCGCGTTGCTCACCGGGTCCGGTCCCGGGTTGATCGCGCGCAGGTGATACATGAAGACACCTCCCGAGGCGGCGTACGTCCCCCCGGTCTTCTCGAGCTCCAGTGCCTGCCTGCCATCGAAATCCGAGCCGGAGCCGCACCCGCTCAGCGCGACGCCCAGCGATCCGAGGGCTATCGCCGCGGCCACGCGACCCCGCAACACGCAATTGGGATGCGACATGTCAGTCCCTCGCCCGTATCATTCACACAGCACGTTCGCATGGATGCGGGCAAGAGCCGCGCGGCGGGGTAGTGAGGGTCCGGGCCGGCCCGGCGTCGGCGCAAGGATGCGCTCCGGGTCGACGGCGATCTCGGGCGAGTCGAAGCTCTCGGGGAACGCCTGAGCCCAGCGGCGGATGGGCTTGCGATCGAGCGTCCGATGGACGTCGACGATTGACTCGATATCCACCAGGGCCGCAGCCACGGTGCGCCACGGCGTCGATGCTGATGCGGTCCTCCGGCGTCGGCGGCGGGAGGTCACAGCTCGCGGAGCTTAACCCTTCTCATTCTCCGCACTGGATGCGGAGATCAACTTGCGCGATGCGGCGATTGAAGGCTACAACCTCCGCAGGAGATGCGGAGAATGTATATCTACGAGCGCCAGGGCTGGCCCCGGTTCAATTGGAGCCGGGAGCGTCTTGCCGAACCGCTGGCGGCGGTTCGCTACGAGCAGGGCAGGCTTACCGGTCACATGGAGGCCTTGGGCCTTCCTCTGCGCCAGGAAGCCATGCTGCGGACGCTCACGGCCGACGTGCTCAAGAGCAGCGAGATCGAAGGGGAGCAACTCGACGCGGAACACGTCCGATCCTCGATTGCCCGTCGCCTTGGCATGGATATCGGCGGTCCGGGCCCCGCTGACCGTAACGTCGAAGGGATCGTCGAGATGATGCTCGACGCCACGCGCCATTATGATCAGCCCCTGACCGCCGAAAGACTGTTCTCCTGGCATGCGTCCCTGTTCCCCACCGGGCGCAGCGGCATGACCAGAATCAAGGCCGCGGCCTGGCGCGACGATCGCAATGGGCCGATGCAAGTCGTCTCCGGTCCGGTCGGAAAAGGGCGCGTCCATCTTCAGGCGCCTCCCGCCAAGGCCCTGGACAAAGAAATGCGAGCTTTCCTCGAGGCGTTCAATGTGAAGACCGAAATCGACCCGGTCCTCAAGGCAGGCCTGGCGCACCTTTGGTTCGTGACCATCCATCCGTTCGACGACGGCAACGGGCGCATTGCACGCGCGATCGCCGACATGGCGCTGGCGCGCTCCGGGAACAGCCCGCAGCGCTTCTACAGCATGTCGGCGCAGATCCGGCAGGAGCGCGGGGCCTACTACGAGATCCTGGAGAAAGCACAGCACGGCACGTTGGACATTACGCCTTGGATGGACTGGTTTCTCGGCTGTCTCGGGCGTGCGATCGACGGCGCCCGAACCACGCTCGCCGCCGTCCTCGCGAAAGCGCGCTTGTGGGAATCAATCGCAGACGTCCCGATCGGCGATCGCCAGCGCCTCGTGCTCAATCGTCTCCTCGACGGCTTCGACGGTAAGCTCACCTCATCCAGATATGCGCAGCTCGCCAAGTGCTCTCCGGACACGGCACTGCGCGACATGCTGTCCCTCGTCGAGCGGGGCGTCCTTGTCCGCAACCCGGCTGGCGGGCGCAGCACGAGCTATGCACTCACGGATGTCGAAGCACTGAAGCGGACGTCGAAGGACTGAAATGGATGATGACGCCTCTCTGCTGCCTGCCTATACCGCTTCGCCGGCATCGAGCTCTCGCGGGCTGCTACACAAGCTCAATCATGCGCCAGGGATTCCTCTTTCGACCCCTCGCACTGACCGCGTGGGCTCGACACGCGGCGTGCCGGCCATGCTGGCGTAGCTCAGCTACGCCCCACCCCCCCGATCGGCCCGACCAGGGCGCGTAGCGCCCGTATCGAGAGCCACGCGCGCCAACGACATCTTGCGGGACCAAGGGCGCGCTGAGCGCGGCTCAGGTATTGGCCACCGGGAACAAGGGGACAGTCCCGCCCTGCCGCGCCGCCGCTCTCCACCGGGACCGTCCCCTTCTGCCCTCACGGCGTCGAGGGCACCCACTGCGAGAGCGAGGGCTCCACGC
>CAYYWP010000274.1:0-5217 GCA_964475125.1 uncultured Binatia bacterium (SeqCode) | reverse complement strand
CAACGACGCGCAAGCCAGGGTGCTAGGCGGCTAGGCGGTTGGCGTCTGAGGGGATTCGGAGCTCAGATCCCTTAACCGCTAACCGCCTAATCCCTAACCGCCTGTGGAGAATGGCTGCTTACGCTACGGGAGCGCGGGGTTGGCGCGGGCGGCGGCGAGCTTGGAGCGGGCATCTTCGAGCTGGCGCTCGAGCTCCTTCTTGTCGCGTTCGATCAGGGTGATGCGACTGCGTTCGGTGTCGCGCTCCTTGATCAGGCTCTGGGTCCGGTCCGTCAGCTCCTCGACCTTCTCTTGCAGCGCCGTGGCATCTCCCCACAGCTGGTAGCCGAGGAATAGGCCGCCGAGAAAGACCACCAGCGCCACCACGCCGCGCTGAGCGAACTGCCAGACTTTGTCGCGAAGTTGAGCGTCTAGGGCTTCGGCTTCCGTCTGTTGCATTGCCACCCCTCGCCGTCGCTGGAATCGGCCGCTGTGCAGTCGGGCGACCCTTACCACAGGTCGTGAGGCGCCGGAAAGCGCGAGAAATCGGGCCGTGGGCGGCGCGCGGTACGGGATGGTGACCGACGCAGCCCTGCCACTTCCGTGTCCATGTGTCGGCCGCATCGCGCGCTCCCCGGGTCGTCGAGCGGCCGGCCAGCGGTTGTGCACAGGGCACCTGGGTTGCTACCTAGCCGGGCGCCCATGATTCGCGAAGCCGACGCCCTGGCCCGCAAGCAGCGCTTCTTGCTCTGCCGGTACGGGCTGATCTTCGTCACCGGAGCGGTCGGCTTCCTCGAATCGGCCTCGGCTTCACCGGTCCCAACCGCCGTGTTGGTGGGATTGGCGATCCTCTCGAACCTCTTCCTCGGCAGCGTGCCGGCGCTGTCGTTCTTCGATGCCCGCATGCAGGCGCCCGTGCTGGTAACCGACACGGCCATGGTCTCCGCCGTGCTGCTGGTTTCACGCGCCAGCCAGGAGTTCTTTCTGTTCTTCTTCTTCGTCCTGATCATGGCGGCCAAGATCGAGAGCCTGACGTGGCTCGGCGCCGGCGCGGTGGTGATCGGCGCGCTGAGCGTGGGGCTCGCCGACCCCGCCGACGGTTGGCTGAGTCCTCTGCTGATGCGCATCCCGTTCCTGCTCGCCACGGCACTGTTCTACGGCTATGTCGTGCTCCCCGAGCGCACCGGTCAAATGACTCCACTCGCCACCAGCAAGAGGGCGCCGCTTCCCGGGCCGCGGGCAAAGGCGCGCGTGAATGCCTGAGCGTCGCCGGAGCGCGAAGCGAGCACTGCCACCGCGGCGTCGCTGAGCTCGCGTGGACTTCTCCGCCACTAGGCCGCCTCCTTGGTGGTCTTGGCTCGGCTTCGGTATTGCGGCGGCGGCCTTTGCGGCTTTGCTGCGCGATGCCTGGCTCGGCCGCCTGGGTCTGCCGGCCCTCGCCTGGCTCGTGGTCTCCGCCGCTGCCTTCATCCTGGCCCGCCGGAAACTGAGCGCAGCGAGTCGTCGGCGCGCCGACTTCCTCGCCAAGCTGCTGTTCACCGCGGCCGGCCTGATCGCCTTGCTGCGCCACCCGATCGAAGTCGACGGCGGCGCGCGGCTGCCAATCTACGACGCCATCGTGCAGTACCTGCCACAGGTCGACGGGCGCGCGTTCGTCCTCTTCGGCGGCCTGGCGGTGGTCATCAAGGCGTGCGGGGTTCTGGCCTCGGCCTTCGCCTGGTATCTGCTGCTGGTCGGCCAGGGCATTCGCTATCCGTTCTGGCAGGCCATTCTGACCGCGTTCTTGATCGGGCGCTTCGTCGGCACCTTCTTGCCCAGCACGCTCGGCCTGGACGGCTACACCCTGTATGAGGCGGGGCGTTATTCGAACCAGTGGTCGCGGGTCGCGACGGCCAAGCTGCTGGAAAAGCTCATCGGCGTCACCGGACTCTTCGTCGGCATGGTCCTGACCCTGCCCTTCGGGTACGCCGTGCTGGTCGACCTCACCCGTCGGCTCGGTCGCCCGCAGGCGGCGCCGCTGTTCGCCGCCGTGATCGGCCTCGGCGCCGGCGGCGTCTGTGTCGCCGTCGTGCTGCTCCTCGCCCGTCCGGCGCTGCTGACGCGCCTGGCCGAACGGTGTGGGCGCTTGATGCCGGGCGCGATGCGGGCGGGCGTGGCCGCCGTGACGGCCGCCGCCGGAGCGTATCGCGGCAAGACCGCACTGCTGTTCGCCGCCCTGTTCAGCAAGTTCCTCACCCATTTCACCACCGCGGTCGTGTACTACTGCACCGCCCTGGCCATCGGCGTCGTCGGCGCGCGCTTCTGGCCGATCGTCTTCGGCTCGACCATGCAGATCCTCGGCACCCTGCTGGCGCCGACCATCGCTGGCGAGGGGGCGCGCGAGGCCTTTCAGGCCCTGCTCCTCTCGACCCAGCTCGGTGGCGTCGCGCAGGCCGTCCTGTCCGCCGCGCTGGGGTTCGCCGCCGCCGAGGCGGCGACGCTCTGGGGCGGCGCCTTCTTGCTCGTGCGCACGCCGACGTGGCGGCCGCGCTTCACCCGCGTCGACGGGCGGCAAGTCGATTACGCCTGGATCGAGGGCGAAACGCCGCCCGGCGATTGAGCATCTGTCCCTTATAGGGAGACAAACCTATGGCCGCGATGCAGCAGACCACCGTCGGACCCGCGTCCCCGCCCTCGAAGATTCCCTTCGCCAAGATCGCCATCGGCGTCGTCGCGCTGGGGGTGGTGATCGCGCTGGCCCGCATCGGCGGCGGGTACGTGCCGCAGTTCGCCGAGTGGGTGAACGGCCTCGGCTTCTGGGGTCCGGTGGTGTTCATTCTCGGCTACGCGGTGGCGGCCGTCGCCTTCCTGCCCGGCTCCGTGCTGACCCTGGCGGCAGGCGCCATCTTCGGCCTCGGCGCCGGCGTGGTCTATGTCTTCATCGCCGCCGTGCTCGGCTCCTCGGCCGCCTTCTTGGTGTCGCGCTACCTGGCGCGTGCCGCGATCGAGAAGCGGCTGGCGGGGAACGCCCGCTTCGCCGCCATCGACCGGGCCGTCGGCGCGCAGGGGCGCAAGATCGTCTTCCTGCTCCGCCTCTCGCCGGTCTTCCCCTTCAACCTGCTCAACTACGCGCTCGGGCTGACGCAAGTGCGCTTCACCGACTATCTGATCGCCTCGCTCGGCATGCTGCCGGGCACGCTGTTGTACGTCTACTACGGCAAGCTCGCCGGCGACGTCGCCGCGCTGGCCGGCGGCGCGGCGGTCGAAAAGGGCACGGGCTACTACGCCGTGCTGGCAATCGGATTGATCGCCACCGTGGCAGTCACCACCGTCGTCACCCGCACGGCGCGCAAGGCGCTCAAGGACGTCGCCGGCTGAGCGCACTCCGTGGGCTCTCGACGCAGCGCCCCGGATCGGCGATAAGCCCGCCATGCCGACGCCCATCGACGGCGAGTGTGCGGAGCGCTTTCGGCCCCTGCGCGAGGCGTTCGAGGCAAATTTTCAGCGCCGCAACGAAGTCGGTGCGGCCGTCGCCGTGCTGCACGATGGGCGGCCGGTGGTCGACTTGTGGGGTGGCTGGGCCGACCAGGGACGCACGCGGCCGTGGCGACGCGACACGATCGTCAACGTCTACTCCTGCACCAAGGCCTTCGTCGCGTTCTGCGCCCTCCAGCTGGTCGAACGCGGGCGTCTCGACCTCGACGCGCCGGTGGCCGATTACTGGCCCGAGTTCGCGCCGCGCGGCAAGGCGCGCATTCCCGTGCGCTGGCTGCTCAGTCACCGCGCCGGCTTGGCGGCCGTGCGCGAGCTGCTGCCGATGGAGGCGCTGTACGATTGGCACGCCATGACCAGCGCGCTGGCGGCCGAGGAGCCGTGGTGGGAGCCGGGCAGCACGCACGGCTATCACACCCTGACCTTCGGCTGGCTGGTTGGGGAGGTCGTGCGCCGCATCGATGGGCGCAGCCTCGGCACCTACTGCCGCGAGGAGATCGCCCGGCCTCTCGGGCTCGATTTTCACATCGGCCTGCCGGAGGCGGAGCACGCCCGCGCCGCCGAGCTGAGCGACCTGGCGAGCGTACCGATGAATGAGCTGGCCCCGGACGCCATCAGCTTCGGCCGCATCATCCTCGCCGATCCGCAGGGCATCGCCGCCCGTTCGTTTCTCAATCCGCCCTCGGTCGCGCTCGGGCCGAACACGCCGGAGTGGCGCCGCGCCGAGATTCCCGGCGCCAATGGCCACGGCGCGGCGCGCGACCTGGCGCGCGTCTACGGCGCCCTGGCTCGCGGCGGCGACCTCGACGGCGCGCACGTGCTCGAGCGCGCCGGCATCGAGCAGCTGCGCAGCGAGCAATCGCACGGCCCCGACCGGGTTCTCCAGGTCACGACGCGGTTCGGCCTCGGGGTGATGCTGCCGCAGGACCGCCACGAGGCCCGCTTCGGTCCCAACCTGCGCAGCTTCGGCCACCCGGGCGCCGGCGGCGCGCTGGGCTTCGCCGATCCGGAGGCGCGCATCGGCTTCGCCTACACGCCCAACCGGCTCGGCCCGCACATCCTCATCGACCCGCGCGCCACCGCCTTGATCGACGCCCTGTACGGTTGCCTCTGAACGGCCGGCGGCAGTCATGTGGCCTGCGGGATTTACGCCCCGCTGCAACAGCGGACACACGCCGCCGCCGGCCGCGCTTATGGCTTATCGCATATGGCATATGGTCGGAGAGGCTTTCCACGCATCGCTTTGCGGCGTACGGAGGAGTAGGGTGACGGCATGAAGACGCCAGTGGTTGTCAGCGTTCTGCTCGTGGTGTGTCTCGCCGCCGGCGTGGCGGTGGGCCAAGAGGTGTTCGGACGCCCGGTCGGCGAGGGTGATGCGCCGATCGACGGCGCGGTGGTCGGTGGCGAGGCCGTCGGCAACGCCCCGATCGATGGCGCGGTGGTGGGCGGCGAAGCCGTCGGCGATGCGCCGATCGACGGCGCCGTGGTCGGTGGCGAGGCGGTCGGCAATGCGCCGATCGACGGCGCGCCGGTTGGCGGAGCCGCCGTCGGCGAAGAGGAAGACGACGCCGCGGTCGGCGGCGCGCCGCTCTACTAACCTTGATCTGACCAAGACCTCAACGCAGAGACCCAGAGTACGCAGAGGACCCAGAGTCAGCCTGCATCAGGTCGAGCGCTGGCTCATCGTCGATTGGGTTTGGGGGGCATTCTCGAGCAGGAGGCTGAAAAACCCGCCGCTCACCCTTCGACGGGCTCAGGGTGAGCGGC
>CAYYWP010000273.1:0-5260 GCA_964475125.1 uncultured Binatia bacterium (SeqCode) | reverse complement strand
ATCGAACCCCGCCGCGGCCTCGAGCGGCAGCGCCGCCAGGTCCTCCGCGGTGGCGGCCCGCACCGAGTCGAACAGCCGGGCGAGGCGGGCAGCGGTGCCGAGGGCGTTCAGCCGGCGCACACCGGCCAAGGCGCTGGCCTGCGCCAGATCGCGCACCGCAGCGCAAAACTCCGTCCAACCGGCGGCCCCGGCCTGGGTCTGTGCCGCCCGCGCACTGATGGCGAGCACCGGCGCGGCGGGGGCGCGCCAGCGCTCGGCCGCCAGCGCGCCGATCAGCGCCAGCAGCGCCTCGCGGGCCGCGGCGGTCAGCTCGTCGGCGCGGTTGAGCGCGAACAGCAGATGCCGGCGGCCGGCGAACTCGTCGATGAAGGCGATCGAGGCGGTCTCGATGATCGACTGGTGGTGGAGGACGACGACGAGGACGTCGCTGCGCTCGGCCAGCGCCGCGACGACGGCGCGGTGGTGCTCGTCGATGCTGTTCAGGTCGGGCGCGTCGATCAGCACCTGCGTGCTCCACGCGCCGCCGGGATCGTAGCGCACCACCTGCGGCGGGCCCTGACTGTCGCCGGCACCGGCCCGCTCCACCGCCTCGCTGAGCAGCTCGCCGAGGTCGGCATCGTGCGGGGCGTAGATCACCGGCCGGCGCGTCGTCGGCCGATCGACGCCCTCGATGGCGATCGGCCGTCCCGCCAGCGCGTTCAACACCGTCGACTTGCCCGCTCCGGTGGCGCCGACCAAGGTGATCACCGGCGCGCGCTGCAGGCGCAGGAGCTGGTGATCGAGGTCGGCAAGCAGCCGGTTGAGCTCGGCGCGACGCTCCTCAACGGCGCGCAGTCCGTCGACGCGGGCGAGATCGTCGCGCAAGCGCGCCCGCAGGCGCTCCAGTGCGCGGCGCGACTCGGGATCATCCGTCATCGACTCTCCTCTCCCATGGTGCACACGGTCAGCTCGGAAGAAGGAGACTTCTAACCCTCAGCCGAGATTCCGTGAAACGACGAAGGTCACGAAGCACTGGAATGGGCCTCGGCGTTGAATTTCTCTTGTCCGATCAAGGCTAGTCGGCGTCGCGGCGTTCATCGTTCCTTCCAGATCGCGGCGCGCAGGCGCCCGAGCTCGGCGGCCAGCGCCGTGTCGCTGCTCACCGCCTCGCGTACGCACGGGGCCGCGCCGGGCAGGGCCGCGTCGACCAACAGGCGCGCCAGTTGGGCGCCGCGCACATCCACCCAGTGTCGCCGGGCCTCGGCCATGATGCCGCGGCCGAGCACGTGGGCGTACTTTTCGAACAGGAAGGTGCCGACCGCGCCGCCCCCGACGGCGGCCAGGTCGGAGCCGAGGCCACCGGTGTGGACGATCACGGCGGCGGCGAGCGCGATGGGAACCAGCGTGGCCAGATCGGCCGCCGCCTGAATGTCGAGGTCGAAGCCGCGCGCGGCGATCGCTGTCTCGATCAGCCGCTCACAGCCGACCCGAAACTCGGCCATCTCGGCGGCATCCATGGCGAGCGCGGCGGCGGCCGCCGATTCGGCCGGGTCGCGGCGGGCGGCGGTGAGATCGCGGTCGAGAAGCGCCGCCAATTCCGCGCCGGCGCTTTGTCGAGACGGGTGGCGCGCCTCGCCTCCCAGGTCGCGCACCAGCTCCTCCCAGAAGCCCGGCCAGACACGCGCCAGCTCATCGCGTTCGATGGCCAGCAGGTTCACGGCCGGCGGCTGGCCCTCGGCCCGGCGCCCGCGCAGCCACGATGGCAGGCTCTCGATGGCGAGGCGCACCTGCCGGAGTGTGGCGCGCCAACTGCGGCTGAGCGGATTGCTGCGCCGGTCGCGCACGTTGCGACAGGCGTCGATGAACGGCCGCGCCGGCATCGCGGCGGCGGCGACGCGCATCCCGGCCTCGCGCCCGCGCGCCTCGGCGGCTTGCAGGACGGCGCTGGCGTGCAGTGCCGCGCTGGCGAGCGCGGCGGCGGCGTCGCGCAGGTCATCGCTCAGGCGCGCCAGCGCGGCGCCGAAGGCGTCGGCCTTGACCCGCGCCAGGCGGTCGGAGTCGCGCAGCCACTCGCCCAGGCGCGGGGCGGGCTCGCCGTCCGCCAGCGGTAACGGGTCGAGCGCCGCCTCGCCGCGCTGCACAGCCAGGCTATGCGGCGCCCAGAAGCAGGCCAGCGGCGGGCTGCCGACGTCGCCGCTCAGCTTGGCGAGGTGGCCGCGCGCCACCGGCGCGTCGCCGGCCTCATTGTAAACCAACATCCAGGGCCGGCCGTGGCGCAGCCAACGGTGCAGGAACTCCACCACCGCCTTGTTCTGGTAGGAGTGCCTGGTGACGATGACGATGATCAGGTCGGCGACCGCGAGCAGCGATTCGCTGGCGACGCGGTTGTCGGCGAGGATGCTGTCGAAGTCGGGCGTGTCGATCAGCAGCAAGCCGCGCGGCAGGGTTACGTCCTCGGCGAGCAGCAACTCGGCGGGATGCTGCGCCGGGGTGAGTGGCAGATCGCCCGCCTCGGCGTGCGGGCGCAAGCGAAAGCGCGCCAGCGTCGGCTCGGCCTGTAGCTGTCCGACCAGCGCCGGGTGCGCCGCGCCGACCAAGCGCCGGGTGGCGCCGCCGGCAGGCGCCGAGGGGCTGAGCTGGCGTCCGACCAGGGCATTGAACAGAGCGGACTTGCCGGCGTTGTTCGGGCCGACGATGCCGGCGATCACGTACATATCGCCGCCGGCCGAACGCGGCAGCAGGTCGCGCTCGAGCAGATCGAGCCCCCGGGCGGCGGCCGGGATGCGTTCGGCGAGCGGGCGCAACGCCTCGCGCGCCTGACGCAACAGCACGGAGAGATCGGAGCTCACGCGCCGCAACAGACCACAGACGCGGCGCGCTGAACATCACCCCCGGCGGGCCGCTTCGGCGCCGGATTTTCTCCCTCCTGACCTAAGAAGGGTTCAGGGGAGGTTCGACTCGATCGCTGGGGCGACGATTCCACCTCATCCCGATGTCTCGGCGACCCGTCTGAGGCCGGCCATCGACGAGCGTTGCTCGCGGTTCCGCAGTCACGCTAGCATCGCCTTCGTGATCGACTGGTCGTCGTCCCGTGTGGTGCTCGAGTGGGCGGTGGCGGCGCTGCTGGCTGCCATCTTCCTGCCGTACCTGCTGGCGGGTCGGCGCCGGCAGGGCGGCGGCGCGACGCGGCTCGCCCTGGCGCTGGCCGTGGGGCTCGCGCTGGCCGCCGTCGGGGCCGCCACCACGGAACTGGATGCCCCCGGTCGGGTGCTTCACCTGGGCGCGATCCTCGCCCTGGTCTGCGGGCTGGTCGGGCTGGCGGGGCTGATTTTCTTCGACTTCTTGCTCCCGGCGATCCGGGTCGCCGTGCCGTCCATCCTGCGCGACGTGCTGCAGATCGCGGTCGCCGCGGTTGCGGTCATGGTCTGCCTGCGCCTGGCCGGGCTCGACGTCTTGCCGCTGCTGGCCACTTCGGCGGTGCTGACGGCCGTCATCGGTCTCGCCCTGCAGGCGCCGATTGCCAACGTCTTCGGCGGCCTCGCCTTGCAGCTCGATCGCACGCTTGGCGAGGGGGACTGGATCGAGACCGGGCGCCATAGCGGCCGCATCGTGGAGATCGGCTGGCGCTCGACCCGCGTCGTCACCCGGGACGGCGGCACGCTCTTCTTGCCGAATAGCCAGCTTCTGTTGGGCGAAGTGCTGAATCTCTCCCATCCCAGCGGGGCCCATCGGACGTCGATTCGCATCAGCGTTCACGAGCGGCATCCGCCCGGCCTGGTGCGCAAGCTCCTGGTGGATGCGATCCGCGACGTCCCCGGCGTGCTCGAGTACCCGCTGCCCGACGCCCTGGTGGCGGAATTCGCCGACGGGGCGATCGTCTACGAGGTGCGCTACTGGTTGACGGAGTTCGACCGCGAGCTGGCGATCGCCGGCGACGTGCGGGCCCGGCTCTGGTATGCGACGCGGCGCGCCAGCTTGGAGCTGCCGCTCCCGGCGCTGCGGGTGGCGCTGGGGGCTGGGGCAGGGCGGAGCCCCGACGTGCAGACCGGCCAGCCGGCCGAGCCCTCGGCGGTGCTGCGCGACGTCGAGGTGCTGGCCGGGCTCGACAGCGAGGCCTGCGAACGGCTGGCGGCGCGGATGCGCCGGCTCGACTTCATGGCCGGAGAGACGATCTTTCACCAGGGCATGACCGGCGACGCGGTCTACGTCGTCGAGCGCGGCGAAGTCGGAGTGCGCGTTCAGGTCGATGACGCCACGGCCGATGTGGCGCAGCTGGGGCGCGGCGAATTGTTCGGCGAGATGGCGCTGATGACCGGGGAGCCGCGCACCGCCTCGTGCATCGCCCGCACCGAGGTGAGTTGCTACGCCATCGACCGCGACGCGTTCCGAGCCCTGCTGGCCGAGCAGCCCGCGATCGCCGATCGCCTCTCGGCGGTGATGGCCGCCCGCCAGGCGAGCCTCGAGGCGCAGCGCGCCAGCTTTTCAGCTCAGGCGCGGGGGCGCGACGAAGCGCAGCCGCGCGCGACGTTCCTGGACCGTATCCGCAACCGCTTCGACAGTGCGTGAGCCGGGCGATGAGCAGCACCTCGAGCGGCGGGTCCGGCTCGCGACGCATGCACGGCGTGCTGGTCGCCGACCTGAGCGGCGTCGGCCGCCTGATCGGGCAGGACGAGTCGCGCAACACGGCGGCGCTGGCGCGCATCCGCGACGTCTTCACCACTGCCGTGCCGCGCCAGGGCGGAACCCTCGAGGTGTTCCGCGGCGAGTGTTTCGTCGCCCTGTTCGACAGCGCCGTCGAGGCCGTGCGGGCGGCGATCGCCATCCAGGCCGAGCTCGCCAGCGCGGCGCCCGCCGCCATCCCGGCGCCGATCCGCATCGGCGTGCACCTCGGCGACGTCGTGCGCTCGGGCTCGGAGGTCCTCGGCGACACGGTGCACGTCGCGGCGGGGCTGCAGGGCGTGGTGCGACCCGGGCGCATCGCGGTGTCGGCGGACGTCTATCGCGCCGTGCGCAATCGCCTCGGCGTCCCCTTTCGCGACCTCGGACCGAGGACGCTCAAGAACATCAGCGACAAGGTGCGCGTGTACGAGCTCTCGGTCGAGGACGTGGCGGCCGGCGAGCGACCGGCGGCGCGCTCGCTGCGCCGCATCGCCCTGGGGGCCCTGGGGATCGCGGCCGTCGCCGGCTTGGCGGCGCTCGCACACCGCCTGGCGCAGCAACCGGCGATCCTCGGCGTGCCCCGCGTGGCGTCGCCGGCCGCGCCGGCCGCGGCGCCGCCCGT
>CAYYWP010000272.1:0-5354 GCA_964475125.1 uncultured Binatia bacterium (SeqCode) | reverse complement strand
TCGCGGCCCGGCGGGCGGCGCAGCAACAGCGAGAGCTGGCGGTAGGCGACGGCTTGCTTGGAGAGATCGTCGTAGATCAGCAGGGCGTGGCGGCCGCTATCGCGGAAGAACTCGCCCATGGCGCAGCCGCTGTACGGGGCGATGAATTGCAGCGGGGCGGCGTCGGAGGCCGTCGCGGCGACCACGGTGGTGTAGTCCATGGCGCCGTAGCGGGTCAGGCGGTCGACCACTTGCGCCACCGTCGAGCGCTTCTGGCCGATGGCGACATAGATGCAATGCATGTCGCCGCCCTTCTGGTTGATGATGGTGTCGATCGCCACCGCGGTCTTGCCGGTCTGGCGGTCGCCGATGATCAGCTCGCGCTGGCCGCGTCCGATCGGGATCATCGAATCGATCGCCTTCAGCCCGGTCTGCAGCGGCTCCTTCACCGGTTGGCGCTTGACGATGCCCGGTGCCTTGAGCTCGATGCGGCGGCTGTGGGCGGTGGTGATCGGTCCCTTGCCGTCGATCGGCTGACCGAGGGCGTCGACGACGCGTCCGAGCAGGGCCTCGCCAACCGGCACTTCGGCGATGCGCCCGGTGCGGCGGACCTCATCGCCCTCCTTGATCTGCTGGGCCTCGCCAAAGATGGCCGCGCCGACGTTGTCCTCTTCGAGGTTCAGCACCAAGCCGAAAATGTTGTGCGGGAACTCGAGCAGCTCGCCGGCGGCGACCTTGTCGAGACCGTAGATGCGGGCGATGCCGTCGCCGGTCGACAGCACCCGGCCGGTCTCGCGCACTTCGACCTCGCGCTGGTACTCCTGGATCTGGCGCTTGATGATGTCGCTGATTTCCGCCGCACGGATCTCCATGGGTCCTCTCGTCCTCCTTGCGTTGCCGCCTCACCCGTCGGCCGCCGGCGCACCAGCGGGCGGATGCCGGGCCTAGCTGAGCGACCGACCTCCGGCAAGGTTGTGGGCCAGGGCGCGCAGCCGACTGCGCACGCTGCCGTCGTATACGGTGCCCTCGACGTCCGCGACCACGCCGCCCAGCAGGGCGGCATCGACGCGGTAGTCGGCGAGCACGGTCCGCCCGAGCTTGCTCGCGAACGTGGCGACGATCGACTGGCGCTGCGCCTCACTCAGCGGCACGGCCGAGCTGATTGTGGCCCGCACCCGTTTCAACCGCACGTCAAGCAGGCGTTCGAACTGGGTGGTGATGCCGGCGAGATGATTGAGCCGGCGGTGATCGGCCAGCAAGCAGAGGAAGTTGCGCGTCGTCGGGCTCAGCGCCAGGGTGTCGGCGATGGTGCGTGCCATGGCGGCGCGAGCCGTGCTGCCAAGCAATGGATTGGCCAACGTATCCGCCACCTGGGGGTCGAGCGCCAGGGCGCGCAGTGCCTGCAGCTCGGCCGCGGTCTGCTCGAGCACGCCCTGCTCGTCGGCCACGGCGAAGGCGGCTTTGGCGTAACGTCGCGCCACCGAACCGACGATCATCGGCGCACCTCGGCGACGAATTCGTCGACGAAGCGCGACTGATCGGCGGCGCCGAAACGCGCCGGCGCCTGGCGCTCCGCGATCGCCAACGCCGCGGCGGCGAGCTCGGCGCGCAGCTGCTCACGGGCCTGGCGCAGCTCGTTGGCAGCGGTGCGCTCCGCGTCGCGGGTGATCGCTTCGGCCGTGGCGCGCGCGGCGGTCAGGATGCGGTCGCGCTCGACGGCAATGTCGGCACGAGCCTGCTGCAGCATGATCTCCAGCTCGCCGGCGCGGGTGTCCATGCGGTGTTGCCACTCGGCGCGCAACGCCTCGGCGTCGCGCCGCGCCCGCTCGGCCTGCTCGAGGGCGGTGCGCACCGCTGCCCGCCGCTCGCTCAGCCAGTTGCGCAGCGTCGGCCACAGGGCGCGCCGCAGCACGTAGACGAAGAGGGCGAAGTTGATGGCCGACAGCGCCAGCTTGCCCCAGGGAATTCCCGGGTGGGGGTGATGCTCGTCGATCTCATCGGCCAGCGCCGCCAGCGGCACGAGCAGCGCGAGGGCGAGACCGGCACCGCGTCGGATCATGCGCGGTGTCCGCCGCCGACGCGAGCGAGCATTTCGCCAGCCACGGCGTCGGCCTCGCCGCCGAGAACGCGGCGCGCCTCGGCGACTTGCGCGGCGACCTGCGCGCGACGGTGGGCGAGATCGTGCAGGATGCGAGCCCGCGCAGCGGCGATCTCCTCATTGGCCGCTTCGATCGCCGCGCGCCGCGCCGTCTCGGCCTCCTGGGCCATGTGCAGCCGTTGCTCGTGCAAGCGTTCCTCGTAACGAGCCTGTGTCTCCGCCGTGGCAGCGGCCTGCGCCTTGGCGCCCTGCTCGGCCTGCACGGTGCGCTGCTCGCGCTCGGCGAGTGCGGCGAACACCGGTCCGACCACGACGCGCTTGAAGACCAGCCAGAAGATGATGAACAGGCCGACCTGGATGAAGATGGTGTAATTGGGAAAGAGCTCCATCGTCGTGGTGGCGCGCCGCCCTCAGGCGTGCGCCACACCGCTGTTGTGCGTGGCGCTGCTCGGTGCGGCGCTGGGTTTCCCGGCAACGCAGCGAGCCGAGGGCCTATCCAGCGGCCTCCGATGATCGGCGGGCAGCCCGTTCCTCGGCGGGGAAGAGCGCGATGCGCTTGTCCGCCCGCTCGCCGCGACCCGCTGCGGCTCCGCCCATCGTGCAGTGGCCCTCGAAGGCGACGCCTTCATGGATCACGAGGCTCGGCGTCGAGACGTTGCCAGTCAAGGCCGCCGGCGCTTTCAACTCGACGCGCTTGCGCGCCGTCAGGTCACCGGTGACGCGACCGTGCACGATGATCACGTTGGCGGTAATTTGCGCCGTGAGCTCCGCGCCCTCGCCGATGATGACGGTGTCCTGCGCGCTGATCTCGCCCTCGATCTGGCCATCGACGCGAACGCTGCCCTCGAACGTTAGCTTTCCCTCGACCCGACTCCCCACCCCCAAATGGGCCTGCACCTCGCGCGCACTCGACGGCGTCAGGATCGACGGCGTCTGCGCGGTAGGCAGCGCGTCGTCAGACTTCTGCGTCTTGTCCTCTTTCACGAACAAGGCCATGGTCTTCTCCTGTTGTCGCGCCGGGTCTTGACGTGTGGAATGGAACGCGTGGCGTATAGCAGCCCCCGCGCCGGGCTGTCAAAACGGGGCGCGCGATGCCGCGCTGCTGCCGAGTCGCTCGAGCAGCCCGCTCAGCTCATCGAGCGAGTAGTACTCGATCACGATGCGACCGGACCCGTCGCGGCGATGGCGAAGATGGACGCGCGTCGCGAGCGCCTTGCTCAGTTGCGCCTCGACGGCCTGCCGCTCGATGTCTACCACCGGTGGTTCGGCGCGATCGCGGACGAGCTTTTCGGTATCGCGGACCGAAAGCTGCCGGCGCCCGATCTCGCGCGCCGCCTCGATCTGTGCCGACGCCCCTTCCAGCCCCAGGAGACTCCGCGCGTGCCCAGCCGACAGCACCCCGGCCTCGAGCTGCCCTTGGATCTCTACTGGTAACTGGAGCAGCCTCACGCTGTTTGCTATGGTAGAACGGCTTTTGCCAGTTTGCAGCGCTATTTCTTCCTGTGACAGCTGGAACTCATCGCTCAGTCGCCGGAAGGCTCTCGCCTCTTCCATGGGATTGAGGTTCTCACGCTGCAGATTCTCGATGAGCGCGAGCTCGAGGGACTCGCGATCGTCGGCATCGCGGACGGTGACTGGCACTTGAGTCAACCCGACCCGCTGCGCGGCACGGAAACGCCTCTCACCAGCGATGAGTTGGTAGCCCGTGCCGCTTCGCCGAACGAGAAGTGCCTGCAGGAGGCCCTTTTCCCGGATCGAGGCTGCCAACTCCTCTATGCCAGCCTCATCGAATGCCCCGCGTGGCTGGTAAGGGTTGGGCTCGATTCCGTCGATAGGTGCGAGGAATACAGACGCCTTCTCCGTCACGGCCGGCACAGTAGCCGCCTCCGGGATCAGCGCGCCCAGGCCGCGCCCCAAACCACGCTTGCGCACATCCATACCACCACCTCCGTGGTTGCTCGAACCGAGTTCAACTCTGTGGCGCCGTCGCAGCGCTCGGGGCCAGACTGAAGCGCTCGATCAGCTCCCTGGCGAGATCCATGTACGCTTGAGAGCCTTTCGAGGTCGGGTCATACCGAACCACCGGCATCCCGTGGCTCGGCGATTCGCTCAATCGCACGTTGCGGGGAATGACGGTGCCGAGGACTCGCGCCGACATGTGGCTGCGGACTTCGTCCGCCACCTGGTGGGAGAGGCTGTTACGCGTGTCGAACATGGTGAGGACTATTCCACCGACGCGCAGCAACGGATTGAGCCGACCCCGGATCAGCTCAACGGTCTCGAGCAGCGCTGAGAGGCCCTCGAGGGCGTAGTACTCACACTGGAGCGGAATGAGAACGTAGTCGGCTGCAGTCAAGCCGTTCAGTGTTAGCAGCCCAAGCGATGGCGGACAGTCGATGATGGTGAGGTCATAGCTGTCGCGAACTGTCTTGAGCGCCTCAGCGAGGCGGAACTCGCGCCGTTCCATCGCGACCAATTCGACCTCGGCTCCTACCAGATCACGGTGTGCTGGGACGAGGTACAAGCCGGGCACTTGAGTCTCGCGCGTCACGTCGGCGGCCGGCCGCTCGCCTATCAGAACGTCGTAAGTGGTCCCGTCCTGAGCCGCCTCCCGCATGCCCAAGCCACTCGTCGCGCTTGCCTGGGGATCCAAGTCGACCAGCAACACCCTTCGCCCATGCAGCGCCAGGCTGGCAGCGAGATTCACGGCAGTCGTGGTCTTGCCGACGCCGCCCTTCTGATTGGCGACACAGATGATAGGTGCCACGCCGCTGCTCTAGGCTATTGGAACGAACGCGGTGCTAGCACAAATCCCCTCACCATGACTAGGGCCAATGCGATTCCGTTGCACGTGAAACCGTACGGTGAAACAACCTCCATGTTCCACGTTAAACTTGACGGTGAAACACCGGTGCTGATACAGGCTGGGCGTGACCCTCGACGATCGCTCAGTGGGCTTCCTACTCGGTCTCTTGGTTGGTGAAGGGCATTTCGGTGGCGATGGACGACAACCTCACGTCACACTGCGGATGCATAGCAGACACGAGCAACTCTTCCGGTGGCTCGAGCGGTCGCTGCCAGGAAGCAAGCTCTACGGGCCGTACACGCATGGCGGCCGGGCCTATTTTCAGTGGATGGTTCGCGGCCCAGCGCTGCGCGAGACCCTCGCTCCGTTGATCCGCGACAATCTCGACTTGCTCGATGGGCCAACCGCGGCTCGCTTTTCGGCCATGTGCGAGCGCTACAAGATCCTCTAGCTAGTCAGCAGGATGCCGAA
>CAYYWP010000271.1:0-5357 GCA_964475125.1 uncultured Binatia bacterium (SeqCode) | reverse complement strand
CGCGCTCCACGATGCCCATGATGCGCAGGCCGAAGGCGACGTTGTCGCGCACGTTGAGGTGCGGGAACAGGGCGTACTGCTGGAAGACCGTGTTGACGTTGCGCCGGTACGGCGGCACGGCGGAGACGTCGACCCCATCGAGGCGAATGCGGCCGCTGGTGACCTGTTCGAAGCCGGCGATCATGCGCAGCATCGTGGTCTTGCCGCAGCCGGACGGGCCGAGCATGGAGAAGAACTCGCCGCGCGGGATGTCGAAGTTGGCGCACTCCACCGCCACGAACGAGCCGAAGCGCTTGTGCACGTTCTCCAGCGCGATGACCGGGGCCTGCCCGTCACCGTCCGGCGTGGTCGCTCGATTGGTCAGTCGCGTTTCCCCCCTGACCCGCCCGCCAGCGCCTCGCCGGCGGTTGGTCCGGCGCTTGTGGCAGAGGGCTTGGCGCCGTGCAAGACCGCTTCGCCGCCGCCCGCCGGCTCATCGGACTCGGCGAGCAGGGGCGGAATGGCCTCGACCTCGTAGCGATGGTCGCGCGAGCCGTAGACGTAATGCGGGGTCCGCGCCAGCTCGCCGGCTAGGATCGCAATCCGTTCGTCGAACCAGTGCGGATTCGCTCCGAGCAGCGGCTTGATGCGCTCCAGATAGGCTTCCGTCCCGGCGGCGTCCGGATAGTAGCGGCGGTAGATGTCGTAGCGAAACAGGCGCTTCAGCCGGTGCAGGTTCTTCGCCCCGGTGGGCAGCGGCAGCAGCGCGACATCGGTCTTGCCCTTGGCCCGCCGCTCGTCGAGTCGCTGCTGGACGATGTCCAGGCTGTTCTGCAGGAACTCGGGCGTGCAGAAGCAGGCGAACTCGTCGTACAGCAGCCGCATGGTGCTGCGCGCCTCCTCGATCGGCAGGCGCGCCTGGCGCTCGCGGCCCATGCGGCGCAGCAGCAGCATGAACGGCACCGGCCGGTTGCCGGAGGTTTGGATCACCGCCGGGTCGCGGAAATCGGGCTGGCGGTACGGGAAGTGGCGCGGATCGATGACGTCGAAGCCGCCGCGGCCGTAGAACAGGATGCGTTGCAACGACAGCCGGTCGTCGGGCGAGAAATACTCCATCTCTGCGGCCAGATTGAGCTGGACGCCGAAGTACTTGCTCGGCTGGTCGGGCAGCGGCAGCTTGAGCAGGCCGCGCAGTTGCAGCAGAAAGAGGTACTCCACGGCGAGCTCGACCGGCGCGATGCGCAGCCAGTAGGTCAGCACGGTGCCGCGCGCCTGCGGCAGCATGAAGATGTGCGACAGGTAGACCGTGCACAGGTCGGGGGTCCAGGCCGGGTTGTAGATCACCGAGCCGTCGCGCACGCCGCGCAGGTTGCCCTCGCGGTCCTTGGCGATGAGCAGGAAGTAGCGGATGAAGGTGCCGGAGGGCAGCGGCTCGAAGGCGTCTTCGACCAGAAAGCGGCGGATGGCGTGCTCGGGCTCCATCTCGCCCGCCGGGCCGAAGGCCTCCCAGAGGATCTGATAGGCGCGGGCGAAGTCGGGATGGTCGGGGTGCTCGATCGAGTGCACCTCGTAGCGCCGCGTTTCGCGCTCGATCATCTCGACGATGTCCTGCTGGTAGAGGTCTTTGAGGCAGAGCCGAACGCGGGTGCTGAGGGCCACGGGCACCTCCACGCGCAGGATGCCCTTTGCCCCCCGGTCGTGTAAAGCTCGCGCGTGCGGCCCGATCGGCTCGACGACAATGGCTCCTGCTGGCTCAGTGAGCTGCCGCCGTACGAAGCGCTGCCGCCGGCGAGCGGGAATCTATCGGCCGACGTGGCGATCATCGGCGCCGGCCTCACCGGCGTCTCCACCGCCTGGCATCTCAGCCAGCGCTTTCCGGACCGCCGCATCGTCCTGCTGGAAGCCAAGACCCTGGCCAACGGCGCCAGCGGCCGCAACGGCGGCCAGGTGCTGAACGGCATCGCCGGCGTCGACCCCGGCGAACCCGAGCCGGCGCTGCGCGTCTACGCCGCGACGCGGCGCGGCATCGACATCGTCGAGCAGCTCGCCGCCCAGGCGACGCTGCCGACCGGCTTTGCCCGCCACGGCTGCCTGCAGATCTACACCACCGCGCGCGCCGCCGAGGCGGCGCAGGCGCGCATCGAGCGCGATCGCGCCTGGGGCATCTCCGTGCGCTGGCTGTCCGGCGCCGCCAGCGGCGCGGTCGGCGCCCATGGCGCCGCCCTCGACCCGACGGCGGGGCGCATCAACGCCGCGGCTCTGGTGCGCGGCTTGCGCGCCCCGCTGCTGGCGCGCGGGGTGGCGATCTACGAACAGACGCCAGTGCTGCGCGTCGAGGCAGGCGCCTCGATCGCGCTGACCCTTCCGGCCGGCCACGTCCGCGCCGCCACCGCCGTGCTCGCCACCGACGCCTATACGCCGCTGCTCGGTTACTTTCGCGCCGGCATTCTGCCGCTCCATTCGCACGTCCTCGCCACCGCGCCGCTCTCCGCCGCGCAGTGGGCGGCGCTCGGCTGGGGCGAGCAAGAGGGCTTCGAAGGCTTCACCGACGACCTCGACCGCATCGCCTACGGCTGTCGCACCCCGGGCGGTCGACTGCTCTTCGGCGGCGGCGGCAACCACGCCTACGACTATTATTTCGGCGGCTCACCCGTCGGACCCGACCCGACGCGCCTCGGCCGTGCCTTCGGCGCCATCGAACAGCGACTGGGGTACTATTTCCCGCCGGCCGAAGACGCGCCGATCACCCACCGCTGGAGCGGCACGCTCGGCATCACCTACGACCGCGTCTGCTCGATGGGCGTCACCGGCGCCCATCGCAACATCTATTACGCCGTCGGCTACAGCGGCCACGGCCTCACCCTCGCCGCCCTCGCCGGCTGCGTGCTCGCCGACCTCTACGCCGGCGACCACGCGCCCTGGCGCGATCTCCCCTTCTACCAGCGCCGCCTCCCCTACATCCCCCCCGAGCCCCTGCGCTGGCTCGGCTACCAGCTCTACACCCGCGCCACCGGCCGCTCCCCCCGCCGCCCCGGCACGTAGGTGGATGCTGAAAGACCCCTCTCCCATGCTTTCGACGGTGCAGCGTGAGGGGTTCCGCTCACCTTTCGACGGGCTCAAAACATGCCCTGAGCCCTGAACCCGTCGAAGGGTCGAAGGATGAGCGGGAAGTGCCTGTGCCGCAACGTGTTCCGCTCACCCTGAGCCAGTCGAAGGGTGAGCGGAACACGTTTCTTTCAACAGACTGCCAACCGCCGCAGCGCGTTGCGCATTCTGATACGCAGGCGACCGCACCTGGATCTGGCGCATGACGGCGTGGTCGTAAATGCGCTCGTCGCAAGCCGCGCATTCCCAGGAGGTGAACCTAGGGACGACGTAGACACGACCGACGCACGCGCTTAACGGTCTTGCGCACGCGGTTGATCGTCGCGCTCCCGCAGATGGGGCAGCGCGTAATCGCCGGGGCAGAGTCATGAAGACCGCCTCAGCGACCTCGAGCTCGGTGAGACCATCGACCCCGCGCTCGCGGCTCGCCCTATATCCTCATGGCATGGGGCCCCGGCACACAGGGCCCACGACAACCCTTCGCCTCCGAGGCGAGGGTATTATAGATCTGTTCACAATGCGCCGGTTGTGCACGGTCCTTCTCGCAGTGCTGGCCTGGCAGGCGGCGGCGAGCACGGCACCGGCTCGGGCGTTGATCGTGTCCGTAGGCGAGGATGGGCGCGCCGGGCTCGGATGTGCCGTGCCGGGCACGTCGGCCTCGGAGCTCTCGCTTCCGTTTAGCGGCCCCGGCCAGCTCGTCGCCGTCTTGAGCCGAGACCTGGACGCGCCGTCGAACCACGTCGTGCTCATCGCACGTGGCGGAAGCAACGTCGTGTCCCCGGTGCAGAATGGACGATGTGCAGAGCCGGAGCAAACTACTACGACCGAAGAGGCGAACGTCTCGAGAGTTGAGGCGTCCTTACGGGATATCAGGCGCGATTTGCTTAACGGCAAGATCGAAGCGACGAGGATCCTGTTTGTCCCATACGAAATCGCAACGATCGCGGCGTTGACGCCCGAGCTGTTGGACCGAACCGCCAAGTTCAACCGGCAGGTGGAAGTAGATGACAAACTCAAGAACAGCTTGGTTAAGGCCATTGACGATTCCAGACTGAGCGCAATTGAGTATCCGCCGGATGTACGCTGGGGCGCTGTGTTCTACGACAGAACGGGACGTGCGATTCATTCGATCTATCTCAACGGACGAATGGATTATGGAACCGGAAGGAGGGGGATTATCGACGGCGGCTACGTGGGTTTGAACGGAGCGCTTATCGAGTGGTTTCAGGGCAACTGGGGCAATTCGACTTCTTCGGCGACCACACCGGGTTGGGATTAGAGCGCCAGAGAGGGAATTGGAATCGGACGGCGTAGGTCAAAGGTGGCCGTCGACGGGCCGGACCGCCGCGAAGCTACGCTGGTGAAGGCATGAGAGGACGCCTTAGAAATCAATTGTAGGGCCCGAAATATCGCGATAACGATTCCCAACAGCCGACGACCGAATTGGGTCGGACCGCTGTAAGTGGGATGCCAGATAAGGGGATCGGATGTTAAGAGTGGCAGTTTGAGTGATTGGTGCTATACTAGTGATGCTTCTCGGGAGCTGGGCGCTTTTGTATATGACTGCGAAGCCCATCTCTCGGGATGAAGCCGAGAGGCTCGCCAGAGAAGAAGTTTACCGATCAGGTCAGCAGTTGCACTTCAACTCGAGCATCTTCAGTGGCCCTGAGCTAGTTGATGTCGCCGGCGGTATTTATGGTTTTATCTGGCGGTTTTCAGACCAGATAGGTACTGTAGATATGCTCGTATTGGTAGATCAGTATGGAGGAACCGAGATCTCTCGGGGTGGAAATCTGGAACGGCTGAAAACGCGTCCCAGTCCTGATACCAGTAAACAATAGGTAGACCGTGACGGGGTCGGGGACCGGCATGAGTAGCTAACCGCATCGCGCAATGTCGCGGCGATCTCAGCATCAGTCATGGCCGGCACCGACGGCACCCACCCCGGGTGCTGCACGGTGTTCAACTTGAACGACTCGAGGGAGCGAGGCAGGCGGCTATCAGGTTGAGAGGCTGTTGAGAAAGGCCGCGCTCATCCTTCGACGGGCTCAGGATGAGCGGGGAGTGCTAGGCCGCAACGCGTGTTGGCTCGCCTCCGACGGGCTCAGGACTTGTCCTGAGCCCTCGGCCCGTCGACGGGCTCGGGATGAGCGGGGAGTGCTGGGCCGCAACGCATGCCAGCTCGCCCTCCGACGGGCTCAGGGATTGTCCTGAGCCAGCGGCCCTTCGACCGGCTCGGGATCTGCGGGGAGAGCCGGGCCGCAACGCGAGCC